>NZ_JBSPTN010000006.1:358517-467619 GCF_053850495.1 Pseudomonas sp. CFBP 5748
CAAACACCAAAAAGCCCGCGTTAAACGCGGGCTTTTTGCTGTCTACGATTTGCCTTTCACGCATCCTTTCTCGTCGAACACGATCTCCGCGCTGCGACCTTTTTTCGCTTTGTAGGTATACCGCGTGCTCGAATTCCTTATTTTGATTGAGTGGGGTTTGCCCAGGGCGCTCTCTACGTCCTGCTGGCTCATGCCGGCGATGATGCGCTGGTTCATGATCGCTTCGCGGCGTTGCCTTGCGTCGATCAGATTTGCGCAGCGGTCTTCGAACTGGCCGACAACGGTCAGCTCCTTGCGCGAGGTTCTATTACTGGATGTTTGTCGGGGCTCTGCTTCGGGCAGTAACGACTCGGTTATCGGTCCGCTGGTGCCCGGGCTGTACGGATGAATCTGCTGCAGCGACAGGTCTTCTCCCGGGCCGCAGCTCAACGTCGTGAATGTGACGTGCCCCACACTACTTTCGCAGCGATGCACGGTCTGCCCGGCAGCCCATACAGGCAGGCAGGGCAGGGTGGCGAGCAAAAAAAGGTAATGATTGGCGGGCATGCGAGCGTCCTCCTTGACGATAAAAAACAGAAGGCTAGCCGCTGCATCTCTCCTGGGGCGTGTGTTTTCTTTTCAGGATAAGTCGTCCAAAGCCAGAGGTTCAGCCTGCGTTCAGGTTTGTCTCGCAAGCGCTTGTTCTTGCCATGATTTTTTAACGTTTTAAAGCGTCAAGCGGTGTATGATTGCGCCCGTCAGCCCCGCCGGGGCTTTGGAATATTTCCATGGACTTACCCAGTAGTTACTCAATATCTAGTTTTGCCAATCATGAATTAACTGATTGATCCTTCCGGCGTGCTCCACTGCTGGGAGTGGAGTTCGCCTATGTCCCAAGTAGAAGTCAAAAAAACGCAGGAAAGCCTTCAGGATCGTCTCGCTCAAGTCGTTGAGCTGCTGCAGCGCCAGCGGGTCGTGGAAGACCTGACGCATCGCCAGGAAGGCCCGCATCATGACCGGGTCGAGAACCTGGTCCACCGGCAGAATCTCGTTGAGCTGCAACGCAAGCTCGATGACCTGCACTCCGCCGACGTCGCCTACATTCTTGAAGCCCTGCCACTGGAAGAGCGTCTGACGGTCTGGCAGTTGGTCAAGGCTGATCGCGACGGTGACATCCTGCTCGAAGTGTCCGACTCGGTTCGTGAAACCCTGATCGCCGACATGGATGATCACGAGTTGTTGGCGGCGGCCAAGGAAATGGACGCCGACGAACTCGCAGACCTTGCGCCCGAGCTGCCACGGGACGTTGTCCACGAACTGATGGAAACCCTCGACGGCCAGCAGCGCGAGCGTGTGCGCTCGGCATTGTCCTACGACGAGGAGCAGGTCGGTGCGCTGATGGACTTCGAGATGGTGACCATCCGTGAGGATGTCAGTCTTGAAGTGGTCTTGCGTTACTTGCGTCGTCTCAAGGAGCTGCCGGGGCATACCGACAAGCTGTTTGTGGTCGATTACGACGGCGTGCTCAAAGGCGTGCTGCCCATCAAGCGTTTGCTCGTCAATGATCCGGAAAAGCAAGTGGCCGAGGTGATGGCCAGCGACCCGGTGAGCTTCCACCCGGACGAAGACGCGTATGACGCGGCCCAGGCGTTCGAGCGTTATGACTTGATTTCTGCGCCGGTGGTCGACAAGAACGGCAAGCTGATCGGCCGTCTGACCATCGATGAAATGGTCGACTTGATTCGTGAGGAAAGCGAAAGCGAAGTCCTCAACATGGCCGGTCTGCGCGAAGAAGAAGACATCTTCGCTTCGGTCTGGAAATCCCTGCGTAACCGTTGGGCCTGGCTGGCAATCAATCTGATTACGGCTTTTGTCGCCTCTCGGGTGATCGGGTTGTTCGAGGGCTCCATCGAGAAGCTGGTGGCGCTCGCGGCGTTGATGCCCATCGTTGCCGGCATCGGTGGCAACTCAGGCAACCAGACCATCACCATGATCGTCCGCGCGATGGCGCTGGACCAGGTCAGTACCGGCAATACCTCGCGATTGATGCGCAAGGAGCTGGCCGTGTCCCTGATCAATGGCGTTATTTGGGGTGGGGTGATCGGTGTGGTGGCTTATCTGCTCTACGGCAGCTGGTCGCTGGGGGTGGTCATGACCGCCGCGATGACCCTCAACTTGTTGTTGGCGGCGCTGATGGGGGTATTGATTCCCATGACCCTGGCCCGCATGGGGCGTGACCCTGCCATGGGTGCCAGCGTAATGATCACCGCCGTGACTGACAGCGGTGGGTTCTTTATTTTCCTGGGGTTGGCGACGATTTTCCTGCTCTGAATCACTCGTCAAGAAAGCCCGCCTATCTGGCGGGCTTTTTCATGGATGCTCAAAAATTCAAATCAGGGCCAAACGCCAGGCAAAAAAAAGCCAGCACAAGGCTGGCTTTAAGATATTCGTTGCGATCAGGACGCGTCTGCGGCCATTTCGGCATCATGGGCAATCAGCGAAACAAGGGCGTTTTGCTGGCGATGGGAGAGTTGTCGGAATCGTTGCAGCAGCTCGCGCTCATGCAAGGACAGCTCAGGGCTGTCCAAGCGCATGCTGAGCTCTTCACCAAGAGCGCCTTCTTGAATAAGGCTTTGCTCAAGGCGCGCGATGATTTCAGAGTTCATGCTGCGATGATGATTGCGAGCCACCTCGGCAATGCGTTCCCGCATTCCGTCTGGCAGACGTACCACGAACTTGTCAGCTGTACGGCTGGAGTAAACTGCCTGTTTCAATGGGCGCATATATTTAACCGGTTAGTTCAGGGGAGCGGTTCTCGGGATTGGCCGCAGGATGTCGTTAGGACAAGGCCTGTAGCCAAATGTTCAACCTGAATTGTTAAGAGGCCCGCATCATGCCTCAAAATTGCCAGATCATTGGCGCCAATTCTGTGACAAATATTGATCCGGGTAAAGGCGTTATGCCAGCACCCTTCATCAAAAATGCGGACTGGTTTGAAAAATCAACAGGTCCGCATTTGTGACCACTGCATCGTGTCTATGTGCCATACCGTCCGGCGGATAACCGGCGCGAGGGCAAAGGCGCGTGCTGTCCTTGTTTTGTATAGGATAGTGGCAATTTGCCGATTTACTAGCGTGAGGTGAGTCAGGGCAGATGAGTGGCGGTTGAATATCAGCTGTCTTCGACCTGTGAGTCTGGCCAGCGGTACCCTTTGGCTACACTTAAAAACCATGGACGACATGACAAACGCAGGACTGGCCGTTAACATGCACGCCGTCCTTCGCACCGCGTTTCTCGTGGTCGACTCGTGTCTCAGTAGCTCAATTGGATAGAGCATCCCCCTCCTAAGGGGAAGGTTGGCAGTTCGAACCTGCCCTGGGACACCATATTTTCTCGCACCAAACCCCTTCAAACCCCTTCAAGCCTCTTGCCTATAATCTGCTTAACGGAACGTCATTTTCGGCCGATAACCAGTTGAGCCCCGTTCTCTCCAGCGTTTCGGCGTGCAGGAACGGCGTGCAATGTGCACCACGGCACAGCCAGGACAAGAGGTTCGGAAAACCCTTGATCGTAAGTGGCTGGTGGCTATCATCTGCGCGCCTTGCCGGCTATGAGACAGCGTTTCGTTGCTTGCCATTGGGTTATCTTCTTACTTGCCTGGACATCCTCGATGCTGGCGTACCACCAAAAAAGTTTTCTGATCGTCGATGATTTCTCGGATTTTCGCAGCTCCGTCCGGTCCATGCTGCGTGAGCTGGGTGTCAAGGACGTGGACACCGCTGACACCGGTGAAGTCGCGCTGCGCATGTGCTCGCAGAAACGCTATGACTTCATTTTGCAGGATTATCACCTGGGCGACGGCCGCAAGAACGGCCAGCAGGTGCTTGAAGATTTGATGGTCGAGAAGCTGATCAGCCATGAAAGTGTGTTTCTCATGGTGACGGCTGAAAGCAGTCAGGCGATGGTGCTCAGTGCCCTGGAGCATGAGCCCGATGCGTACCTGACCAAGCCGTTCAATCGCTCCGGCCTGGCTCAGCGGCTGGAGCGGCTGGAGCAGCGCAAGACCCTGCTCAAGCCGATCCTGCAAGCCCTTGATCGTGGCAAGCCGATGGAGGTGCTCAATGCCTGCATCGCCCTGTGCAAACAGGATCCGCGTTATGGACCGTTGTGCCTGCGTTATCGGGCCGATGCGTTGCGCGACTTGAATCAGAACGAAGCCCTGGAGCGTCTGTACAACACCATCCTCGCCGACCGTCCGTTGCCATGGGCCTATGCGGGCCTGGGGAAGTTGCTATTCAAGCGTGGCCAGGTCGGCCAGGCCAAGGATGTTTATGAGAAGGCCCTGAAGGTATTTCCGATGATGCCGGCGTTGTACGACGGCATGGCAGAAGTATTGGTGGCCGAAGGCGATACGAAACAGGCGCAACACGTACTGGAAGAGGCGGTGCGCCTGTCGCCGCTGGCGGTGCGCCGGCAATCGCTGCTGGGCAAGTTGGCGATGACCAACGAAGACTACGAAACGGCATCCAAGGCTTATCGCCAGGCGGTCGGGCAGGGGGCGCAGTCGCGCTTCAAGGATCCGGAAAGCAATTTAGGCCTGGCCCATGCACTGATCAGCAAGGGCAGCGAGAAGGGTCTGGATACCCGGACCCGGCTGGAGATCAACACGACCCTCAGTGCTGTGGCCAAGGAAAACCTCAATGACCCGGGACTGCAGGTGCGGGCGCGGCTGATGAAGGCCACGAGCCTGCTGTTGAACGATGCTGAAACTGCCGAAAAGCTCACTGAGCAGGCCTTGCAGCGCCTCGACGGCATGGAGCAGTTCATGAGTGCCGAAGCGGCCTTGTTGGTGGCCAAGCAGCTACAAATGCTCGGCCAGACCAGTGCCGGCGAGTCGATGCTCAAGAACTGCGCGGAGATCTACGGCGACGACCCGACGGTGATGCAAGGCATTGCCAAGTTGACCGACGACCCGAACATTCTCAATCAAGGCAATGCCGCCGCCGAGCTGAACCGCGAAGGCGTGCGCGTCTACAAGACCGGCGCGTTGCCCGAGGCGCGGGAGCTGTTCCGTCGTGCCCTGAAGATGCAACCGAAGAACATCAGTATTGCCCTGAACATGGCGCAGTCCCTGCTGCATGGTACCGATACCAGCGTGGAATCGGAGCTGCTGCAGGAATGTCGCGCCTGCCTGAAACTGGTGGGCATGATGCCCGACACCGATGCGCGTTTTGCGCGTTATCAGAAACTGCGAAGCAAGGCATTTGGCGATGAATGACAGCGAACAGGCACTCGATTTTTCCACGGTGATCGCGTCTACCGTACACGACATGAAGAACTCCCTGACTTTGCTCATGCAGGCGCATACGCAATGGCTTGAGCGTTTGCCCGATCCCGAGCGGCAGACTTCGGAGCAGGGCGTCATCGAGTTCGAGTTCGCTCATCTCAATGGCTTGCTGGTGCAACTGCTGGGGCTGTACAAGCTGGGCGTCAACCAGCTGCCGCTGCACCCGGCCTACCATGAGTTGGATGACTTTATCGAAGCGCAGCTGGCCGGCCATCAGGACGTGTTCCGTAGCCGCGGGATCATGGCGACGTACGAAGTCGATCCGCTCAGTCCTCTGGGCTTTTTCGATCGCGAGCTGATTGCTTCGGTGCTCGATAACAGCATCAACAATGCCATTCGCCATGCGCGCCAAACGTTGTTGATCAGTGCGAGCGACGAAGCCGGGCAGTTGGTGCTGACCATCAATGATGACGGCGAAGGTTATCCGCCCGAGATGATCGAGCGTCAGGCCGAGTATGTGCAGGGCATCAACCACAGCAGCGGCAGCACCGGGCTGGGCTTGTACTTCGCCGCGCGGATCGCCGGGCTGCATCAGCGTGGCGGCCTGTGCGGGCGCACCGAGATTGCCAATGGCGGTGTGCTCGGTGGTGGGGTGTTCCGGATTTATCTGCCCTGAGCCTGCCTGCGCAAATAACCCTACCAACACAAATCCCCTGTGGGAGCGAGCAAGCTCGCTCCCACAATGTATTCCAGAAGCTTGGGGTTTATTGTCCTGGGATGCTTGATATTCCGAACAGGTGAAGCCTATTTTGTACGGGTTGCCGTTCGCGGCTCGCACATAACAAGGATTGCGTCATGACGACCGATGGCCAGCGTTCACTCGCGCAGCGACTGACGGGCATTGATGAGATTGAATGCGTTACGCCGGATTTGAATGGCGTGCCGCGAGGCAAGGTGATGACCGCCGAGGGTTTCCTCGAAGGTCGACGGTTGCAGATGGCGCGGGGCGTGCTGCTGCAATGCATCATGGGTGGTTATCCGCCGTCGCGCTTTTATGGCAGCGACGACGGCGATCTAGCGCTGGTGGCCGATCCGAAACAGATCCATCGCCTGCCCTGGAGCCAACAGCCCCGTGCCTTGGCGATTTGCGACGCCGATGAGTTGACCGGCGAAAGCTCCCGGCTTTCCACGCGCGGGCAGCTCAAGGCCGTCATCGCTCGCTATGCGGCCCTGGGCCTGGCGCCAGTCGTGGCCACCGAGCTGGAATTCTTTGTCTTCGCACCCAACCCGGACCCGACCCAGCCGTTCCAGCCGCCGGTGGGCCTGGATGGCCGTCGCGAAGAAGGTCATTCGGCATTCAGTATCAGCTCCAACAATGGCCTGCGACCGTTCTTCAGTGAAGTCTATGCATGCATGGCGGCGCTGGGCTTGCCTCGCGACACCTTCATGCATGAAATGGGCGTGAGCCAGTTCGAGATCAATCTGCTCCACGGCGACCCTTTGTTGCTGGCCGACCAGACGTTCCTGTTCAAGCACCTGCTCAAGGAAGTGGCGCTCAAGCACGGCCTGACTGTGGTTTGCATGGCCAAGCCCCTGGCCCATACACCAGGCAGTTCGATGCATATCCACCAGAGCGTCGTCGAGCTGGGCAGCGGTCGCAATGTGTTCAGTGATGCGACGGGTGAGCCGACGGCAGCTTTCCGGCACTTCATCGGCGGACAACAGGCCGGCATGGCCGATTTCACTGCGTTGTTCGCGCCGAACGTGAACTCCTACCAGCGCCTGTGCCACCCATTTGCATCGCCGAACAATGCCTGTTGGTCCCATGACAATCGTTCGGCCGGGTTGCGTATCCCTGCCAGTTCGCCGGTGGCTCGTCGGGTCGAGAATCGCTTGCCGGGAGCGGATGCCAACCCTTACCTGGCGATTGCCGCCAGCCTGGCAGCCGGGCTCTATGGCATTGAAAATCACCTGGAGCCGAGCGCCGCGATCCAGGGCGAGTTCCAAGTGCCGGATAATCTGTCGCTGCCATGTACCTTGCATGCCGCCCTGGAGCGTCTGAAGCGTAGCTATCTGGCGAAGGAACTGTTCGGTGCGGAGTTCATCGAAGGCTACGTCGCTTCGAAGTCCATGGAACTGACCAGCTTCTTTGATGAAATCACTCCCTGGGAGCGGCGTGTTCTAGCGGCCCAGGCATAACGAACCGTCGCATTAGGGCTATCTTCAGGGGTAGCCCTTACTTATCTCAAGGAGCCGCTCGGAACGCCGATGCGCCAAATCTGGAAACCTTTTCGAGCACTGTATTTCGCCTCGCTGATGATGTTGATCGGCTCGGGCTTGTTGAGTACTTACCTAGCCCTGCGTCTGGCCGCCGACCATGTCGACAGCCTGTGGGTCGGTGCGCTGATGGCCGCCAACTACTTTGGCCTGGTGCTGGGTGGCAAGATCGGCCACCGGCTGATCGCTCGCGTCGGGCATATCCGCGCCTATTCGGCCTGCGCCGGGATCGTCGGGGCGGCGGTGCTGGGCCATGGACTGGTGGACTGGTTGCCGGCCTGGATCGTGCTGCGGACGATTGTCGGCCTGGGCATGATGTGCCAGTACATGGTCATTGAGAGCTGGCTCAACGAACAGGCGGAGGCCAAGCAGCGTGGCGTGGTGTTCAGTGGCTACATGATCGCCTCGTACCTGGGGCTGGTACTGGGTCAACTGATCCTGGTCATGCACCCGGCCCTTGGGCTGGAGCTGCTGATGCTGGTGGCGCTGTGTTTCGCCCTGTGCCTGGTGCCGGTGGCGCTGACCCGGCGGATTCACCCGGCGGCGCTGCATCCGGCGCCGATGGAGCCGCGATTCTTCATCAAGCGCGTGCCGCAATCGTTGAGCACGGTGTTGGGCTCCGGGCTGATCGTCGGCTCGTTCTATGGCCTGGCACCGCTGTACGCCTCTCAGCAGGGCCTGTCGACCGAGCAGGTCGGTCTGTTCATGGGTAGCTGCATCTTCGCCGGACTGTTGGTGCAGTGGCCGCTGGGCTGGCTGTCCGACCGCTATGATCGGGCGTTGCTGATTCGGTGTTTTGCGCTGGTCCTGGTGGTGTGCGCGTTACCGCTGGCGATCCTGCCGAAAGTACCGCTGGAGGTGCTGTTCGTCGCGGGATTCTTCTGTTCGCTGGTGCAGTTCTGCCTGTATCCGCTGGCGGTGGCGTTTTCCAACGACCATGTCGAAGGGGATCGTCGGGTGTCGCTCACGGCAATGCTGTTGGTGACCTACGGCGTCGGTGCCAGTATCGGGCCGCTGGTGGCCGGGGTGCTGATGAAGATGTTTGGCAGTCAGATGCTATATGCGTTCTTCGCGTTCTTCGCGTTGGTGCTGGTGTGGCGGATCCGGCCGAAAGCGGTGACCAACCTGCATCAGGTCGATGACGCACCGCTGCATCACGTGGCAATGCCCGACAGCATGTCGAGTTCACCCCTGGTGGCGTGCCTCGATCCGCGAGTGGATGAGCAGGTGGTGCAGGAGCAGATGCAGGCGCCGGCCAATCCAGACGTTGAGTCAGAACCGGCTGCAGAGCCGGTCGCTGAAACCGAAGCGGCGCCTGACGAGCCAGAGACCCCCAGTTTTACTCAAGCCAGGCCTTGAACCAGGCATAAAAAAACGGGCAGTCACCGCAAGGGACTGCCCGTTTTTCGTGGCGCGAAGAAGATCAGAGGTCGTCTTTATCGAAACGCCGGGCTTCGCGCTGCAGCTGATAGACGAAACGCTCAACCTGCCGTTGCACCAGGCCAGTGATATTGTGGAAGCGCACACCCGCGAAGGTGGTGTTGATCCGCTCTTCGAAATGCAGGTAACGCAGTTCAACCGGTGCAGTCATGTTGCCAAAGGGCAGGGCTGCGATGAAACGTTCGTAAACCTGGCCCAATTGCAGGCGCGCGGTAATGTCGCCTTCGAAGCGCAGCTTGCAACCGGTTGCCGAGATATCCAGCAGCTTGCCGTTGACGGAGGACTTGAGCTTTTCGCCACCCAGTTCGACGTCCACCAGTTGCGCCAGTTTCAGGGCGGCGCGGAAGGCGTTGCGGCGTTGGTGGTAGACCACTTCGTCGGGCAAGGCGCCGCGATAGCAGCGACCGTCGCTGGATTCGGTGATGGTCAAGGGGCCTTTGCCTTCCCATGCGATGCGCACGCCGTCATGGAAACCCTCGACACGAAACGGTTCGCCTGCCAGCAGGAAGCGTTCACCGTCCCGGGGAATCATTTCATCCAGGGCGATGGAGTTGCTCTCGCGATCGATGTCCACCAGGTAGCTCTGGAAGCGCTGGGTACGTTCGTGGAAGGTAATGATCAACGGGTCATGGCTATCTTGCAGCATCCGCAGGTTGCCGGCGATTTCCAGGGGCGTGCTGAGCACCTTGGGTGGCTGCGGAGCATCATCCGCGTTTGAGTCATTGAACACGGTGGGTCAATCTCCAGGCAAAATACGACTACAAAAAGCCAGCATTTTGCCAGCATGTATCGCGCGTTGATAGAGCGCAGGCATTGTTCGTTTCATGCCTGGCTGAGCGGGCGGTGCTTGACCATCTTGGCGGTCGAGCCGCGAGCGTCATACAGGGTCGGCACTTCGCCGCCATTGAGGATGCGCAACTGGTTGGCAGTGGCGGCCTGCTGGACCTGGATCGACTGGCCATTGCGAACGTTGGCGGCCTGGCACTGGGCGAGCAGCTCATTGAGCACTGCGCTTTGGGACAGCAACTGATCGCCGATCGATGATTGGCTGGCCAGTTGTTCAAGGCCTTCGTGGTTGGCGGGCAGGTTGAGGCTGGCGAGGGTCTCGCTGCGCTTGCGGCCATGCTGATCGAGCAAGATGATCAATGCCTGTTTCTGCGCCAGGATATTTTCCAGCAAGGGCATATCGCGACCATACAGTGCCAGGGATTCGGCCTGCAATAACTCCAGCAATTGTTGTGCTGGAATAAAGTCGTCGGTGATCAGTTGCAACAAATTAGTGTCGTGCATGGCTGGCCTTGGGTCTTAAGCGTCCAAAAGCCTGGCGCTGGCGGCAGCCTAGCGCTGGGCTTCGAAGTTGAGCAGTTTGCTGGCTACGCGGCTGCTGTCGACTTTATAGCTGCCATCGGCGATTGCTGCTTTCAACTCGGCCACGCGGGCGTTGTCGACGACAGGTTGATCGCGCAGCTTGTCAGTGACCTTCTGCAACTGCTGAGCCTCATTGCTGAGGTGTACCGACTCTCCGTTGCTGACTTGTTCGGCCGGGGTAGGCAGCGGTGCGGATTTGTCGGTTTCGACAGTTTCCTTGCTCACGCTGGTACGCGTAGTGCCTGTCAACGGTGAAGAGCTGTTTAAACGATTGAAATCGATGACCATGGTAAAAAACCTCTGGGTATTTGGACGCTTGCCATGTTTTCGGCCATCCCCAAAAAAACTTTAGGCTCATTTATTCAATGAACGTGCGCACGTCTGCGCTTGCCTTTGCGTAAGGCACAGTCTAGGGAACACCGGGATCAAGCGCCAGCTTTCTACCCGTCTCTACCTTATCGCTACATAGCCACTTCCACCTGGCCCGGGGCCATCACCTGCGCCTTGATTACCCGTTGGGAGTTGAGGTTCTTTACCCGGATCTGTTCACGCATACCGCCGTTGGACAGGGCTTCGCCCGGCATCCGCACGGCCAAGGTTCCGCTGCGGGCGGTGATGACTACCTGGTCGCCTTTGCGGATCACTTCGGCCTGCTCCAGGTGCACCAGGGTAACGACCTGGTCGGCGACCATTGGTCGGACAAGTTTCTGGCCGATCGCCTGGTCGACGGAGGTCAGGAAACCCTGGGTGATCTGGCTGATATCCCGTTCGCGCAACATCACGTCCTGAGGCTCGACAATCCCGGCTCGCTTGAGCGGACGGGTGGTGGTGACAATTTCGCGGAACAGGCGCACTTGAGCGGGCACGAACACCGTCCAGGGGGCAGCGCTGTCACAACGCACTTTCACGGTGACGCGGCCCATGGGCCGGGCCGGGCTCTCCAGCGAAGCAGTCAATTCCTTGTCGCACATCGGCATGCGCAACCGTGGGTCGAGTTGGTTGACTTCGATTTCGTAGCGGCCTTCGGTTTGACTGGTAGCCAGGTAGTCTTCTACGGTGAATTCAAGAAAGCCCTGAGTGACGCCGATAAGTAGATCAGGCAAGGTAACCGGAACAGCAGCGAGGGCAGGGCCGCCCGAAGTGAACAGGCAGACAGCCAACAGTGCACCGAGCCAATGGCGGCAGTGAGTGATCAGGCGTCGAGAAAATGTCGTTTGTGCGTTCATGCCGGTTGAATAGCAAGCCCCGTGCCGTTTAGTGATGAATGCGCGTCGGACACATTAGCGTTAGGTAGGAGTCAGGGCATGGCGGGAGTAATGGACTCGGTAAACCAGCGTACACAGCTGGTCGGTCAGAATCGCCTGGAGCTGTTGCTGTTCCGTCTCGACGGCCAGCAATTGTATGGAATCAACGTATTCAAGGTCCGCGAGGTGCTGCAATGTCCTAAGCTGACCCTGATGCCCAAGTCCAGTCCCGTCGTGTGCGGTGTGGCGAATATCCGGGGAGCGACCATCCCGATTCTCGATCTGGCCATGGCGACCGGTTCCGGTCGGCTGCTGGATCAGAGCAATCCGTTCGTGATCATCACCGAGTACAACACCAAGACCCAGGGTTTCCTGGTTCGCTCGGTGGAGCGCATCGTCAACATGAACTGGGAAGAGATTCATCCACCACCCAAGGGCACGGGCCGCGATCACTACCTGACGGCGGTGACCCGGGTCGATAACCAGTTGGTGGAAATCATCGACGTGGAGAAGATCCTCGCCGAGGTGGCGCCGACCACCGAGACGATCTCCTTGGGTGTGGTGGATGCCGAAACCCAGCACAAGGCGATATCGCTGCGGGTACTGACTGTCGATGATTCTTCGGTAGCACGTAAGCAGGTCACCCGTTGTCTACAAACGATCGGCGTTGAAGTGGTAGCGTTGAATGACGGGCGGCAGGCGCTGGATTACCTGCGCCAACTGGTCGATGAGGGCAAGAAGCCCGAAGAAGAGTTCCTGATGATGATCTCCGACATCGAAATGCCGGAAATGGACGGGTACACCCTGACGTCGGAAATTCGCAACGACCCGCGTATGCAAAAGCTGCATATCATTTTGCATACTTCGTTGTCGGGGGTTTTCAACCAGGCGATGGTCAAGAAGGTCGGTGCCGATGACTTCCTGGCCAAGTTCCGGCCCGATGACCTGGCCTCCCGAGTCGTCGACCGGATCAAAGCAGCAGAATAAAGGTCGGGCGCGTTGTGCGCCCGGCAAGCCAACACAATGAAAGAGGCGGTATCTTGTCTACGGGTAATTTGGATTTCGAACAGTTCCGGGTCTTCCTGGAAAAAGCCTGTGGCATTTTGCTTGGTGAGAACAAGCAATACCTGGTGTCGAGCCGTCTCAACAAGTTGATGGAGCAACAGGGCCTTAAATCGTTGGGCGAACTGGTGCAGCGTATCCAGACCCAGCCGCGCAGTGGTTTGCGCGAGATGGTGGTGGACGCCATGACCACCAACGAAACCCTGTGGTTTCGCGACACCTATCCGTTCGAGGTGTTGAAGAACAGAGTGTTGCCGGCGGCCATCAAGGCCAGCCCGGGCCAACGCCTGCGGATCTGGTCGGCGGCCTGCTCGTCGGGGCAGGAACCCTATTCGCTGTCGATGTCCATCGATGAATTCGAGCGGACCAACATCGGCCAGTTGAAAGGCGGCGTGCAGATCGTTGCCACGGACCTGTCCGGGACCATGCTCAATAACTGCAAGACCGGTGAGTACGACAGCCTGGCCATTGGCCGCGGCTTGTCGCCTGATCGTCTGCAACGCTACTTCGACCCGAAAGGGCCGGGTAAATGGGTGGTCAAGGCACCGATCAAGAGCCGGGTGGAGTTCCGCTCGTTCAACCTGCTGGACAGTTATGCCAGCCTGGGCAAGTTCGACATCGTGTTCTGCCGCAACGTGCTGATCTACTTTTCCGCCGAAGTGAAGAAAGACATCCTGTTGCGGATCCACAGCACCCTCAAGCCTGGCGGCTACCTGTTCCTCGGCGCCTCTGAGGCGTTGAACGGTTTGCCCGATCATTACCAGATGGTCCAGTGCAGTCCGGGGATCATTTACCAGGCGAAGTGATTCGTTGGGGATGTCAAAAAACGGTAGTCCTCAGGGGCTCCCGTTTTTTTATGCCCGCCTACTTTCTCCCGCTCCTACAGTTGGAATGTCATTGCCCTTGAGAAGCGGCAGAAAAGCGGCAGCCAGCGGAAGCCGATTGCCGCTTTTCTGGCATTGCCGCGTTGCCGATCCTCGCAAAGCCCCGGTTTATGGGCTTTTTCAAAGTGGCACGACGCTTGCTAAGTTCATCGTACGTAAATTCTGGTCACCCATAGGTTTCCGACATGAGCATCAGCTTCGATAAAGCGCTCGGTATCCACGAAAAGGCCCTGGGCTTCCGCGCCCAACGTGCCGAAGTCCTGGCCAACAACATCGCCAACGCCGATACCCCGAACTACAAGGCTCGGGATCTGGACTTTTCTAAAGTGCTCGCCGAGCAGAACGAGAAAGCCAAGAACGGCCATTTCGCTTTGAATATGACCAACAGTCGTCATATCGAAGCCGAAGGCTTGGGCAATGGCGATGAGTCGCTGATGTATCGGACACCGATGCAGCCTTCGATCGACCAGAACACCGTGGACGCTCAACTGGAACAGTCCAACTACACGGAAAACTCCGTGAACTTCCAGGCCAGCTTCACCCTGCTCAACAGCAAATTCAAAGGGCTGGTATCGGCCCTGCGCGGAGAGTAAGCCATGTCGATTGCGAGCGTATTCAACATCGCCGGCAGTGCCATGAGTGCCCAGACCACTCGCCTGAACACCGTCGCCAGTAACATCGCCAACGCCGAGACCGTTTCGTCGAGCATCGACCAGACCTACCGCGCCCGTCACCCGGTATTCGCCACCATGTTCCAGGGCGGCCAGTCCGGCGGCAGCGACTCGCTGTTCCAGGAGCAGGACGCGGCCGGGCAGGGCGTACAGGTGCTTGGCGTGGTCGAAGACCAGAGCAACCTCGACGCACGTTACGAGCCGAACCATCCGGCCGCTGACGCCAAGGGTTACGTCTACTACCCGAACGTCAACGTCGTCGAAGAAATGGCTGACATGATTTCTGCCAGTCGTTCATTCCAGACCAACGCCGAAATGATGAACACCGCCAAAACCATGATGCAGAAGGTCCTGACCCTCGGTCAGTGATAAGGGGCGAGTCACATGAGCGTTACCAACACCACCAGTGGTTTGAGCCTTAACGAAATTCTGGCCAACTCCTCGGTCAAGACCAACGCCACTACCGATGGCCTGTCCTCGCTGACAGGTGCGACAACTGGCAAAAAGGAGCTGGGCAAGGATGCGTTCCTGCAATTGCTGGTCACCCAGCTGAAAAACCAGAACCCGCTGGAACCGCAGGATAACGGCGAGTTCGTTGCTCAGTTGGCGCAGTTCAGCAGCCTGGAAGGCATCACCACCCTTAACGACACCGTGAGCGGTCTCGCCAGCAACTACAGCTCGTCTCAGGCTTTGCAGGCTTCGTCACTGGTCGGGCGCTCGGTCATTGCTCCAGGCAACAAGGCCGTGGTCGATACCTCCAAAAGCCTTAACGGCACGGTGGTGGTGCCGACTTCGGTGTCCTCCCTCGAGCTCAAGGTCGTGGACAAGGATGGCAAGACCGTCCGCACCATCGACATGGGCAGCCAGAATGCCGGCAATGCCGCTTTCATCTGGGACGGCAAGAACGACTCGGGCACCACGGTCGAGTCGGGCACTTACACCTTTACGGCCTCGACCACCATCGACGGCAAGGCTACGTCGCTGATCACCAACCTGCCGGCAACGGTCAGCAGCGTGACGATCAGCCAGACGGGCGGTGAGCTGATGCTCAACCTGGCCGGGCTGGGCAGCATTGCCCTGTCCAAAGTACAAACTATTGGTATGTAGAGCCGACTAACCCGGCAAAAGGAGTGGAACATGTCTTTCAACATCGGCCTTAGCGGTCTCTATGCTGCCAGCAAACATCTGGACGTGACCGGTAACAACATCGCCAACGTGGCGACCACCGGTTTCAAATCGTCCCGTGCGGAATTCGAAGACGTCTACTCGGCCACCAGACTCGGCTCGGGCAGCAAGACCGTCGGCAACGGCGTGCGCCTGGCCAACGTTTCCCAGCAGTTCGGCCAGGGTGACGTCAACAACACCGGCAACGTGCTGGACATGGGGATCCAGGGTTCCGGCTTCTTTGTCCTGAGTAACGACGGTTCCCTGAGCTACACCCGTGCCGGTACGTTCAAGACCGACAAGGATGGCTTCATCACCAACACCGATGGCACCTCGCGCCTGCAGGGCTATGGTGTGGATGCCAATGGCAATATCCTCAACGGTATTTTGACCGACCTGCGCATCGACACCTCCAACCTGCCGCCGACTGCCACCAGCGTGGTTTCGTCGACGATCAACCTGAACTCGACGGCGTTGCCGATCACGGCGGCGTTCAATCCTACCGATACGGCCACTTTCACCAAGCAGTTCACCACCCCGGTGTACGACACCCAGGGTAACCAGCATTCCATGGACCAATACATGGTCAAGACTGCCGGCAACACCTGGAATGTCTATACCTTGATCGATGGTCGTAACCTGAACGGCAGTTTGCCGACTACGACGGGTGTGACCGCACCGGTTCCTTCGACCATGACCTTTGATTCGAGCGGTAAGCTGGTCCAGGTCAGCACCCCGCCAGCGACTATCAACAGCGATTTGGTACTGACCGGCTGGGTGCCAGGCACCGTAACCAACGGCGTGTGGACCGCCAACGGTGCCGCCAGTGCGCCAACCATCACGATCTCCATGGGCAACACCACCCAGTACAACGCCGACACCGCGCGCTCGATTCCGACCCAGAACGGTTACGCCACTGGCCAGATCACCAACCTGACCATCGACGGCAGCGGTGTATTGCTGGCCAACTTCAGCAACAACCAGACCAAGCCGATTGGCCAGCTGGCGCTCGCCAGCTTCACCAACGAACAAGGCCTGCAGCCTGTGGGCGGCACCAGCTGGAAGGAGACCTTTGCGTCGGGCATTCCGGGCTATGATGCCCCGCAAACCGGCACCCTGGGTTCGATCGTCTCCAACTCCCTGGAAGAGTCCAACGTCAACCTGACCAACGAACTGGTCGAGCTGATCAAGGCGCAAAGCAACTACCAGGCGAACGCCAAGACCATCTCCACCCAGAGCACCATCATGCAGACCATCATTCAGATGACTTGATAGCTGGCTGTTTTAAAAAACCGATGTCCCGAGGCATCGGTTTTTTTATGCGCGAAATTCTTCACGGAATAACGACCGTTTGTCGGCTGGCTGGTGCGGAACTTGCACTTCAGTCCCAAACGCTCACCGAGCGTCAAGTTTCCATACGACTGTCATCGAGTCTGTATTGACTGACGACAGGGATGTCACGAAAACCAAGGGACGGATACCAGTTGAAACCCCAGAACGCTATCAGTGCGCCTGTCGTTGCACCTTCATTGAAATCGGTACTGCGTCGGGGGCTGCTGGGCGCTGCGCTGTTTTCCGGTGTGATCAATATTCTGGCGCTAGTTGGCCCGGTGTTCATGCTGGAAGTCTACGACCGGGTCATTCCCAGCCAGAGCGTCCCGACCCTGATCGCCCTGGGGCTGCTGGCGCTGGGGGTTTATGCGCTTTCAGGCCTGCTGGATGTCATTCGCTCCCGGGTCATGGTTCGAATTGCCTCCTCGCTGGATCTGGCGTTGTCCGCCAAGGTCTTCAATGTCATCGCCAGTGCGTCGCTGAAAACGCCCATTACCGGCGATGCGTTGAAGCCGGCCCAGGAGCTGGATCAGATTCGCGGTTTTATTGGCGGACCGGGCCTGGTGGCTTTTTTCGATTTGCCCTGGATGCCGGTTTACCTTGCGGTTTGCTTTTATATTCATCCGTTGTTCGGCCTTTTGGCCGCCGGCCTGATGATTATCCTCATTGGTCTGACCCTGATCACTGACCGGCAAACCCGCAAACTGATGCAGGCTTCGGCCGATGCGTTGAACAAGCGCAATCACCTGGGTCAGCAAGCTCACCAGAACGCCGAAGCGCTGATGGCCATGGGCATGTTGGCCAACACGTCGAATATCTGGCAGATAAATCACAGCACCTTCATCACCCTGCAGCGCCGCTCGATCGACATTGGCGGCTTTTACGGTGGCATTTCCAAGACCTTGCGCCAGGTCGTTCAGTCGGCCGCCCTGGCCCTGGGCGCATGGCTGGTGATCCAAGGCGACTTGAGCGGTGGCACGATGATCGCGGCCTCGATTATTGTGGCGCGGACTCTGGCACCGGCGGAGCAGGTCATTGCCACGTGGCGCAGCCTGTTGGGTGCCCAGATCGCCTGGAAGAAGCTGCTGGAAGTGTTCTCGCTGTTCCCGGATGCCCAGAGCAAGACCGAGCTGCCCGCTGCCCATCGCAGTTTGCAGGTCGAAAGTGTTTTCGCCGCGCCGCCCGGCGCACAGCGCCTGACCTTGCAAAATATCAACTTCATGGTTGCCGCGGGCACCGCCGTTGGTGTGGTGGGGCCGAGCGCATCGGGCAAGTCGTCATTGGCGCGCGTGTTGGTCAATGCCTGGGCACCGGCTCGCGGGCATGTCCGGCTCGATGGCGCGCCGCTGGATCTGCTGACCGAGCAGGCTCGAGGCCGGTTGATCGGTTATCTGCCGCAAAGCGTTGGGCTGTTTACCGGAACCGTCGCCCAGAACATCGCTCGGTTGGCCCCCTCGGCACAGGACAGCGCGATTGTCAGCGCTGCGCAGTTAGCCGGGGTCCATGAGCTGATTCTGCAACTGCCTCAAGGTTATGAGACTCAAGTGGGCGAGGGGGGTATCAACCTCTCGGCCGGCCAACGACAACGGGTGGCGCTGGCCAGGGCATTGTTTGGCGATCCGTTCCTGGTGGTGTTGGATGAGCCGAATTCAAACCTCGACGCCGAAGGCGAACAGGCGCTGGCCAAGGCCATCCTGGCGCTCAAGGCCCGGGGTGCCATTGTGGTGGTGATTGCCCATCGCACCAATATCTTGTCGGTGATCGATCAGGTACTGATCCTCGAGAACGGCGTGCAAGCCGCTTACGGTCCCAGGGATGTCGTCCTTAAACGAGCTCCTGTAGCACCCCCACGGCCCTCCAATAATGTCGTGGAACTGGGAGCATCCAACTGATGCATAGCGATCAAGAAATTACCCTGACCGATTCCTTGTCCCGTCATCTGCGCTGGGGGGCGATCTCATTGGTGGTGCTGCTCGGTGGAGGGTTGACCTGGGCGGTGTGCACCAACCTGTCCGGCGCCGTCATCGCTACGGGCGTGGTTGCCGTGGAAGGCAGCGTCAAGACTGTCCAGCATCCTACCGGTGGCGTTGTCGCTGAACTCCTGGTCAAGGAAGGGCAGGCGGTCGCTGCGGGGGACGTGCTTTTGCGCCTCGACGCCACATTGCCCGCCGCCAGCCAGGCCATCGTCAGTAAATCATTGAACCAGGCTTGGGCCCGTCTCGCCCGCTTGGAGGCCGAGCGGGACAATGCCCGCGAAGTAGCGATACCCCAAGAGTTGCTGACCCGCATGAGTCTGGATGAGGCCAAGTCGGTCATGGCCATCGAGCAGCAATTGTTCCTTGACCGCCGCGCTTCCCGCGAAGGTCAGAAGAAGCAACTGCGCGAGCGCGTCCAGCAACTCAACGAAACCATTGCCGGCCACGACATCCAGCAGAAAACCAAGCTGGAAGAAGTCGAACTGATCGATAGCGAATACCAGGCCGTCAAGAAGCTGTTCGACAAAGGCATGATGACCCTTGACCGGGTCAATGCCCTGGCTCGGGGGATCGCCCGGCTGCGCGGAGAGCGTGGGCAATTGATGGCCTCCATTGCCGAGGCGCGGGGCAAGATCGCCGAGACCGAGTTGCAACGACTCCAGGTTGACCAGACTTTCCGCAGTGAAGTGTCCCAGGAGCTGAGAGATTTGCTGGCCCGTCAGGGCGAATTGATCGAGCGGGAAATCACGGCCAGCGATCAGCTCAAGCGCATCGACATCACCTCGCCTATCGCCGGGCGCGTGCAGCAACTGGCCGTGCACACAATCGGTGGCGTCATCTCACCGGCCGAGGGGCTCATGCAGATTGTGCCCGCTGACGATGAGTTGTTGGTGGAGGCGAAAATCAGTGCCCAGGACATCGACCAGCTAACGGTCGGGCAATCCGCGACTTTGCGCTTGAGCGCGTTCAACCGTAACACCACGCCCGAATTGACCGGCACGGTGGTGCGGTTGTCAGCGGATCTGATTCAGGATGAACGTACCGGAATAGGGTTTTATCGGGCGGGTATCAAGATTCCTCAAAGCGAATTGGCAAAGCTGCAAGGGCTTGCCCTGGTGCCGGGAATGCCCGTGGAGTCGATGATCCAGACCGGCTCGAGGAACGTCATGTCTTATTTGCTTAAACCGATCAGCGATCATGCTCAGCGGGCCTTCCGGGAAGGATGAGGCTCTGCTGATTAGTCGACGCACAACCGATTCATCAATACGGCAAGGAAGAAATAATGGCAGTGATAAATGGGACATCGGGTACGGACACTCTGGTTGGGACTTCGAGCGCGGATGAGCTGTACGGGTTAGCAGGGAATGACTCGCTGAGTGGTGGGGACGGCAACGATTGGCTGGAGGGGGGCGCTGGCGCGGACGTCCTGAATGGAGGAACAGGTGTCGATACGGCGTCCTACGTGAATTCGACTGCAGGAGTGACAGTCAATCTAATCACAGGGACTGGCCTGGGTGGGGATGCTCAGGGCGATACATTGACGGCCATAGAAACCGTGGTCGGCTCGTCCTTCAACGACAGGCTGACCGCCCAAAGCACCGGGCACACCCTCAGGGGCGGTGCCGGTGATGACGTTTACGTCGTCGGCGGAACGTCGGTCAACGTCATCGAAGTGGCCGGCGAAGGCAATGACGAAATCCAGACGAACCTCCTCAACCTGACGATGGCGGCCAACGTCGAGCGCCTGACCTATACCGGCACGGGCAACTTCGTCGGTTATGGCAACGCCTCGGACAACATCATCACTGGCGGAGTGGGCAATGATTTCCTGCTCGGTGGTGCGGGTGCGGACCAGTTCATCGGCGGTGCCGGAAACGACACGGTCAGCTACACCGACAGTAACGTGGCGGTGAACATCAACGCCAAGACCGGTGTGAACAGTGGCATTGCTGCCGGCGATACCTACGTGGGCATCGAAACGATCCAGGGTTCGCAGAACCACGATTCGTTTACCGCCAGCGAAGCGGCAGACCAGTTCGACGGCACCGGCGGCATCGATACCATTGAC
This sequence comes from Pseudomonas sp. CFBP 5748, assembly GCF_053850495.1. Lineage (NCBI taxonomy): Bacteria > Pseudomonadati > Pseudomonadota > Gammaproteobacteria > Pseudomonadales > Pseudomonadaceae > Pseudomonas > Pseudomonas sp. CFBP 5748. The sequence continues at coordinate 379,270 of NZ_JBSPTN010000006.1, forward strand.
TACTCCACCTCGGCCAGTGCCGTGACCGTCAGCCTGATTGCTGGCGCAGTGGGTGTCGGCGGTGATGCGCAAGGCGACAAACTGTCGAACTTCGAAACCGTGGTCGGCTCGTCCTTCAACGACAGGCTGACCGCCCAAAGCACCGGGCACACCCTCAGGGGCGGTGCCGGTGATGACGTTTACGTCGTCGGCGGAACGTCGGTCAACGTCATCGAAGTGGCCGGCGAAGGCAATGACGAAATCCAGACGAACCTCCTCAACCTGACGATGGCGGCCAACGTCGAGCGCCTGACCTACACCGGTACGGGCAACTTCGTCGGTTACGGCAACGCCTCGGACAACATCATCACTGGCGGGGTGGGCAATGATTTCCTGCTCGGTGGTGCGGGTGCGGATCAGTTCATCGGCGGCGCCGGAAACGACACGGTCAGCTACACCGACAGTAACGTGGCGGTGAACATCAACGCCAAGACCGGTGTGAACAGTGGCATTGCTGCCGGCGATACCTACGTGGGCATCGAAACGATCCAGGGTTCGCAGAACCACGATTCGTTTACCGCCAGCGAAGCGGCAGACCAGTTCGACGGCACCGGCGGCATCGATACCATCGACTACTGCACCTCGGCCAGTGCCGTGACCGTCAGCCTGATTGCTGGCGCAGTGGGTGTCGGCGGTGATGCGCAGGGCGACAAACTGTCGAACTTCGAAACCGTGGTCGGCTCGTCCTTCAACGACAGGCTGACCGCCCAAAGCACCGGGCACACCCTCAGGGGCGGTGCCGGTGATGACGTTTACGTCGTCGGCGGAACGTCGGTCAACGTCATCGAAGTGGCCGGCGAAGGCAATGACGAAATCCAGACGAACCTCCTCAACCTGACGATGGCGGCCAACGTCGAGCGCCTGACCTATACCGGCACGGGCAACTTCGTCGGTTATGGCAACGCCTCGGACAACATCATCACTGGCGGGGTGGGCAATGATTTCCTGCTCGGTGGTGCGGGTGCGGACCAGTTCATCGGCGGTGCCGGAAACGACACGGTCAGCTACACCGACAGTAACGTGGCGGTGAACATCAACGCCAAGACCGGTGTGAACAGTGGCATTGCTGCCGGCGATACCTACGTGGGCATCGAAACGATCCAGGGTTCGCAGAACCACGATTCGTTTACCGCCAGCGAAGCGGCAGACCAGTTCGACGGTACCGGCGGCATCGATACCATCGACTACTCCACCTCGGCCAGTGCCGTGACCGTCAGCCTGATTGCTGGCGCAGTGGGTGTCGGCGGTGATGCGCAAGGCGACAAACTCTCGAACTTCGAAACCGTGGTCGGCTCGTCCTTCAACGACAGGCTGACCGCCCAAAGCACCGGGCACGCCCTCAGGGGTGGTGCCGGTGATGACGTTTACATCGTCGGCGGAACGTCGGTCAACGTCATTGAAGTGGCCGGCGAAGGCGATGACGAAATCCAGACGAACCTCCTCAACCTGACGATGGCGGCCAACGTCGAGCGCCTGACCTACACCGGTACGGGCAACTTCGTCGGTTACGGCAACGCCTCGGACAACATCATCACGGGCGGGGTGGGCAATGATTTCCTGCTCGGTGGTGCGGGTGCGGACCAGTTCATCGGCGGCGCCGGAAACGACACGGTCAGCTACGCTGACAGCAGCGCGGGCTTGACCATCAACACGCAGACGGGCGTCCATACCGGGATCGCGGCGGGGGATACCTACAGCAGCATCGAAGTGATTACAGGCTCCAATTACAGTGATGTATTTGTCGGTGACGCAGGTGTCAATGTCTTCAATGGCGGCACCGGCATGGACATGCTGAGCTTTTCCAATGAAGGCTCAGGCATCACGCTGGATCTGAGTGCGCCTTTGGTGGGGGGTATCGCGGCAGGCGATAGCTACACCTCCATTGAGATTTTCCAAGGCACTGCCCAGGCCGATACTTTCACCGGCAGTACCGCCGCTGCGGAAAACTTTATCGGTGGTGCAGGCGCCGACACGCTCAATGGCTTGGGCCGTGGTGACGGTGCCTGGTACCTGACCAGCAGCGATGCTGTGCAGATCGACCTGCTCGCGGGAACCGCGTCGGGTGGTGATGCCCAAGGCGACGTGTTGGCCAATATCGATAATCTGATCGGCTCGCAATTCAACGACACGCTGACGGGCAACGCCTACTCGAACAAGCTGGAAGGTGGTGCGGGTAACGACTTGCTCTATGGCGGTGATGGCGATGACTTTATCTATGGCGGTACTGCAACGGATACCAGCGCTCTCGGATTGACACCTTCCACCAGCGTCGAGGCCGATACGCTTTATGGCGGCAATGGCAATGACACCATGCGTAGCAGCGGTAACGACGCTGGCAGCGTGCTTTACGGCGAGGCTGGCAGTGACTCGCTGACGGTCTCTTCCGGTATTGCCTATGGCGGCGATGGTAACGACACCTTGACGGGAACCGGTTATGGCTATGAACTTCATGGTGGTGCGGGTTTTGACACCTTCAACATGAATGCGTCCGGTGACGCCTATGGCGGGGAAGGGGGGGATGCCTACGTGGTCAACTCCAAAACCATGGTCGCCATTGAAGATACAGGAACGACAGGTGCCGATACGGTCACGTTGAAAAACATCCAGAGCGTCAACGACGTGCAGGTTATCCGAATCGATACAGGCGCCTACATCTTCAATGCCGCCGATTACCAGAGCGGCAACCTGGATTCCGGTGTTTTCCTGAAAGACTGGTATGCAGGCGCAAACACCATCGAGACGTTCTTTACCAACAACGGCGACTCTTTCACCCTTCCGGTCTAAGTGCCATCTGGCCACCGCAGCATCCGTCGCTTTTCAGTGGATGTTGCGGTGAGATAAACACAAACGGCAAAGCCACAACCCTGGCTTTGCCGTTTTTTTTAGCGAACTTTCCCGCAGGCAAAAGAAAACCCCCGATAAACCAGCGGTCTATCGGGGGCTTCTTTCAGCAGGCGCCTTTACGCGCCCACCCACTCAGCTTATTGGCAAGCTTCGCAATCCGGCTCGTCAATCGCGCAGGCCTTTGGCACTGGCGCCGGACCTGCTGGAGCAGCCAGGACCGAATCGTCACCGTGGTTGCCGCCGCTGGAAACAGCGTTCAGCTTGCCGGTGTTGATGGTCGACTTCTCGGTGCTGGTGGCGGCCAGGGCACGGAGGTAGTAAGTGGTTTTCAGGCCACGGTACCAGGCCATGCGGTAGGTCACGTCCAGCTTCTTGCCCGAGGCGCCAGCGATGTACAGGTTCAGCGACTGAGCCTGGTCGATCCACTTCTGGCGACGGCTGGCGGCGTCGACGATCCACTTGGTGTCCACTTCGAACGCGGTGGCGTAGAGCGCTTTGAGCTCTTGCGGGATGCGCTCGATCTGCTGCACCGAACCGTCGTAGTACTTCAGGTCGTTGATCATGACCGAGTCCCACAGGCCGCGGGCCTTGAGGTCGCGAACCAGGTACGGGTTGATCACGGTGAATTCGCCCGACAGGTTCGATTTCACATACAGGTTCTGGTAGGTCGGTTCGATCGACTGCGACACGCCGGTGATGTTGGCGATGGTCGCGGTCGGTGCGATGGCCATGATGTTGGAGTTACGGATGCCTTTCTGTACACGGGCGCGAACCGGTGCCCATTCCAGGGATTCGTTCAGGTCAACGTCGATGTACTTCTGGCCACGCTGGGCGATCAGGATCTGTTGCGAATCCAGCGGCAGGATGCCTTTGGACCACAGCGAACCCTGGAACGTCTCGTAGGCGCCGCGCTCGTCGGCCAGGTCGCAGGAAGCCTGGATCGCGTAGTAGCTGACCGCTTCCATGGACTTGTCGGCGAACTCGACCGCGGCATCGGAACCGTACGGGATGTGCTGCAGGTACAAAGCGTCCTGGAAGCCCATGATGCCCAGGCCGACCGGACGGTGCTTGAAGTTGGAGTTCTTCGCTTGCGGCACCGAGTAGTAGTTGATGTCGATCACGTTGTCGAGCATGCGCACGGCGGTGTTCACGGTGCGTTGCAGCTTGGCGGTGTCCAGCTTGCCGTCGACGATGTGGTTCGGCAGGTTGATCGAGCCCAGGTTGCAGACCGCGATCTCGTCCTTGTTGGTGTTCAGGGTGATCTCGGTGCACAGGTTCGAGCTGTGGACCACGCCCACGTGCTGCTGCGGGCTGCGCAGGTTGCACGGATCCTTGAAGGTCAGCCATGGGTGGCCGGTTTCGAACAGCATCGAGAGCATCTTGCGCCACAGGTCTTTGGCCTGGACGACTTTGAACAGCTTGATCTTGTTGTACTCGGTCAGGGCTTCGTAGTACTCGTAGCGCTCTTCGAAAGCCTTGCCGGTCAGGTCGTGCAGGTCCGGTACTTCGGACGGCGAGAACAGGGTCCACTTGCCGTCATCGAAGACGCGCTTCATGAACAGGTCAGGGATCCAGTTGGCGGTGTTCATGTCGTGGGTACGACGACGGTCATCACCGGTGTTCTTGCGCAGCTCGATGAACTCTTCGATGTCCATGTGCCAGGTTTCCAGGTAGGCACAGACCGCGCCTTTGCGCTTGCCGCCCTGGTTGACCGCGACCGCAGTGTCGTTGACCACTTTGAGGAACGGCACGACGCCTTGGGATTTGCCGTTGGTGCCCTTGATGTACGAGCCCAACGCGCGAACCGGAGTCCAGTCGTTACCCAGGCCGCCGGCGAATTTCGACAGCATGGCGTTGTCGTGGATCGCGCCGTAGATGCCCGACAGGTCGTCCGGCACGGTGGTCAGGTAGCAGCTCGACAGCTGTGGACGCAGGGTACCGGCGTTGAACAGGGTCGGGGTCGAGGCCATGTAGTCGAAGGACGACAACAGGTTGTAGAACTCGATGGCACGGTCTTCACGCTGTTTCTCTTCGATCGCCAGGCCCATGGCCACGCGCATGAAGAAGATCTGCGGCAGTTCGAAACGCACGCCATCCTTGTGGATGAAGTAACGGTCGTACAGGGTTTGCAGGCCCAGGTAGGTGAACTGCTGGTCGCGCTCGTGGTTGATGGCCTTGCCGAGTTTTTCCAGGTCGAATTCGGCCAGCACCGGGTTCAGCAATTCGTATTCGATACCCTTGGCGACGTAGGACGGCAGGGCCTTGGCGTACAGGTCGGCCATCTCGTGGTGGGTCGCGCTCTCGGCGACTTCCAGGAAACTCAGGCCTTCGGCACGCAGGGTGTCCATCAGCAGGCGGGCGGTCACGAAGGAGTAGTTCGGCTCGCGTTCCACCAGGGTGCGCGCGGTCATCACCAGCGCAGTGTTGACGTCCTTGAGTGCGACGCCGTCATAGAGGTTCTTCAGGGTTTCGCGCTGGATCAGGTCGCCATCGACTTCTTCCAGACCTTCGCAGGCCTCGGTGACGATGGTGTTCAGGCGGCCCATGTCCAGCGGCGCCAGGCTGCCGTCGGCGCGGGCGATGCGGATCGATGGGTGAGCTTGTACCGGTGCGTCGGCCGGGGTGCGGATGGCACGTTCCTTGGCGCGCGAATCACGGTAGATCACGTAGTCGCGAGCCACTTTCTGCTCGCCGGCACGCATCAGGGCCAGTTCGACCTGGTCCTGGATTTCTTCGATGTGGATAGTGCCGCCCGATGGCATGCGACGCTTGAAGGTCGCGGTGACCTGCTCGGTCAGGCGGGCCACGGTGTCGTGGATTCGCGACGAAGCGGCAGCGGTGCCGCCTTCAACTGCGAGGAACGCTTTGGTGATGGCGACGGTGATCTTGTCATCGGTGTAAGGAACGACAGTGCCGTTACGCTTGATCACACGCAGTTGGCCCGGCGCGGTGGCGGACAGATCCGGGCTCGAATCGGCGGCCAGCGGCGCGGTGCCCTGCGGGTTCTCGCGAGTTGTGTCGGTGTGCATGGGTGTCTCCACGTTCTTTATGTTTGTTTGGGCACCATCACGGTGCCCACCGTTCCGTCCTGAAGCACTACAACCGACTGGCGCCGGGCATAACAACTTCGGGACAGTAGGAGGCAGGCGTTAAATGCCGCTTCCATCCGAAGTTCTTGGGTTCCAAGCCAAGGCTCGAAACCGGATTGCGGGGTGGCAGCAATGGACTGCAACACCCGTACCGTTTCGGTCGTTTTCGACCTTGAAACAGTTGCCATCCGCAGGGGCGGTCTGGGCTTGGGAAAAATGCGCTGTTTCAGGTAGACAGAAGCAAGAAAAGCGCTTGAATTCTCTGTCCGACTTGTGTTTGGTTTTTGGCCTAAAACCCTACATGTAGGGTTTTTTACGCGGCGGGCTACAAGATAATGCGTTTTGGGGGGTGAATGCAACGTACTACCTGTGGATAAGCCTGTGCGTAATTTGTGTGCGAAACGTGGAACTGCTCTGTAGGCCGCGACCTAGCTGGAGTGGACCTTTTTTCATCGTTTTGACGGCTCGAAAACAGCCCGATGGTTTTTTCGGGCGCGGACGTTACCACACAAGTCGCGCGCGACCGAATGCATTTGTCCGCTTGTTTTCTCCGAGGGCGACGTTTATACAATCGGCCCGTGCATGAGCATGTTTATCCTCCTTTAACATGACAAAAAGATGGGGGAGGCGCTGTGTTCGAATACCTGGAGTGGGCACCTTTTGTGGCGAGGGAGCTTGCTCGCCACAGGTGAGTGCCGATCCTTCCTTTTATATTCGCAACAAGACGAGGCCCCCGTGGAACAAGAAGCCTGGCAGGTATTGATCGTCGAGGATGACCAGCGTCTGGCCGAGTTGACCCGTGAATACCTTGAAAGCAACGGCCTGCGCGTGGCCATCGAAGGTAACGGCGCCGTGGCGGCGGCGCGGATCATCGCCGAGCAGCCGGACCTGGTGATTCTCGACCTGATGCTGCCCGGCGAGGACGGCCTGAGCATCTGCCGCAAGGTGCGCGCGCATTACGACGGGCCGATCCTGATGCTCACCGCCCGCACCGATGACACCGATCAGATCCAGGGCCTGGACCTGGGCGCCGACGACTACGTCTGCAAGCCGGTGCGCCCGCGTTTGCTATTGGCGCGCATCCAGGCCTTGCTGCGGCGTAGCGAACCGGAACCGTCGGGGCCACAAAAGCAGCGGCGCCTGCAATTCGGTCCGCTGGTGGTGGACAACGCCTTGCGCGAAGCCTGGTTGCAGGGCAATGGCATCGAACTGACCAGTGCCGAATTCGACCTGCTGTGGCTGCTGGTGTCCAATGCAGGACGCATACTGTCCCGGGAGGAAATTTTCACGGCCCTGCGTGGCATCGGTTATGACGGCCAGGACCGCTCCATCGATGTACGCATCTCGCGCATCCGCCCCAAGATCGGCGACGACCCGGACCATCCACGGCTGATCAAGACCATTCGCAGCAAAGGCTACCTGTTCGTTCCTGAAGCTTGCGTAGACCCGGCGCCGTGAACTCGATCTTCCTGCGCATCTATGGCGGCATGTGTGCCGCACTGGTGCTCGTGGCGGTACTCGGCGTGTTGGCCTTGCATCTGCTCAACCAGACCCGCAGCGAGCAATACCGCGAGCGCCTGGCCCACGGTACGTTTTCCTTGATGGCCGACAACCTGCGGGCAATGAACGACACCGAGCGTCGGCGGGCGTTGGCGGTGTGGGAGCGCCTGCTCGGCATCCCCCTGGCCTTGCAGACCTTTGCCCAGACCGACCTGGACCTCCGCCAGCGCACTGGCGTGCTGCGCGGCCAGGCATTGGTGGAGCAGACCGGGCCCCATGCGGCGAAGGTCTATCGGTTGGTCAGCGATGGCGAACAACTGATGCTGGTGGGGGAGGTCCAACAGATCAGCGAGCAACTGGCCCGGGCGACCATCTACCTGCTGGCCGACGAGCTGGTGCGCTACCCGGTCGGCGAGCAGCCTGAACGGCTCGCGCAACTCAAGCAGGAAAAAGGTTTCGGTTTCGACCTGCGCCTGATGACTGTCGCGGCGGCGGACATGGACGAAGACCAGCGCCGTCGGGTGTCCGAGGGCGACACGGTGATGGCGCTGGGCAAGGGCGGCGATTCGATCCGGGTGTTCGCCGGCATGGTCGGTACGCCGTGGGTGCTGGAGATCGGCCCGCTGTACCAGATGAACCCTTATCCACCGCAATGGTTGGTGTTGATCGCGGCGCTGGGGCTGAGCCTGATCGGCTTGATCGTCTATCTGTTGGTGCGCCAGTTGGAGCGGCGCCTGCGCGGCCTGGAATCGGCCGCGACCCAGATCGCCCAGGGCAGCCTGGAAACCCGCGTACCGGCCCGGGGGGCCGACTCGGTGGGGCGGTTGGCCGCCGCGTTCAATGGCATGGCCGAGCATTTGCAGCAGCTATTGGCGATTCAGCGTGAGCTGGTGCGCGCGGTGTCCCATGAACTGCGTACCCCGGTGGCACGCCTGCGTTTTGGCCTGGAAATGCTCGGCAGCGCCACCACGCCCCAGGCCCGGGACAAATACCTGGCGGGTATGGACCACGACATCGAAGACCTCGATCGACTGGTGGACGAGATGTTGACCTACGCGCGGTTGGAGCAGGGTTCGCCGGCCCTGAATTTCCAGCGGGTGGATCTGGATGCGTTGGTCAATCAAGTGATCGAGGAGTTGGGACCGCTGCGGGTGGGGGTTACGGTCGAGCGCGGTCTATGCCTGTCCGCCGCCGATTGTGACGGCGCCTGGGTCGAGGCCGAGCCACGCTTCCTGCACCGCGCCCTGCAGAATCTGGTAGGCAATGCCATGCGCCACGCCAGCTCGCGGGTGACCGTCAGCTATCAGGTGGGCCAGTTGCGTTGTCGGGTCGACGTCGAGGACGATGGGCCGGGCGTGCCGGAGGCGGCGTGGGAGCGAGTGTTCAAGCCTTTCCTGCGCCTGGACGATAGCCGCGCCCGTGCTTCGGGTGGTCATGGGTTGGGGTTGTCGATTGTGCGACGGATCATTCATTGGCACGACGGCCGGGCGTTGGTCGGCAAGAGCAAGAGCCTGGGTGGGGCCTGTTTCAGCTTGAGTTGGCCGAGGCATCAGGATAGGTCTTGAGAGGTGTGGCACCTGTGCCGGCCTCATCGCGAGCAAGCTCGCTCCCACAGAGGACCGCATTCCAATGTGGGAGCGAGCTTGCTCGCGATGGGGCCCTTCCAGGCACTACAGAGTTCAGGCCTTGATCCCCACCAGACTCAACAACTGCCCATCCTTGACCCCAAACTGCCCCTGCAGCTCGCTGCCATGGCACCACTCGGTCGACAGGTTCGTCAGTAGCCGAAGTCGCACCTGTCCGCTGTGTGTCCATTCCAGCACTTCGGCATGCTCGAAATAAAAGCGCTGCCCGACGATCGGGTACAGCGCCTTGAACAGGCTTTCCTTCACTGAAAAGGTCAGGGTCACCAGCAATGCCCGCTCATCTTGCGCGAGGGTGGTCATGCGCAGGAGCTCGGGCGGGGTGAGGATTTCGCCAGCCAGGCGCTCGGCCCGTTCGGCGTCGAGCAGGTTTTCCAGGTCCATGCCCAAGCCTTGCCAGTGATCTTTCCTGGCGACGATGGCCGCCGCCCGACCCGTGCTGTGGGTGATCGAACCGCTGACATGGGCCGGCCATACGGGGGCGCGATCTTCGCCGATGGGCGGCACGCAGGTCTGGCCGTTCAACTGGCGCAACGCCGCTCGGGCGCAGATCCGCCCGGCAAGAAACTCCGCCTGACGCTTGGCCACCGAACGCTGGATGCTTGCGGGTGGTTCGATGGCACTGTGCAAAAAGTCATTGCCGCTCAGCAGCAACGGATCGAAGCGGGTGCTCAGCAGCACGGTATTGGGCAGCGCATCGGGCAGGAGCCAGTGTTCATCCAGAGGCGTACAGCAGGCGGGCAGGGCGGGGAGTGCATTCATGCCCGGCATTTTGCCGGGTTGGCTTGGCGCTGGGTAGTGGGGCCGAGCTTTTGTGGCGAGGGGATAAATCCCCTCGCCACAAGGTCTGCGTCAGTTAAAAAGTTTCTTGAAGAACTTCTGCATATCCGCCCAGGACTTTTCATCGGCTTCTTTGTTGTAGCCAATGTCCGGCCCGCCATGTTCGCCGTGGCTCAGGCGGTCGGCGTCCGGGTTGCTGAAGCCGTGCTTGGCGTCCTTGAGGCTGACAAATTTATAGTCGGCGCCGGCCTTGTCCATCTCGCTCTTGAACGCGCTCACGTTGTCCCCGGTGACCATGCTGTCCAGCGCACCGTGTTCGACAAGAATCCTGGCCTTGACGCTGCCAGGCGTGGCCGGGGTGTTGGTCACCAGTGCGCCGTGGAAGCTCACCACACCGGCCAGTGGTACACCTTGGCGTGCCGCGTCCAGCACCACCTTGCCGCCGAAGCAGTAACCGATGGCGGCGATTTTGTCCGGGTCGGTCTGGGGTTGTTTCTTCAGCAGGTCGAGCCCGGCCTGGAAGCGCGCACTGGCTGCCTTGCCGTCCTTGAGCGCCGCTTGCATGAAGGCCATGGCGTCCTTGGGGTGCTCGGTGTTCTTGCCATCGCCGTACATGTCGATGGCCAAGGCGCTGTAGCCCAAGCCCGCGAGGTCACGGGCGCGGCGCTTGGCATAATCGTTCAGCCCCCACCATTCATGCACCACCACCACGCCCGGGCGTGGACCCTTGATGGCGTCGTCATAGGCGTAATAGCCGATCAGCTTTGTGCCGTCGGCACTGCTGTAGGGAATCTCTTGGGTCTGAATGGCGGCGTGGCTCGTACCGCTCAGGGCCAGAAGGACAACAGCAAGCAACCTGCGCATGACGGATCTCCTTAAAAAGTAGTTCGAACAGACTAGCCGATTCATTCAGCGCAGGTTCAGAGAACGTTCAAGAGGTGTTCAGGGAGTGCTGGTTAACGTGACTGCGACTTCACACACACTTCACGCTTCAAAGGAGCTTGACCATGACTCAGATGAAAAAACTGCTGTTGGCTTTCACCGTGTTGGGCGTCAGCGCCATGGCCCACGCCGATGACAACTTCGCCAGCCTGACCCTCGGCCAGACCAGTGACAAGGTAAAGAAATCCGATGCCTTGGACAGTGCCCTGAACAACCCCAACGCCGACGGCATCATCGGTAAGGACACCACTTACGGTGTGCGCCTGGGCCGGCAAAACGACCAGGGTCGCTACTACGCCACCTACGACAATGTCTCGGGGACCCACAATGGCATCAAACTGCGCCAGGAAAATCTGCTGGGCAGCTACGACGTGTTCTATCCGGTGACCGCCAGTACCAAACTGTTCGGCGGCGGCACGGCGGGCCTGACCAAACTGACCCAGGATTCCCCTGGCTACAGCCGCGACACTGACATCGGCTACGCGGTGGGCTTGCAGGGGGGCGTCCTGCAACAAATTTCGCAGAACACCTCGGTGGAACTGGGTTACCGTTACCTGCGCAGCAACGCCAGCACTGAGATGAGCCCGCACGGTGGCGGCAAGGTCGGCTCGCTGGACCTGACCAGCAGTGCCCAGACTTACCTGTCCGCCAACTACACGTTCTAAGCGGTCGATGGTGAGTGCATTGCGCCGGATCGGCCCAAGACGATCCGGCGCCTTTCGTTGCGAGGCGCAATGCTGGACTGTTTGATTTGCCTGGGGAGAGGCTCCATGAAATTACTGGTTGTCGAAGACGAAGCGTTATTGCGTCATCACCTGCAAACCCGTCTCACCGACAGCGGCCATGTGGTGCAGGCCGTGGCCAATGCTGAAGAAGCCTTGTATCAAGTCCATGAGTTCAACCACGACCTGGCAGTGATTGACCTGGGCTTGCCGGGCATCAGCGGGCTGGAGCTGATCCGCCGGCTGCGTTCCCAGGACAAGGCGTTCCCGATCCTGATCCTGACCGCCCGGGGTAACTGGCAGGACAAGGTCGAAGGCCTGGCCGCCGGGGCCGACGACTACCTGGTCAAGCCGTTTCAGTTCGAAGAACTGGAGGCCCGCTTGAATGCCCTGTTGCGCCGCTCCAGTGGTTTCACCCAGTCGACCATCGTCGCCGGTCCGCTGGTGCTGGACCTCAACCGCAAGCAGGCGTCCCTCGGCGAAGAGCCGTTGGCGTTGACCGCCTATGAATACCGCATCCTGGAATACCTGATGCGCCATCATCAGCAAGTGGTCGCCAAGGACCGCTTGATGGAGCAGCTTTATCCCGATGACGACGAGCGTGATCCCAACGTCATCGAAGTGTTGGTGGGACGCTTGCGCCGTAAACTGGAAGCGCCGGCCGGCTTCAAGCCGATCGACACCGTGCGTGGCCTGGGTTACCTGTTCAACGAGCGCTGCCAGTGATTCGTTCGCTACGCCTGCGCTTGATGCTGGCCGCCATGACCCTGGCGGTACTGTTCATGCTGGCGCTGTTACCGGCCATGCAAGGTGCGTTCAGCCTGGCGTTGCAGGAGTCCATCGAGCAACGCCTGGCTTCGGACGTGACCACCCTGATTTCCGCCGCCCGGGTGGAAAACAAGCAATTGAAGATGCCGGCACAGTTGCCCGATGAGCGCTTCAACCTCGCCGACGCCCGCCTGCTGGGCTACATCTATGATCGTGAGGGGCGGTTGGTCTGGCGATCCAAGGCGACCCAGGAAGAAAACATCAACTACACGCCGCGCTATGACGGCCAGGGCAACCAGTTCGCGCGCATCCGCGAGAACGACGGCCAGGAATTTTTTGTCTATGACGTCGAGATCAAGCTGCTCGGCGGCCAGAGCGCGGCGTTCAGCATCGTCACCCTGCAACCGGTGCGCGACTACGAGGTAACCCTGCAAGGGTTGCGGGACAATCTCTACCTGGGTTTTGGCGCCGCCCTGTTGGTGCTGCTGGCCCTGTTGTGGATCGGCCTGACCTGGGGGCTTCGGGCATTGCGGCGGCTGAGTCAGGAGCTGGACGAAATTGAAAGTGGAGCGCGGGAAAGCCTCAGTACCGAGCATCCCCGCGAGCTATTGCGCCTGACCGGTTCCCTCAATCGCCTGCTGGACAGCGAGCGGGAGCAGCGTAGCCGTTACCGCGACTCTCTCGATGACCTGGCCCACAGCCTGAAAACCCCGCTGGCGGTGTTGCAGGGCGTCAGCGAAGACATGGCCCGGCGCCCCGAGGATCGTGGGCAGGCCTGGGTGCTACAAACCCAGATCGAGCGCATGAGCCAGCAGATCGGCTATCAGCTGCAGCGCGCCAGCCTGCGCAAAAGCGGGCTGGTGCGCCATCAGGTGCGCTTGCGCCCGGTGCTGCAAAGCCTGTGCGACACGTTGGACAAGGTTTATCGCGACAAACGGGTCAATGTCAGTTTCGACCTGCCAGAGCACTGCCAGGTGCCGATCGAACAGGGCGCCTTGCTGGAGATGCTCGGCAACCTGCTGGAAAACGCTTATCGGCTCTGCCTGGGCGAGGTGCGCGTCAGTGTGCACCAGACGCTTGGCGGTATTGAGTTATGCGTCGAGGATGACGGGCCGGGCGTGCCACCGGATCAACGCGCGCGGATTCTCCAGCGTGGCGAACGGCTGGATCGCCAGCACCCGGGGCAGGGCATTGGCCTGGCGGTGGTCAAGGACATCATCGAAAGCTACGGCGCCAGGTTGACCCTGGGGGATTCCGAGCTGGGCGGGGCGGCTTTCAGGATTCACTTTTCGGTGGTTTGACTGGAATATTTCGCTGTGTCAGCGGGCCCTTTCGCGAGCAAGCCCGCTCCCACGCTGGATCTTCAATAGCCACAAATCTGTGTTCGCCGCAGATCAACTGTGGGAGCGGGCTTGCTCGCGAAGGGAGCGGCGGGCTCCCCACAGAAGTTGGATCTCACCACTCAATTCTCCTGCTCCCGATAAGCCCCCGGCGTCACCCCCGTCCACTTCTTGAACGCCCGGTGAAACGCCGACGGCTCCGAGAATCCCAACTGCTCGGCAATCTGCTGTAACGACAGGTCCGCGCGGCCCAGGTGATAGATGGCGATATCCCGCCGCAGCTGATCCTTGAGCTCCTGGAAGCTGGTGCCTTCCTCTCGCAGATGCCGGCGCAAGGTCTGGGGGCTGATGTGCAGATGCGCGGCGACGCTGTCCAGGTCGGGCCAGCGTGCCGTGTCGCGGCTGAGCAGGCGGCGCAACTGGCTGCTCAGGCTGTGGCCATCGTCGGGTCGCGACAGCAGGTCGGCGGGGGAGCGCTCGAGGAAATGCTTGAGGGTCCGTTCGTCCTGCAGCAACGGCATGTCCAGGTAGCGACGGTGGAACAACAGGCTGCAGCGTTGTGCTTCGAACACCAGCGGACAGGGAAACAGCAAGTCGTATTCGGCACCGTGGGCGGGCTTGGCGTAGCCGAAGGTCGCCTGTTCCAGGTCGATCCGCTGGCCGATCAGCCAACTGCCGAGGCGATGCCAGATCACCAGCAGACTTTCACTCAGGAAATGATCCGGGTCCCGCAACGTCGAGTCGTCCAGCACCAGGCGTACTCGCTCGCCTTCGGTCTCCAGCGTCAGGTCCGGGGCATCAGGGAACAGGCTGTAGAACAACAGGCCGCGCTGAAGGGCTTTACCCAGGGTGCGGCAGTGGATCAGCGCGTGACACATCATGGCAAACGTCCCGGGTTTGCTCAGGCCCCGGCCGAACCCCAGGTATTCGTCGTCCAGGCTTTGCCACAGCGCTTGCAACAGGCGGGTGAACTGTTCCGGAGCGATTCGCGCGCGCGGTTCATCCAGCAGCTCAGGGCTGATGCCCAACTGTTGCAGCAAAGGAAAATAGTCGAACCCCTGGCGACGTGCGCCGCCCAGGGCAGCGCGGGCGAAGTGACTGGCGATCGTGCGTTGGCGCATGACAAAAAATCCGTCCGTTAAGCGGGCGATGGTAGCAGGGGGTGGGGGCTGAACAAGGCGGATATCCGCCAAATCCCGGAACAGGGAGCGGCCTTCGGGCGGAAATCCGCCATCGTGTACGCCGAGTTTAACCCCTGTGGAATTCGCAAACCCGCGTGTAATACGGGGTGTAGGAGCTTTCTCGAAAATGGCATGTGCGTTGCAATACGTTGAGTAGGTCTGCCGCGTGCAGCCGACAAAAACAAATCCCTCCAGTGCAGGAGGGTTCGCGAAGTTGAGGTGCCGTGGACGACAGATGGATGTTGTCACACGGGACGCTTGAGGAAGGTTTGCCATGACGACTCGT
Organism: Pseudomonas sp. CFBP 5748; assembly: GCF_053850495.1. Taxonomy (NCBI): domain Bacteria; kingdom Pseudomonadati; phylum Pseudomonadota; class Gammaproteobacteria; order Pseudomonadales; family Pseudomonadaceae; genus Pseudomonas; species Pseudomonas sp. CFBP 5748. The sequence continues at coordinate 394,404 of NZ_JBSPTN010000006.1, forward strand.
CAGCCACTGTACAAATCCCTGTATTTCCAGGTGATCGTAGCCATTGCCATCGGTATTTTGCTCGGCCACTTCTACCCACAGACCGGTGTTGCCCTCAAGCCGTTCGGTGACGGGTTCATCAAGCTGATCAAAATGGTCATCGCCCCCATCATTTTCTGTACCGTCGTCAGCGGCATCGGCGGTATGCAGAACATGAAATCGGTCGGCAAGACCGGCGGCTATGCGCTGCTGTACTTTGAAATTGTCTCCACCATCGCCCTGCTGATCGGCCTGGTCGTGGTTAACATCGTGCAACCGGGTGTCGGCATGCACATCGATGTATCGACCCTGGACACCAGCAAGATCGCCGGTTTCATCTCGGCCGGTAAAGACCAGAGCATCATCGCCTTTATCCTCAATGTGATCCCGAACACCATCGTCGGCGCGTTCGCCAACGGCGACATCCTGCAAGTGCTGATGTTCTCGGTGCTCTTCGGTTTCGCCCTGCATCGCCTGGGGTCCTACGGCAAGCCGGTGCTGGACTTCATCGACCGCTTCGCCCACGTGATGTTCATCATCATCAACATGATCATGAAGCTGGCGCCGATCGGTGCGTTCGGTGCCATGGCCTTCACCATCGGCGCCTACGGTGTCGGTTCGCTGGTGCAACTGGGCCAGTTGATGATCTGCTTCTACATCACCTGCGTAGTGTTCGTACTGGTGGTACTGGGCGCCATCTGCCGCGCCCACGGCTTCAGCGTCGTCAAGCTGATCCGCTACATCCGTGAAGAACTGCTGATCGTGCTGGGTACTTCCTCGTCGGAATCGGCCCTGCCACGCATGCTGATCAAGATGGAGCGCCTGGGTGCCAAGAAGTCTGTAGTAGGCCTGGTGATCCCGACTGGCTACTCGTTCAACCTCGACGGTACTTCGATCTACCTGACCATGGCCGCGGTGTTCATTGCCCAGGCCACCGACACCCCGATGGACCTGACTCACCAGATCACCCTGCTGCTGGTGCTGCTGCTGTCGTCCAAAGGTGCTGCTGGCGTGACCGGTAGCGGCTTCATCGTGCTGGCGGCCACCCTGTCGGCCGTGGGTACCTTGCCGGTGGCCGGTCTGGCACTGATCCTGGGTATCGACCGCTTCATGTCCGAAGCCCGCGCCCTGACCAACCTGGTGGGCAACGCCGTTGCCACGATCGTGGTTGCCAAGTGGGTCAAGGAGCTGGACGAAGACCAGTTGCAAACCGAGCTGGCTTCCGGTGGTCGCGGTATCTCTGACGTTCGTGAAGAAGACGAGCAAACCGTGGCCGAGGGCTCGGTTCCAAGCGCTGTGAAGTAACCTTCCAGTTGCAATGAAAAACCCGCTTCGGCGGGTTTTTTTATTGGAAGAGTTCTCACGCTGAGCGCAATGGTCATCCAGACTGGCACCTGCGGTGATTGCCCTACCACCAACCCCTGCCTAGTCTTGAGTCCATCACCCACCGGAGACCGCTATGCAAGGTCCACTGGCATCGCTCAAGGTTCTGGACTTCTCGACCCTGCTGCCCGGCCCGTTCGCCTCGTTGTTGCTGGCGGACATGGGCGCCGAGGTGTTGCGCATCGAGTCGCCGACCCGCCCGGATCTCTTGCGGATACTGCCGCCCCATGACCAAGGTGCCTCGGCCAGCCATGCCTACCTCAACCGCAACAAGCGCAGCCTCGCGCTGGATCTCAAGCAACCGCAAGCCCTGGACGTGATCAAGCCGTTGCTGGAGGACTACGACATCCTGCTGGAACAGTTCCGTCCCGGTGTGATGGAGCGGCTGGGCCTGGGATACGAGGCCTTGAAGGCGATCAATCCACGGTTGATCTACGTGTCGATCACCGGCTACGGCCAGACCGGGCCCTACAAGGACCGCGCCGGGCACGACATCAACTACCTGGCCCTGGCGGGGCTGGCCAGTCACACCGGCCGTGCCGACAGCGGCCCGCTGCCGCTGGGGATCCAGGCGGCGGACATTGCCGGCGGTTCGCTGCACGGGGTGATCGGGCTGTTGGCGGCGGTGATCGCCCGTCAGCAGAGCGGGCAGGGCCAGCACTTGGACGTGAGCATGACCGACTGTGTGTTCAGCCTGAACGCCTTGGCCGGCGCCGGTTACCTGGCCTGCGGTGTGGAACCGGGTTGGGAAAACCAGATGCTCAACGGCGGCAGCTTCTATGACTATTACCGCACCCGGGATGGTCGTTGGATGTCGGTGGGCAGCCTGGAGCCGGCCTTCATGCAGGCGCTTTGCGATGCTCTGGGGCGACCGGAACTGGCGGCCCAAGGGTTGTCACCCCAGCCTGAGCAGCAGCACGCGCTCAAGCAGGCCCTGCAAGCCGAGTTCGAGAAACATGACTTCGCCGAGCTTTGCCGCTTGTTTGCCGGGATTGATGCCTGCGTCGAGCCGGTGCTGAGCCTGGACGAAGCCCTCAGGCATCCGCAATTGCAGGCCCGGGAAGTGGTGACCCAAGTGCCCCGTGGCGATGGTTCGAGCCAGGCGCAGATGGCTTGTCCGTTGAAATTTTCACAAGGGCTGCCCGAGCCTCGGCATATTGGCGCGGGGCTGGGGGCGCATACGGATCAAGTGTTGGGGGAGTTGGGGTTTAGTGCTGAGCGGATAGCTCAATTGCGTCGCAGTGGGGTGGTTTTGTAGCGCCTGTCAGGCAGCCATCGCGAGCAAGCTCGCACACACTGGATCCTGTGGGAGCGTGCTTGCTCGCGAAGGGGCCCCAAAGAACACCACAAACCTTGGCTACTCCACCCGCGTCTCCCCACTGAACACCAAGGTACTGCGACAGCTACGGCACAAATACCGCCGCCCCTGCCGCACCAGGCTGTGGCGCTGGGCCGAGAACGGGAAGTCGCTGCCGTCGCAGGGGCATTTGTAGATGTAGCGGGTCACGCTGCGGCGTTTGATTTCGTAGGTGTGGCAGCGGTTGGGCGGCAGTTCGTAGACCCCGCGCATGATCAGTTGCCACTCTTCGCCATGGGGCTGGATGCGTTCGCCAAACAGTTGATGGGCAATCAGGTGCGCGACTTCGTGGGCGACGGTCTGCTTGAGAAAATCTTCGGCGTTTTCCCGGTACAACTGTGGATTGAAGCGCAGCAGATTTTCATGCAAGTGCGCGACCCCAGCTTTCTGGCCACGCAATTTGAAGCTGACCACTGGGCGTTTGAAAGGACGTTTGAAAAAGGATTCGGCTTGTTGGTAACACTCTTCGACGCGGGTATTGAGGTGTTCGAGCATGCTTTACGGGTCTCCAGAACCCCGAGTATGCCGCAACCGCCGGCCGTTGCGAATCGCCCGGGCGCCCAGCGGTCGTTTTGCCCTCTCCAAACACAGGAAGGCCGCCTTGCGGCGGCCTGTGTTGGCAGATCCTGCTTCTTATTGGAGAGCTCTATCGTTTAATTGGTGTACACCGGGCCGACGCCCAGCCCCCAGACAATCACCGTGAACGCCATGATGGCCACCAGCACCACCAGGCCGACGGCAAGCACCGAACTGGAAAACAGAAAGCCTTCGTCCTGATGAATGCTCATGAAGGTCGGCAGGCCCACATACAGCAGGTAGACCGTGTAGCAGATCGCCGCCGTGCCGACGATCATCCCCAGCCACATGTGCGGGTAGAGCGCCGCCAGGCCGCCAATGAACAACGGTGTCGCGGTGTAGGTGGCGAACGCGATGCAACGGGCCAGGCTCGGGTTGGCGTCATAGGTGCGGGCCATCCAGTGGATGAACGCCCCCATCACCGCCACACCGCCCAGCATGGCCAGGTACGACATGACGGTCATCCACAGCGCGCTTTCCTGGGTCAGCATCACCGGTGGACGATTGCCGATGACCCATCCCACCTGCGTGGTGCCGATAAACGCCGATACCGCGGGAATGGCCGCCAGGATCAGCGTGTGGGTGAGGTACATGTGGCTGATGCTTTCCTCCTGATCGCCACGGATTTCTTTCCATTCTTGATCAGGGTGGGTAAAGAGCCCCACGACATGATGGATCATAGTCAGTCACTCCTTTGTTATTGCCATCGCCCCCCAACGGAGCGCCTACGGGCCAATGTGGCCAAGTAAGTAAAGGTCTGAATATGTGTGCGACCTTATGTCGCAGTATAGAAAGGAGTTCTCGCCAGGGGGATGGGGGGCTTAGAGCAAATCGCGCTGTAAAGGAACAGGCTAATCGCGACGTGATCTGTGTGGGCTCGCTATGGCGAAGAGATTTCCTGTGGCGAGGGCGCTTGCTCCCGCTCGGCTGCGAAGCAGACGCCAACAGGACGAGCCCAGAGGGTTGCTTCGCAACCCAGCGGGAGCAAGCGCCCTCGCCACAGGGGCGGTGCCACATTCGGGATTTTTTGCGTAAAATGCCGGCCTTTCGTCACACCTCACGGATTTCGCGTCATGGGCACTCTTACGGTCAACCAGAACAAACTGCAAAAGCGCCTGCGCCGCCAGGCCGGTGAGGCGGTCGCCGATTTCAACATGATCGAGGACGGCGACAAGGTCATGGTCTGCCTGTCCGGCGGCAAGGACAGCTATACCTTGCTCGATGTGCTGATGCATTTGCAAAAGGTTGCACCGATCAAGTTCGACATCGTCGCGGTGAACATGGACCAGAAGCAGCCCGGGTTCCCCGAGCATGTGCTGCCGGCTTACCTCGAGTCGCTGGGTGTGGAATACCACATCGTCGAGAAAGACACCTATTCGGTGGTCAAGGAGCTGATCCCTGAAGGCAAGACCACCTGCTCGCTGTGCTCACGCCTGCGTCGCGGCACGCTCTACACCTTCGCCGATGAGATCGGTGCGACCAAGATGGCCCTGGGTCACCACCGTGACGACATCGTTGAGACCTTCTTCCTGAACATGTTCTACAACGGCTCGCTCAAGGCCATGCCGCCCAAGCTGCGGGCCGATGACGGGCGTAACGTGGTGATCCGCCCGCTGGCTTATTGCAGCGAGAAAGACATCCAGGCCTATTCGGATTTCAAGCAATTTCCGATCATTCCCTGCAACCTCTGTGGCTCCCAGGAAAACCTGCAGCGCCAGGTGGTCAAGGAAATGCTCCAGGAGTGGGAACGCAAGACCCCGGGCCGTACCGAGAGCATCTTCCGTGGCTTGCAGAATGTCGTTCCATCGCAACTGGCGGACCGTAACCTGTTCGACTTCACCAGCCTGCGCATTGATGAAAACGCCACGCCGCGGTTCGTCAACGTGGTGAACCTCTGACGAGGGCAGGGGCTCCTATTCACGGCGCTCGCGAAGCGCCGTTTTCATTTCAGACCCGGGAGAGGGCATGCGCGATTACAAGTGGTTGCACGAGTATTGTCTGAACCGCTTCGGTTCGGCGGCTGAACTGGAAGCCCACCTGCCGGTTCCCAAGACCCCGGCGCAGTTGCGCAAGATCAGCGACGACCGCTACCTCTCGACCATGGCGCTGCGGGTTTTCCGGGCCGGGCTCAAGCACAGTCTGGTGGACGCCAAGTGGCCGGCTTTCGAAGAGGTGTTCTTCAAGTTCGACCCGGAAAAAGTCGTGCTGATGAGCGCCGAGCACCTGGAGCGGCTGATGCAGGACGCACGGATCATCCGCCATCTGGGCAAGCTCAAGAGCGTGCCGCGCAACGCGCAACTGATAGTGGACGTGGCCCATGAAAAGGGCAGCTTCGGTGCGCTGATCGCCGACTGGCCGGTGACTGACATCGTCGGCCTGTGGACCTACCTGAAAAAGCACGGCCATCAACTGGGCGGCCTGTCGGCACCGCGCTTCCTGCGGATGATGGGCAAGGACACCTTCGTGCCCAGCTATGACGTGGTGGCCGCGCTCAATGCCCAGGACATCATCGACAAAGTCCCCACCAGCCTGCGGGACCTGGCGACGGTGCAGAGTGCCTTTAACCAGTGGCATGAAGAGAGCGGTGGACGGCCGATGAGCCAGATTTCGATGATGCTGGCGTATACAGTGAATCATTGAGACCGAGTTGCTCCTTTCGCGAGCAAGCCCGCTCCCACAGGGATTGGTGAGCGCCGAAGATCCAGTGTGGGAGCGAGCTTGCTCGCGATAGCGGTCTATCAGGCGACGGAAATATCGCCTTCTCCCGCAAGTCGTCGATTCAACTGAAACCGCCAACGCACATACAACAAGGCCGAGCAGAACACCGCCACGCTCGCCACCATTTCCAGCATGCCGAACACCTGCCGGTTCGGGTCATAGGCCGCCAGCGCGCCCTTGATGAAATACAGGTTCACCACGAAGCACATCCACGAATGCCCGCGGGCGCTGCCACTGAGCATGCCGGGCGCGAGGATCAGCAGCGGCACCAGCTCGATCAGCAGAATCACCCAAGGCCGCGCGCCGTGCAGGTCGGCGATCAGCAGGTAATACGCACTGAGCAGCCCTACCAGGCCGAAAAAACACAGCAGGCTCAGGACGCGGGCAATGCGTACGCGCGGTTCCAGCCATTGGATAGGCGGCAGGATTTTCGGCTTCTTAGCCACGGCCGTTCTCCAGCAGTTGTGCGGTTTTCGCCAGGCGCAAGCCCAGGGCCCGACACAGCGCGACTTCATGCTCATTCAAGCCGCTTTTACCGTCGGCTCCGGCGTGATGGCTCGGGCCGTAAGGCGTACCGCCACCCTGGGTGTCGATCAGGGCCGATTCGCTGTAGGGCAGGCCGGTGATCAGCATGCCGTGGTGCAGCAACGGCAACATCATCGACAGCAGGGTGGTTTCCTGGCCGCCATGCAGGCTCGCGGTGGAAGTGAACACCCCGGCGGGTTTACCCACCAAGGCACCGGTCAGCCACAGGTTGCTGGTGCCGTCGAGAAAGTACTTCAGTGGCGCGGCCATGTTGCCGAAACGGGTCGGGCTGCCCAGGGCCAGGCCGGCGCAGTTCTTCAGGTCATCGAGGCTGGCGTACAGCGGGCCTTGCTCGGGAATGTCCGGCGACACGGCTTCGCATTCGGTGGAAATGGCAGGCACCGTGCGCAACCGTGCTTCCAGCCCGGCCTGCTCGACGCCCCGGGCGATCTGCCGGGCCATTTCGTTGGTAGAGCCACTGCGGCTGTAATACAACACCAGAATGTACGGCGTGCTCACGGCAGGATCTCCAGGATTTTCTCCGGCGGACGACCGATCATGGCTTTGTCTGCGGTTTCAAGAATCGGCCGTTCCATGAGTTTCGGGTGGGCGGCGATGGCGGCGATCAACTGAGCCTGGCTCAGGCTGGCGTCGGCCAGATTGAGCGTGGCGTATTCCTCTTCGCCAGTGCGCAGCAGTTGCCGGGCGGTGAGGCCGAGCTTGCCCAGCAGGCGTTCAAGCTGAGCGGCGTCGAGCGGGGTTTCCAGGTAGCGGACCACGGTAGGCGCCAGGCCCTGGGCCTCCAACAGTTCCAGCGCACCGCGGGATTTCGAGCAGCGCGGGTTGTGATAAAGCGTCAGATCGGTCATGAGCGGGTCGCATCTTGCGTAAGGTGGCGGCTATTCTACTGTGCTGCGAGGCCTCTAGCACCTTGCAGGGCGTTAGGTCGCGGTGACGTTCACATTCAGACTAAGGATTGGCACATGGCAAGGCGATTGACGGCAGCACTGACATTCATCGGCATCTTGTTGCTCGCCGGCTGCGGAAACGACTACGGGGTGGATCAGAACGGTCAGGCCATTGCCTCGCAGCGGCTGGACAAACAATGGCTGGTGCTCAACTACTGGGCCGAGTGGTGTGCGCCGTGTCGCACCGAGATCCCGGAGTTCAACGCCTTGGCCGAGCAGCTCAAGGGGCGCAATGTCGGTGTGTTCGGGGTCAACTTCGACCAGGTGCAGGGCGAGGAGCTCAAGAGCGCCAGCGACAAGATGGGAATTCGTTTCACCGTGCTGGCCCGGGATCCGGCCGAGATCTTCGACCTTCCACGCAGCGAAGGGCTGCCGGTGACTTACATCATCGATAACCAGGGCAAAGTGCGCGAGCAGTTGCTGGGGGAACAGACGGCGGCAGGGGTGATGGCCAAGCTTGAGGCGTTGCAGGCGCTTAAATAACACCTGTGATGATCGTTCCCACGCGGAGCGTGGGAACGATCAAGTGGGATCAGGCCTCAGCCTTCCTCCAACCACCACCGCAACGGCTTGCCTTGGGCCGGCCAGAAGCGCATCTGCTCGATGGGCGAGATGTCCCAGCGCTCGACCTTTTCCAGCGCTTGCAAAAAGCGTGTCTCTTGCTCCATCAGGGCCGGGGCGCAGAGTTTGCGAGTGCTGCCGATCTTGCCGAAGCTCAAGCGGTGGCCTTCCAGGGTGTAGGGCGCGAACCAGTGATTGCAGCCGCCGTTGCCGTAGGCCCGGCCGTCATCCCCGAGGGTGATGGTCAGGTGGCTGTAGTCCATCAATGGCCGTTCGCCGATCCATTCCAGGATGTAGCTGCGGTTATGTTGCAGTTGCACCGGCTCGGCGGCGCAACCCATCAGGCCGGCGCCGATCAGCGCGGCCAGGGCCAAGCGTTTCATCAGGCGGCTTCCTGGCATTTAGGGCACAGGTGTTTTTCACCGACAGTGGTCCAGCCCAGTTCGGCGATGCGTGCACTGGCCGCCGGTTTCTGGGCCTTGACGCCGAGCTTGGCATCGACGGCAAATTCGAAGCTCAGTTCCTTGGCGCAACTGTCGCAATTGACCTGCCAGGTGTGGATCGCCAGCTCACCGAACACCGGACCGGTGGTCATCGCGGTCCATTGACCCATGGGCTTGAGCAGATGCCGAACGGTGTCCACGGTCAGGCGCATGGACAAATCCTTGCTGCCCTTGAGGGTGACGAGCAGTACATCGTTGGCCTGGATCGAACCGCCATTGCCGGTGACCTGGTAACGGCCCGGCGCCAGGGCGCGGACCTCGGTCAAGGTGTGCTGTGGGTTCATCAGGGTGTAGCGGAAATCGTGTTCGGCCATGGGTCCTCCAAATAGGCGCGATATGCTAGCACGGGGCATGGCTTGGGATGGTCTCGATGGCGGGCATCTGGAGATCAGGCCGACGAAACTCCATCCCCTGTGGGAGCTGGCTCAAGGTTTAGCTATCTACCAGGTTTTGTGGCGTGCCTTTCGCCCAGGCGGCGATGTTGTCCAGGGTGGTCATGGCAATGGCTGCCAACGCTTCATGGGTCAGGAACGCCTGGTGGGCGGTGACGATCACGTTGGGGAAGGTCAGCAGCCGTGCCAGCACGTCGTCCTGCAGGGGCAGGTCGGAGCGGTCCTTGAAAAACAGCTGGGCCTCTTCTTCGTACACATCCAAACCCAGGTAGCCGAGCTGGCCGCTTTTCAAGGCTTCGATCAGGGCCGGCGTGTCCACCAGGCCGCCACGCCCGGTGTTGATCAACATCGCGCCGCGTTGCATCGCGGCCAGCGATTGGGCGTTGATCAGGTGTCGGCTATGTTCGTTGAGCGGGCAGTGCAGGCTGATGATCTGCGCTTGCGCCAGCAGATCGGCCAGGGGCAAGTAGCGCGCCCCCAAGGCTTCGACCTGCGGGTTGGGGTACGGGTCATAGGCCAGCAACTGGCAGCCGAAGCCGGCCATGATCCGTGCGAACGTCGCGCCGATCTGCCCGGTGCCGATCACGCCGACCGTCTTGCCCACCAGGTCGAAACCGGTCAGCCCATGGAGGCTGAAATTACCATCCCGGGTGCGGTTGTAGGCGCGGTGCAGGCAGCGATTGAGGGCCATGATCAACGCCACGGCGTGTTCGGCCACGGCGTGGGGCGAGTAGGCCGGAACCCGGACGATGCTCAATCCCAGGCGTTTGGCAGCGAGCAGGTCGACATGGTTGTAGCCGGCCGAGCGCAGGGCGATCAGCCGGGTCCCTCCGTTCGCCAGTCGTTCCAGCACCGGGGCACTGAGGTCATCGTTGATAAAGGCGCACACCACGTCATGTCGTTCGGCCAGGGCCACGGTGTCCAGGTTCAAGCGTGCCGGCTGGAACTGCAATTCAAGGCCGGCAGGCGCCAGGGCGTTGCTGAAGCTGTCGCGGTCGTAGGTCTGGCTGCTGAAAAGAATCACGCGCATGGCGGCCTCCTGGCATAAAAAAATAAGCCCGTCCGGGTAGGAGCATGGATTTTCAGCGATTCCGGCTCCAAGGGTATTGCCCTGGATCAGGCGCTGATACGCGCCTCGCTCGCCAGGCGATTGATGGCGCGCTCCAGTTCTTCCAGGGCGGCGGCAGCCTTGGGGTCCTGTTGCTTGAGCAGGGTTTCGCTGCGCTGGCAGGCCGCGCGCAATTGCGGGACGCCACAGTAGCGTGTGGCGCCGTGCAGGCGGTGGACCCGTTCGATCAGGGCATTTTGATCGTTGGCTTCGCTGGCCTGGCGGATCGCTTCGCGGTCGGCTTCCAGGGACGCCAGCAGCATCGCCAGCATGTCCGCCGCCAGGTCGGCTTTGCCGGCGGCCAGGCGCAGGCCCTCTTCGTGATCGAGCACCAGCAGTTCGCCGGTGCCCTGGGCATCGCCGCTGCGCTCTGGCGACTGATTGCGCAGGGCCAGGCCGGTCCACTTCAGCACCACTTGGGCCAGTTGCCGCTCGCTGATGGGTTTGGTCAGGTAGTCGTCCATGCCGCTTTGCAGCAAGGCGCGTTTTTCGTTGGCCATGGCGTGGGCGGTGAGGGCGACGATCGGCAATGGCGTGCAGTGCCGCTCGCTTTCCCACTGGCGGATCGCCTCGGTGCTCTGGCGACCGTCCATGCCCGGCATCTGCACGTCCATCAACACCAGGTCGAAGGTTTCCTTTTGCACGGCCTTGACCGCCGCGTAGCCGCTTTCCACGGCCAACACCTTGGCGCCCATGTCTTCGAGCAGGGTTTGCACCAGCAGCAGGTTGGCCGGGTTGTCGTCCACGCACAGCACTTTGGGTGCGCGGCTGGCCACCGGTTCGTGGGGTTCGCTGCGGGGCGGCCGCGGGTTGACCAGGTCGGAAAGCGAGCGGCGCAACTTGCGGGTGCAGGCCGGCTTGGCCTGCAACTGGCTGTGGGGGTTGGGCACCGAGAGGTGGTACAGCGTCTGTTCGGTGGTGGGGCACAGCACCAGCACTTTGCAGCCCAGGTGCTCCAAGTCCCAGATGTGCTGGTTGAGGCGTTCCGGCGGCATGTCGTTGCTGGTGATGCCGAGTACGGCGAGGTCGATTGCCTGATCGGTCTGGTGGGCGATGGTCACGCCGTTGGTCAGGTTTTCAAGGGTGTTGAAGGGCGTCACTTGCAGGCCGCAGTCTTCGAGCTGGTGCTGCAAGGCCTGACGGGCCAGTTCATGGTTTTCCAGCACCGCCACGCGCCGGCCCAGTAACGGCGGGCCAGGCAGGTCTTCGGCATCGTCACGGGTCTTGGGCAAGCGCAGGCTGATCCAGAACTCCGAGCCTTCGCCCGGTGTGCTGTCAACACCGATCTCGCCGCCCATCTGTTCCACCAGGCGCTTGGAAATCACCAGGCCCAGCCCCGTGCCACCCGGTTGCCGGGACAGCGAGTTGTCGGCCTGGCTGAACGCCTGGAACAGCGCCCGCACATCCTGGTTGGACAGGCCGATGCCGGTGTCCTGGACGCTGATGCGTAACTGCACGCTGTCTTCGTGTTCGTCCTCGAGCATGGCCCGGGCGACGATGGTGCCTTCGCGGGTGAACTTGATGGCGTTGCTCACCAGGTTGGTGAGGATTTGCTTGAGACGCAGCGGATCGCCCACCAGCGACAGTGGCGTGTCCCGGTACACCAGGCTCACCAGCTCCAGTTGTTTGGCGTGGGCGGCGGGGGCGAGGATGGTCAAGGTGTCCTGCAGCAGATCGCGCAGGTTGAACGGAATGTTGTCGAGCACCAGCTTGCCGGCCTCGATCTTGGAGAAGTCGAGGATCTCGTTGATGATCCCCAGCAGGCTGTCGGCGGACTTTTCAATGGTGCCCAGGTAGTCGAGCTGGCGCGGGGTCAGTTCGCTTTTCTGCAACAAGTGGGTAAAGCCGAGGATGCCGTTGAGCGGCGTGCGGATTTCATGGCTCATATTGGCCAGGAATTCGGACTTGATCCGGCTCGCTTCCAGGGCCTCCTTGCGGGCCAGGTCCAGCTCGATGTTCTGGATCTCGATGGTTTCCAGGTTCTGGCGCACGTCTTCAGTGGCCTGGTCGATGCTGTGCTGCAATTCTTCCTGGGCGTTCTGCAAGGTGCCGGCCATGCGATTGATGCCCGAGGCCAGTTCATCCAGCTCCTGGCTGCCCAGTGGTGGCAGGCGGGTTTCCAGATGACCGTCCTTGAGTTGGGCCACGGCCTGTTTGATCAGGCTCAGCGGTCGGTTGATCGTGCGGCCCATGCGCAAGGCCAGCAACGCGGCCAGGCCCAGGCCGGCGCCGATCAGCAGCAGGCTGGCGAACAGGCTGCGGTAACCGCGCAGTAACATGCCGCTGTGGGACAACTCCAGCTCGACCCAGCCCAGCAGGCGGTCGGCTTCTTCAGGGATCAGTTCGCCGGCCAGGTTGCGGTGTTTACCGAACACCGGCAGCAGGTAGCGCGTGGCGTCGTTGCCAGTGCGCTGCAGCAATTGCGCACTATTACCTTCCGGTGCGCGGTTGAGCATGGTCGGACCGGCATGGGCCAGCGGCGTGCGGTCGGGGGCGAGGAAGGTGACGGCGCGTACATCCGTCTCTTCGAGGGACTGCGTCGCGATGCGCTCCAGCAGATCGCTGTCCTGGCGGCTCATGGCCGGGGCGACCAGCGGCGCGAGCTGTTCGGCGATCATCTCGCCCCGTTGCAGCAACTGGGCGTGCAGGTCCGCTTGCTGCATCCAGGTGAAATAACCACCCAGCACCAGCGCCATCAGGCTGGTCGGCAACAGGGTCAGCAACAACACGCGGCCTTTGATTCCCAGTTTCTTGAGCACACTTGTCTCCTGCATCCAGCGGTCTGATTGAGCTTTGCGCGCATCCGGCACGCAATACCTGCGCAGTGTAGCGATTTGCAGGCGGGCAATCTTCGTAAAGTTCATGTCGCTGTGCATCCTTACGGGCTTACATCCGGCAGCCCCCCACGCGCGTTGCTTATTCCCATAAGCCATAACCACCACACTTTGCGTGATATGGCCTTGCAAGGTTTGCCGGTATGATAGGCGCCCCCGCAGTCCGGATTGCGAATACGCCATGACTTTGCAGTACCCAACCATCGCCGATTGCGTCGGCAACACTCCGCTGGTCCGTTTGCAGCGCCTGCCTGGCGTTACCAGCAATACGCTTTTGCTCAAGCTCGAAGGGAATAACCCAGCGGGTTCGGTCAAGGACCGGCCGGCGCTGTCGATGATCACCCGTGGTGAATTGCGCGGGCAGATCCAGCCTGGCGATACGCTGATCGAAGCGACCTCCGGCAACACCGGCATCGCCCTGGCCATGGCGGCGGCGATCAAGGGCTACAAGATGATCCTGATCATGCCCGACAACTCCAGCGCCGAGCGTAAGGCGGCGATGACTGCCTACGGTGCCGAGTTGATCCTGGTGACCCAGGAGGAGGGCATGGAAGGTGCCCGGGACCTGGCCGAGCGCATGCAGGCCGAAGGCCGTGGCAAGGTGCTGGATCAGTTCGCCAACGGCGACAATCCCGAAGCCCACTACACCACCACCGGCCCTGAGATCTGGCGCCAGACCGACGGCACCATCACTCATTTCGTCAGCTCGATGGGCACTACCGGCACCATCATGGGCACTTCGCGCTACCTCAAGGAACAGAATCCGAACGTGCAGATCATCGGCCTGCAACCGATGGAAGGCTCGGCCATCCCCGGTATCCGGCGTTGGCCTGAAGAGTATCTGCCGAAGATCTACCAGGCCGAGCGCGTGGACCGCATCATCGACATGGCCCAGAGCGAAGCCGAGGACGTGACCCGTCGCCTGGCGCGCGAAGAAGGCATCTTCTGTGGCGTGTCTTCGGGCGGTGCCGTCGCGGGCATGCTGCGCCTGTCGAAGGAAGTTGAAAACGCGGTGATCGTCGCGATCATCTGTGACCGTGGCGACCGTTACCTGTCGACCGGCATTTTCGACGCGCCCAACTGATGGCCAAGCAAGAGAGAGGTTTGCGCTTTCAGCCCAGCGGCGGAAGCCGGACCCCGCAAGTGCCCACCGGTAAAAAGCAGCGCTTGACCATCGAGCGCCTGGCCAACGATGGCCGAGGCATCGCCTTTGTCGACGGGCGCACCTGGTTTGTCATCGGTGCCCTGGCCGGCGAAGAGGTCGAGGCGCGGGTGTTGGGCGCCCATGGCAAAGTGGTCGAGGCCCGCACCGAGCGGGTGTTCCTGTCCAGTGAACTGCGGCGAGCGGCACCCTGCGTCCATGCCGGTCGTTGCGGCGGTTGCAGCGTCCAGCATTTGCCCCATGAAGAACAACTTGCCCTGAAACAGCGCATGCTCGCCGAGCAGTTGTCGCGAGTGGCCGGGGTGGAACCGGATGAATGGGCCGCGCCGTTGAGCGGACCGGAATTCGGTTATCGGCGTCGCGCCCGCGTGGCGGTGCGCTGGGACCAGAAGGCGAAAAAACTCGACGTGGGCTTCCGTGCCGTTGGCAGCCAGGACATCGTCGCCATCGGCGATTGCCCGGTGCTGGTACAGCCCTTGCAGCCGATCATGAGCCGCTTGCCGGACATGCTCCGACGCTTGAGCAAACCCCAGGCGCTGGGGCATGTGGAATTGTTCGCCGGTTCGTCCCTGGCAGTGTTGCTGCGGCACATGGCGCCGTTGTCGGACGCCGACCTGAGCATCCTCAAGGATTTCTGTGCGTTCCACGAAGCCCAGTTGTGGCTGCATGGCGAAGGCGAGCCACAACCGGCCGAGCCGGGACAAACCCTGGGGTTCCGCTTGCAGGCCTGGGATCTTGACCTGGCTTACCGGCCAGGGGACTTCATCCAGGTGAACGCCGGGGTCAACGAGGCGATGATTGCCCAGGCGCTGCAATGGCTCGCGCCGCAAGCCGAGGAGCGGGTGCTGGATCTGTTCTGTGGCCTGGGCAACTTTGCCTTGCCGCTGGCCAGGAGCGTGCGCCAGGTGGTGGCCGTCGAAGGCGTGCAGACCATGGTGGACCGTGCGGCGGCGAATGCCCTCAGCAACAATTTGAATAACACTGCCTTTTTTCAGGCCGATTTATCCCAGCCACTGGCGGGTGCGCAATGGATCGGCGAAGGCTTTTCTGCGGTACTCTTGGACCCACCCCGTGACGGTGCTTTCGAGGTGGTGCGCAAGTTGGCGTCCCTGGGCGCCAGACGGTTGGTATATGTATCGTGCAACCCGGCAACTTTGGCCCGGGACACGGTCGAATTGATCAAGCAGGGCTACCGGTTAAAACGTGCCGGGATTCTCGATATGTTTCCTCAGACGGCACATGTCGAGGCCATGGCGTTATTTGAAGCGAGCCAGGATGGCTTGTCCGACTGACCCGTTCGTGCCAACGCGCCACAGCCTTGGGCGCACACACGAACACCAAAGGGCAGCGATGTTGACGCATTGAATCTGCGTCGTAGGGAAGGTAAGTAAAGATGGTACAGGTGAGAGCACACCAGCCGATCAACACCGACGGCAGTATCAATCTCGAGGCTTGGCTCGATCACGCGGTCAGTATCGACACGGCACTGGATCGCGAAGCCTTGAAGGCCGCCTGCGAGTTCGCTCGTGAGGCGGAACAGCAACACAACGCGGCGAAGAACCTATGGTCCGAAGGCACCTCGAGTTTCCAGACGGGCCTTGAGATCGCCGAGATCCTCGCCGACCTCAAACTCGACCAGGATTCGCTGGTGGCGGCGGTGTTGTACCGTGGCGTGCGCGAAGGCCAGATCCAGCTCCCGGTGGTCAGCCAGCGCTTCGGCACGGTGGTCGCCAAGCTGATCGACGGCGTGCTGCGCATGGCCGCCATCAGCGCCAGCCTCAGCCCGCGCCAGTCCATGGTGCTGGGCACCCAGGGCCAGGTGGAAAACCTGCGCAAGATGCTGGTGGCGATGGTCGACGACGTGCGCGTCGCGCTGATCAAGCTGGCCGAACGAACCTGCGCGATCCGTGCGGTGAAAGCCGCCGATGACGAAAAGCGCAACCGCGTCGCCCGGGAAGTGTTCGACATCTACGCGCCCCTGGCCCACCGTCTCGGCATCGGCCATATCAAGTGGGAGCTGGAGGACCTGTCCTTCCGTTACCTGGAGCCCGACCAGTACAAGCAGATCGCCAAGCTGTTGCATGAGCGGCGCCTGGACCGCGAGCGCTTCATCACCGATGTGATGACCCAACTGCGCGAAGAATTGCAGGCCACCGGCGTGGAAGCCGACATCAGTGGCCGGGCCAAGCACATCTATTCGATCTGGCGCAAAATGCAGCGCAAAGGCCTGGAGTTCAGCCAGATCTACGACGTTCGCGCCGTGCGTGTACTGGTCCCGGAAATGCGCGACTGCTACACCGCGCTGGGGATCGTCCACACCTTGTGGCGGCACATTCCCAAGGAGTTCGACGACTACATCGCCAACCCCAAGGAAAACGGCTATCGCTCGCTGCACACTGCGGTGATCGGCCCCGAGGGCAAGGTGCTGGAAGTGCAGATCCGCACCCACGCCATGCACGAGGAGGCCGAGCTGGGCGTCTGCGCGCACTGGAAATACAAGGGCACCGACGTCAAGTCCGGGTCGAACCACTACGAAGAAAAAATCTCCTGGTTGCGTCAGGTGCTCGAGTGGCATGAAGAGCTGGGTGACATCGGCGGTCTGGCCGAACAGCTGCGGGTCGATATCGAACCGGATCGGGTCTACATCTTCACCCCCGACGGTCACGCCATCGACCTGCCCAAGGGCGCGACGCCGCTGGACTTTGCCTACCGGGTCCACACCGAGATCGGCCACAACTGCCGTGGCGCCAAGATCAACGGGCGGATCGTGCCGCTCAACTACAGCCTGCAGACCGGTGAACAGGTCGAGATCATCACCAGCAAGCACGGCACGCCGAGCCGTGACTGGCTGAACCCGAACCTGGGCTACATCACCACATCGCGGGCGCGGGCGAAGATCGTCCACTGGTTCAAGTTGCAGGCGCGTGACCAGAACGTCGCCGCCGGCAAGACCCTGATCGAGCGCGAACTCAGTCGCCTGGGCCTGCCTCAGGTGGACTTCGACAAGCTGGCCGAAAAGGCCAACATGAAGACCGCCGAAGACATGTTCGCCGCCCTCGGTGCCGGCGATCTGCGTCTGGCACAACTGGTCAACCTGGCCCAGCAACTGGTGGAGCCGGAACGCGGCAACGAACAACTGGAACTGATCCCGCGCAAGGCCACCGGCTACAAGCCAGGCAAGCGCGGCGATATCCAGATCCAGGGCGTGGGCAACCTGATGACCCAGATGGCGGGCTGCTGCCAGCCGTTGCCGGGGGATGCGATCGTCGGCTACATCACCCAGGGCCGTGGCGTGAGCATTCACCGCCAGGACTGCGCCTCGGTGCTGCAACTGGCCGGCCGTGAACCGGAGCGGATCATCCAGGTCAGCTGGGGCCCGGTGCCGGTGCTCACCTACCCGGTGGACATCGTCATCCGCGCCTACGACCGCTCCGGCCTGCTGCGTGACGTGTCCCAGGTGTTGCTGAACGAGCGGATCAACGTGCTGGCGGTCAACACCCGTTCGAACAAGGAAGACAACACCGCGCTGATGTCCCTGACCATCGAGATTCCGGGGCTGGATGCGCTGGGGCGGTTGCTGGGGCGGATTTCCCAGCTGCCGAACATCATCGAGACCCGGCGCAATCGGACGCCGGGTTAATCGCAGTCCAAATGTAGGAGCAAGCCTGTGGGAGCAAAGCTTGCTCGCGATAACGGTGGGTCAGTCCCCATATAGGTTGGGGTCACCACCGCAATCGCGAGCAAGCTTTGCTCTCACAGACCTGCTCCCACAGGCTTGCTCTCATTGGGTTATTTCCCACAGTGTTTTGTGTGATGGGACGGATTTAATGTACAGCCTTGAAGACCTGCTCCACCTGATGAGCCGCCTGCGCGACCCGCAGTACGGCTGCCCGTGGGACATCAAGCAAACCTACGCCACCATCGTTCCCCATACGCTTGAGGAAGCCTACGAAGTGGCCGATGCCATCGAGCGCGGCGACTTCGATCACTTGCAGGGCGAGCTGGGCGACCTGTTGTTCCAGGTGGTGTATTACAGCCAGCTGGCCCGGGAAGAAAATCGCTTCGAATTCGCCGGCGTGATCGACAGCATCACCCGCAAGCTGATCCGGCGCCATCCCCATGTGTTTCCTACCGGTGACCTCTACGCGCCCGTGGACATCCCGCGCCTGAGCGAAGAGCAGGTCAAGCGGCGCTGGGAGGAAATCAAGGCCGAGGAGCGTGCTGAGAAAGCCTCGGCGCCGGAGCAGTTGTCGTTGCTCGACGATGTGCCGGCGGCCTTGCCGGCGTTATCCCGCTCGGCGAAGTTGCAAAAGCGTGCCGGTCAGGTCGGTTTCGACTGGCCAGGCCCGTTGCCGGTGCTCGACAAAGTCCGCGAGGAACTGGACGAAGTGCTCGAAGCCATGGCCGACAATGACCCGGTGGCCATCAGCGATGAGATCGGCGATCTGCTGTTCAGTGTGGTGAACCTGGCTCGCCACCTCAAAGTTGACCCGGAAACGGCCCTGCGTGGCGCCAACGGGAAATTCGAAAGACGCTTCCGATTTATCGAACAGGCATTGCGCGACACCCACCGTCCCATGGAAGATTGCACCCTCGAAGAGTTGGACGCCTTGTGGGGCGAAGCCAAACGCCAGGAAAAGAATTTGCCCAGCTGTGGCTGAGGCCGTTGCCTAAGTGAGTAAGCACCATGAGCCTTTCCCTTCGCGACCAGTTGCTCAAAGCAGGGCTGGTCAACCAAAAGCAGGCCAAGCAGGTCGGCAAAGAGAAACAGAAGCAGCAGCGTCTGGCCCACAAAGGCCAGATCGAACTGGATGACTCCCAGCAGCGCGCGGCCCAGGAGGCCATGGCCGAGAAGGTCAAGCGCGACCAGGAACTCAATCGTCAGCAACAGGAAAAGGCTGAGCAGAAGGCCCGGGCTGCGCAGATCAAGCAATTGATCGAAGTCTCGCGCCTGCCGAAGCTGACCACTGAGGACTATTACAACTTCGTCGACGACAAGAAGGTCAAGCGCCTCTCGGTCAACACCCTGATGCGCAATAAGCTGAGCAGTGGCTCGCTGGCGATCGTCCATCATGCCGGCGGTTACGAAGTGATCCCACGCGAAGCGGCCCTGAAGATCCAGGAGCGCGACCCCCAGCGCATCGTCCAGCTCAATACCCAGACCGAAGAGGTGGATGCGGATGATCCGTACGCGGCGTATCAGATTCCTGATGATTTAATGTGGTAAGCCGGGCGCAATGCCATTGAGCTGAAACACAGAACCTGTGGGAGCGAGCTTGCTCGCTCCCACAGGATTTTCATCGCCAATTCTTACGATTCTGCCATCTCGCGCGAGCGCAGCCTTTCTTCGCGCTCCAGCTCAGCCTTGTAGCTATGGGCATCCGTCTCGGAATGGAACATCCCCACCAGCAAATCCTGTTGATGCACATCCCAGATCCGGATACCGGCGGCAATGCCTTCGTGGGACATATGGGCGTCATCACGTTCAGTTACTTTCACAGTCATCTTGCAAGCTCCAATCTCTGTTATCTGCAGCAAGGCGTGTGCAGGACTTTGTTATAGATTTGGATAGCCGGCTAAGTAAATGCCTGGGTTCGTTAAGAAGTTTTCATGAAAAACTCAATATTCCTGCAGGCCAGGCAGTGCGCGGCATTCTGTCGCAGGAGGTGTTCATGAAGAAGGTTTCATGCAGGAGGTAATCCTTCGGTAAATGCAAAAACCTGTGGGTTCATTTGGGTAATCAGGAAACCCAGGCAAAAAGAAGCCCCGCATAGGCAGGGCTTCTTGTTTTCGGCGTGGCTCAGCTGCCTTTCACAGCCTTGCCGTTGACCGTACCGTCCAGGAGCATGATGTTGTACTCCTTGCCGTCAGTCTCGACCTGTTGCAGGCGCACCAGCAGGTAGTCCCAGTCCTTGGCGAACCAGAGCACGGTGATGCGTTTGCTTTGTGTCGGGTCACGCACGCGCTCGACCTTGATTGCGTCGATCTGGCCGGCCTTGGTGTCGACCTTTTCCGAACCCAGCACGCGGAAGTCATAGGTATCGACTTCGCCGTCATCGACGACCTGATAGCTCATGCTTTTCTTGCCGGCCGCTACGTCGTGCTGCAGGGCCAGCTGATAAGTGGATTTATCGACCATGCCACGGTTGAGCGGCAGTTTGACCGCGTCGCCGCGATCGGTGCCGGTGACCATCTTGGTGTTCCAGTCGAAGTCCAGGTCGGCCTTCTTGGCTTTGCCCAGGCCACCGCGTTCGAAGTGATAGGACTGTGGCAGCAGGGTGTCCTTGTCCAGGGTCAGGGTGCTTTCTTCAGTCAGGCTGGCGATCATCATCGAAGCCTTGAAGCTCAGCTTCCAGGTGCCGTTGGCCTCCTTGGTCAGGTTGCGCTCGGCGGTGCCGCTCATGGGCAACTGTTTCCAGTCGGCGGTGTAGCTGGCGGAGAACGGTTGAAGTTCCGCAGCCTGTGCCAGGGGCAAGGCCAGCAGAGCGCAAGCGAAGAGCAGGGCGCGACGCATAAAATCTCCTAGTATCGAATCAAATGGCCGCTGGCGGCGAGTAACTGGCCGTCCAGTGAGGCACCGCGATCGTCGAGGGTCAACCGTCCTTCGGCAAACCAACGCACGGCCATCGGGTAGATCTGGTGCTCGCGGGCGTGAACCCGTTGCGCCAGGCTTTGTGGCGTGTCGTGCAACTCTACCGGTATTACTGCCTGTACGACCAGTGGTCCGCCATCGAGTTCCTCGGTGACGAAGTGCACCGAGCAGCCATGCTCCGTGTCACCGGCCTCCAGCGCCCGCTGGTGAGTGTGTAACCCTTTGTATTTGGGCAGCAGCGAGGGATGGATATTGAACAGGCGGCCCTGGTAGTGACGCACGAAACCGGCGCTGAGGATGCGCATGAAGCCGGCCAGTACCACCAGGTGCGGATTGAAGGTGTCGATCTGTTCGATCAGTGCGGCGTCGAAGGCTTCGCGGCCCTCGAACGCCTTGTGATCCAGGACGCGGGTGTCGATCCCCGCATCCTTGGCGCGTTGCAGGCCGTAGGCGTCGGCGCGGTTGGAAATCACCGCGCGGATACGGACCGGGCTGTCGCCGGTCCGTGTGCTGTCGATCAGGGCCTGCAAGTTGCTGCCGGTGCCAGACAGCAGCACCACCACGTCACAGGTTGCGGACATCAGTGCGCCTTAAGGTTTTTCAGCTCGACCTGGGCAGCGCCTTCGGCGGCGGTGGCGATCTGGCCGATGACCCAAGGCTGCTCGCCGGCTTCACGCAGTACCTTCAGGGCCGTCTCGACGTGCTCCTGGGCCACGCAGATGACCATGCCCACGCCGCAGTTCAGCACGCGGTGCATTTCGGTTTCATCAACGTTGCCTTTCTCTTGCAGCCAGTCGAACACCGCCGGGCGGGTCCAGCTTGCTACGTCGACCACCGCCTGGGCGCCTTTTGGCAGTACGCGCGGGATGTTGTCCAGCAGGCCGCCACCGGTGATGTGGGCCATGGCCTTGACGGCGCCGGTGTCCTTGATCAGCTTGAGCAGCGGCTTGACGTAGATGCGGGTCGGAGCCATCAGCAGGTCGGCCAGTGGCTTGCCGTCGAGCTGGGTGTTCTCGATGTCGGCACCCGAGACTTCGATGATCTTGCGGATCAGCGAGTAGCCGTTGGAGTGCGGGCCGGAGGACGGCAGGGCGAGCAGGGCGTCGCCAGCGGCGACTTTCGAGCCGTCGATGATCTCGGCCTTCTCCACGACGCCGACGCAGAAACCGGCCAGGTCGTAGTCTTCGCCTTCGTACATGCCCGGCATTTCAGCGGTTTCGCCGCCGACCAGGGAGCAGCCGGACAATTCGCAGCCGGCGCCGATGCCGGTCACTACCTGGGCGGCGGTGTCGACGTTGAGTTTGCCGGTGGCGTAGTAGTCGAGGAAGAACAGCGGCTCGGCGCCGCAGACCACCAGGTCGTTCACGCACATGGCCACCAGGTCGATGCCGATGCTGTCGTGCTTGTTCAGGTTCAGTGCCAGGCGCAGCTTGGTGCCGACGCCGTCGGTGCCCGAGACCAGCACCGGTTGCTTGTAGCCGGCCGGGATCTCGCAGAGGGCGCCGAAACCGCCCAGGCCGCCCATGACTTCCGGACGCGCAGTGCGCTTGGCGACGCTCTTGATGCGTTCGACCAATGCTTCACCGGCGTCGATGTCTACACCGGCGTCCTTGTAGCTCAGGGAGGGTTGCTTGCTCATGATCCAGGCCTTTAGGGGGGATTTCTGGGTAACGACCGACGCCGGGGCCATTGAATAACCGTTGTACGAATTATTCCGGGTGCCCAGCCATTGCCGGTCTGCGAAGGCGCGCGATTTTATCAGGCTTGAGGGGCAGCGGCCATCCTCGCGCCGACGGGCAGGGACATATCCACGGAAAAAAACCGATATTTCTTATATTGGTACTGTGTAGCGCGTCTGTATAAGGTGTAGCGGTAACCGGTTATGGTGATGACAGGGCGAAACTTCCATCGGGCGTGTGAATGTTTTGCCGGGTGCTGTGGTCACAGCCATGCTCAATCTTCTTCACGCGGCCTGTTCCAGCCGTTATGTCCGGGAATCTTCCATGCGTTTGTTCAAATTCTTGTCTGTGGGCTGCTTGTCGCTGATCAGCCTGGCGAGCCATGCCGAAACCCTCAATGGCCTTTATCAAGTGCTTGAGCCAGTCAGCAACCAGGCCCCGGAGGAGCGTAACCAGGCGACCCTGCGCGCCCTGGACACCCTGGTTCTGCGCCTGACCGGCGACGCCAAGGCCGCCCAGAATCCTGGCCTGGCGGCGGTCCGCAAGGACCCGCAACAGATCATTCTTCAATATGGCTACGACGCCGGCCCACCGGAAAGCCTCAAGGTCGACTTCGACCCGGTGAGCACTGATCGGGCCTTGCGCACGGCAGGGTTGTCACTGTGGGGGGCGAACCGGCCGTCGATCCTGGGCTGGTGGCTGAACGATTCGACCGAGGGTTCCAGCCTGGTGGGCGATGGCCAGGCCAGCGCCGCGCCATTGCGCCGCGCCGCCCAGCACCGGGGCCTGCCGCTGCGGCTGCCGTTGGCTGACTTGAGCGAGCAGATCGTCGCCACCGCGCCGAACCTGGAGGGCAACGATCCCGCTCCGCTGCGGGATGCCTCGGAGCGCTACGCGGCGGACGCCTTGCTGGCAGTCCACGCCAAGGAAGAGGGCGGTCAGTGGCAGGGGACCTGGCGCTTGTGGCTGGGGGATCAGCGCGAGCAGGGCACAGCCCAGGGCGCCGATCCTGCCGCCCTGGCCGATGCGGTGATGTTGGCGGTGAGCCAGCGCCTGGCGCCGCGCTTCGTCGCCAAGCCGGGCGTGGCCACCGAACAATTGTTGGAAGTGCAGGGCATGAACCTTGAGCGTTATGCGGCGCTTGGGCGTTTGCTCGAGCCGTTTGGTGGGCAATTGCAGCGGGTTGAAGGTGACCGGATCGTCTATCGGGTCAACGGCAGCGCCGAGCAGTTGAAAGCGCAACTGGCCCTGGCGAAATTGCAGGAAGTTCCGCCCGGTGAGGCCGTCGCGCCGGAGCCGGCTGCCCAACCAGTTGCTGATGGTTCGGCGCCGGTCGCAGCGCCAACGCCTGCGCCGATTCCCAGCCTGCGCTTCCGCTGGTAGGTTTTCTTTCTTTTATATAGCTAGGAGTGGTTCATGGGCGATACGCGGCGTTGGTTCTGGTTGGGTGGGGTCGCCCTACTGTTTGCGCTTATCTATTTGCTGCATCCGATCCTCACGCCGTTCCTGGTTGCGTTGCTGTTGGCCTACCTGTTCGATCCGGTGGTGGATCGCCTGGAAAAACTCGGTCTGTCGCGGACTTGGGGCGTGGTGGCGGTGTTTGCGCTGTTCACGCTGATTGTGAGCGCCCTGTTGCTGGTGTTGATACCGATGCTCGCCAAGCAACTGGTGCGTCTGTATGAGCTGGCGCCGCAGATGCTCGATTGGTTGCAGCACAGCGCGGTGCCGTGGGTGCAATCGAAGTTGGGCTTGGCGGACGGTTTCTGGAAGTTCGACAAGGTCAAGGCGGCCATCAGCGAGCACATGGGCCAGACCACTGACATCGTTGGCGTGGTATTGAGCCAGGCCACGGCCTCGGGCTTGGCGTTGATGGGATGGCTGGCGAACCTGGTGCTGATTCCGGTGGTGGCCTTCTATCTGCTGCGGGATTGGGACCTGATGATGGCCAAGATCCGCAGCCTGCTGCCACGGCACCGTGAAGAACGCATCATGACCCTGACCGGCGAATGTCACGAAGTGCTCGGGGCGTTCGTACGCGGGCAGTTGCTGGTGATGGTGGCGCTGGGCTTTATCTACGCGGCCGGGTTGATGCTGGTGGGGCTGGAGTTGGGCCTGCTGATCGGCATGATCGCCGGGCTGGCGGCCATCGTGCCGTACATGGGGTTTGTGATCGGGATTGGCGCGGCGTTGGTCGCCGGGTTGTTCCAGTTCGGTGGCGATTTTTACCCGATGATTGGCATTGTGGCGGTGTTCATGGTTGGCCAGGCCCTGGAGGGCATGGTGCTGACGCCGTTGCTGGTGGGCGATCGCATCGGCCTGCACCCGGTGGCGGTGATCTTCGCGATCCTGGCGGGCGGCGAGTTGTTCGGTTTCACCGGAATCCTGCTGGCGCTGCCAGTGGCGGCGGTCATCATGGTGCTGGTGCGCCATATGCACGATCTGTACAAGGATTCGGACATCTATAGCGGCGCCGAAGACCCTGATCTGTAGGGCGAGTGGCAGGCGTGGCAGTTGCCCCAGCGTCAGGGAAACTGCCGCGCCGCTGTCCTGGCGCTGCAAACCTTTGATTTTGCTCGTGGTCCGGCGCATTGTGCGGTCCGCGCCACGGGTATAAACTTTGCACACTTTACACAGAGGCCACTAACGGTTCCTTTGGAACTGTTCAGTCAGCATGAAACCGATTCAGCTGCCCCTAGGTGTGCGTCTGCGTGATGACGCCACCTTTATCAACTACTACCCAGGCGCCAATGCCGCTGCACTCGGCTATGTCGAGCGGCTTTGCGAAGCCGACGCCGGCTGGACCGAGAGCCTGATTTACCTGTGGGGCAAGGATGGGGTAGGGCGCACGCACTTGTTGCAGGCGGCTTGCCTGCGCTTCGAGCAGTTGGGCGAGCCGGCGGTGTATCTGCCGTTGGCGGAGTTGCTGGATCGCGGCGTTGAAATCCTCGACAACCTTGAGCAGTACGAACTGGTCTGCCTGGACGATCTCCAGGCGGTGGCCGGCAAGGCTGATTGGGAAGAGGCGCTGTTCCACCTGTTCAACCGGTTGCGCGACAGCGGTCGGCGCTTGCTGATCGCCGCCTCGACCTCGCCGCGGGAACTGCCGGTGAAGCTGGCGGACCTCAAGTCCCGTCTCACCCTGGCGCTGATTTTCCAGATGCGCCCGCTGTCCGACGAAGACAAACTCCGTGCATTGCAGCTGCGCGCTTCCCGGCGTGGCCTGCACCTGACCGATGAAGTCGGGCATTTCATTCTCACCCGTGGCACCCGCAGCATGAGCGCATTGTTCGAATTGCTCGAACGTCTCGACCAGGCCTCACTTCAGGCCCAGCGCAAGTTGACTATTCCTTTTTTGAAAGAAACCCTGGGCTGGTAGAACCGTTGCAAATAGTGGCTCATAGCCTTGTCTGGGCGCGGCGAAGCCCGCGGCGCTGCTAGGCTGCAGGCTGCGTGACGTTCAAAACGGGCTTAAGCGCTTAGATGTAAACGTAAAACCGAGAAGTCACATTTGCATCGATTGAATTTGCAAATGAGGTTGATAGAAGGCATAGTCTCGCCATCTTTACTACTTCAGCCACGGTCGTGCCCATGCTAAATCGCTTCGCACCCCTCGTGCCTCTCGCACTCGTTACCCTGTTGTTCGGTTGCGCTGCCCACTCTCCAGTGTCCCAGCAAGCACCACAACCACAGGTCCAGAATTCCGTTACCGCCCAGTCTTCCTCCGTTGCGTTCCAGGAAGAAATGGCCTCCGACAAAGAACTGGCAGCCTTCGCCGGCAGCAAGCCTTATCAACTTCCAGTGCTGGCCGACAGCATCCTGGAACGTGGCATGTCGTTGATCGGTACCCGCTACCGTTTTGGCGGTACCTCTGAAGCCGGCTTCGATTGCAGTGGTTTCATCGGTTACCTGTTCCGCGAAGAGGCCGGCATGAACCTGCCGCGCTCCACTCGCGAAATGATCAACGTGAACGCCCCGTTGGTAGCTCGCAATCAACTGGAGCCCGGTGACCTGCTGTTCTTCAGCACCAACGGTCGTCGTGGTCGCGTCAGTCACGCCGGGATCTACCTGGGTGACAACCAGTTCATCCATTCCAGCAGCCGCCGCAGCGGTGGCGTGCGCATCGACAGCCTGGGCGACAGCTACTGGAACAAGACCTTCATCGAAGCCAAGCGTGCCCTCGCCATGGCACCGACTGTGATCACTGCTCGCAAGTAAGCACACAGTTTGTAAGGCAAACTTAAAGTCTTACTTGAAGTTTGCCGCATAGTCGCTAGAATCCTTGATCATTGATTGATGGCAATCCGCCTGCGTACTACGCAGGCGGATTTGTTTTCATGCCCACGGCAGAAAAGCCGCATCCAGATCAGGATTGTTCTGCATATGTCGACGTCGGCCCGCCTCGCTCTCATCTGTCTCGCCGCGCTGCTCAGCGCCTGTGCCAGCCGTACACCACCGCCACCCGCGCCGGTACGGGCTCCGGTAGTCTTTGCGCCCTCGCAAGCCTTTTCCCCGGCCGCCGAAGATGTGCTCTTCCGTGCCTTGGGGTTGGTGGGCACGCCGTATCGCTGGGGCGGAAATACACCGGACTCGGGTTTTGATTGCAGTGGCCTGATTGGCTACGTCTACCGTGACGCCGCCGGCATTTCCTTGCCGCGTTCCACCCGCGAAATGATCGGCATGCGCGCCCCGAGCGTTGGCAAGGAGGCCTTGCAAACGGGTGATCTGATCTTCTTCGCCACCAACGGCGGCTCCCAGGTCAGTCATGCCGGGATCTATGTCGGGGAGGGCCGCTTTGTCCATGCGCCGGCCACCGGCGGTACGGTCAAGCTCGACAGCCTGTCCAAGGCCTATTGGCAGAAAGCCTATCTGAGCGCCAAGCGGGTGTTGCAGCCGGAGCATCTGGCGCGTAATCCCTGACCATTAAATATATGCGCCGCTAGAAAACCCTTGTGGCGAGGGAGCAAGCTCCCTCGCCACAAGTTTCAGTGTCTGCTCAGCTTTTTCGGTAGGTCATTTAGTCGACACCCGCCAAATCTTGTTCCCCACATCATCGGCCACCAACAACCCGCCCTGTTTATCGATCACCACGCCTACCGGCCGGCCCTGGGCTTTTTCGTCGGCGTTCAGGAACCCGGTCAATACATCCACGGGCTGGCCCACCGGTTTGCCGCCGTTGAACGGTACGAAAATCACTTTATAACCACTGTGGGGCTTGCGGTTCCATGAGCCGTGCTGCCCGATGAACGCGCCTTCGGTAAACGGCGCGGGTAAGGCGCTGCCTTCGGCGAAAGTCAGGCCCAGTGAGGCGGTGTGGGGGCCGACGGCGTAGTCCGGGGCGATGGCCTTGGCCACCAGCGCCGGGTTCTGCGGTTCGACGCGGACATCGACATGCTGCCCGTAATAGCTGTAGGGCCAGCCATAGAACGCGCCGTCCTTGACCGACGTGATGTAGTCCGGCACCAGGTCGCTGCCGAGCTCGTCCCGCTCGTTCACTGCCGTCCACAGCGCCCCACTGCGGGGCTCCCAGGCCAGGCCGTTGGGGTTGCGCAGGCCCGAGGCGAAGATGCGGTGATGACCGCTGGCGCGGTCCACTTCCCAGATGGCGGCGCGGCCTTCTTCAGCCTCCATGCCATTTTCCGCGACGTTGCTGTTGGAGCCGGTGGTGACGTACAGCTTGCTGCCGTCGCGGCTGGCGATGACGTTTTTGGTCCAGTGATGGTTCAGCGTGCCGCCCGGCAAATCGACGACCTTGGTCGGTTGCGCCTTGATTTGCGTGTCCCCCTCCTTGTAAGGGAAGCGGATCAGCCGGTCGGTGTCGGCCACGTACAGGTCATTGCCCACGAGGGTCATGCCAAACGGCGAGTTGAGGTTCTCCAGGAACACCGTTCGGGTTTCAGCGACGCCGTCGTGATTGGTGTCGCGCAGCAGCGTGATGCGGTTGGGGCTGGGCACGCCGGCACCGGCGCGGCCCATGACTTTCTTCATCACCCAGCCACGGATGCCCTTGGCATCATCCGGCTTGGGCGGGGCGTTGGTTTCGGCCACCAGCACATCGCCGTTGGGCAGAACGTAGAGCCAGCGTGGATGGTCCAGGCCTTCGGCGAAGGCGCCCACTTGCAGGCCCTCGGCTGGGGTGGGCTTGGCACCTTCCGGCCAGCCGATCGCTTCGGCGATGTTGACGGTCGGGACCAGGGTCTTGTTCGGTTCGGGCAGCTTCGGCGCAGGACCGGTGCCGTCGGACACTTGCAAGGTGGAAGACTCGCCACAAGCGACAAGCCCGGCGGCAAGGGCGACGATCAGAAGGTGCGGTGGCTTGAGCATGCTGGCTTCCCTATGAATGCATGTAGTTATTCATAGAGAAGCGTAGACAGGCGATGGTTCAACTGCAGGCGCGTGTCAGCAGGTAAGCCCACCTGTGGGAGCGAGCTCCCACAGTTCTAGCGTGGATTGAGTCAGCCGTGGGCCTGTTTGAACAGCACCGCAATGCCAGGATGGTAGTGACCGGCCTCGTTGCGCAACTTGCGGTAGGCGTAAGGGAAATACCAGGCCACGGCGCAGGTGTTCTCCTTCTGCAAGTCGTCGATCATGTCCTGCAATTCTTCGGGCGTGGCACTCTGCTGGGCTTTTTGCGGGGCGACGAACAGGCAGCCCAGCTTCAGGTCACTGGAATAGCTGAGGCGTTTGGCATCGCTGGCGGCCTCCGACAGGGGTTGGGTCAGGTTCAGGTTGTTGACCTTGGGCCAGCGTTGGGTGGCCTGGATGAAGGCGCGTTCGTCGGTGCTGGCGATGAACAAATCGGCGCTGACGTTGCGTTCGCCTTCTTCATTCTGCTTGCGGGTCGGGGTGCTTTGCAGTGTGACCATCTCGGCCATCCAGGCGGCAGCCGACAGCAAGCCGAGGTTGGCTTTTTCATCGAACCAGTAAGGCGTGTCGTTATCACCGCGCACGGCATTGTAGCGATCGATGCAGTCAAACCAACGTTCCAGCACCGGGCGCAGGAATTCCAGTTTTGGATTGCTGATGATCATCCCTTGCATGCTTTGCCCTCTTGTTTTTGTGATATCGGGTCGTAGTGTCGCTTTGATATCACTTGCTGCAGGATCACACAAGATTGGCGTCACTTTATTGATGGGGCCAATGCTTGCCCCGACAGGCGGCTTTAATTGACGCTCCACCCCCAACCCTCTAACCTTCGCCGCTTGTTTCAGGTGCTCTGTGATTGCGATCGACAGAGTGAAACAGGGAAGCCGGTGAGTGCACACGAACCCGGCGCTGCCCCCGCAACGGTAAATGAGTCAACGCTGTGCTTAAGCCACTGTGTCGCAGACATGGGAAGGCGCACAGACCGGCATTGCGCCGCTCATGAGCCCGGAGACCGGCCTGATTCATCCAACGGCATCACGGTGGGCGATGCCAGGCTTGTTGCCGTCTTTTCTTGTGCCCGCCCGCCGTTATCCAGTCCCCAACGGAGGCTTCCCCATGACCGACTCCCCTACCAGCAATGCATCTGATCGCGACGAACGCCACCTGGCGCGCATGCTGCGCAAAAAAGCCGTGATCGACGAGCGCATCGCCAACTCGCCGAACGAATGCGGCCTGCTGCTGGTGCTGACCGGCAACGGCAAGGGCAAGAGCAGCTCGGCGTTCGGCATGCTGGCGCGGTCCATGGGTCACGGCATGCAATGCGGCGTGGTGCAGTTCATCAAGGGCCGCAGCAGCACCGGTGAGGAGCTGTTTTTCCGCCGCTTCCCGGAGCAGGTGCGCTTTCACGTCATGGGC
Source organism: Pseudomonas sp. CFBP 5748 (assembly GCF_053850495.1). Lineage (NCBI taxonomy): Bacteria > Pseudomonadati > Pseudomonadota > Gammaproteobacteria > Pseudomonadales > Pseudomonadaceae > Pseudomonas > Pseudomonas sp. CFBP 5748. Next base: position 424,559 of record NZ_JBSPTN010000006.1, read on the forward strand.
GAAGGCTTCACTTGGGAAACCCAGGATCGCCAGCGCGACATCGCCGCCGCCGAAGCCGCCTGGGCTGTATCGCGGCAATTGCTCAGCGATCCGTCCATTGGCCTGGTGGTGCTCGATGAACTGAACATCGCCCTCAAGCACGGCTACCTCGACCTCGATCAGGTGTTGAGCGATCTGCAAGCCCGTCCACCGATGCAGCATGTGGTGGTGACCGGGCGTGGCGCCAAGCCGGAGATGATCGAGCTGGCCGATACCGTCACTGAAATGGGCATGATCAAGCACGCGTTCCAGGCCGGCATCAAGGCGCAGAAAGGCGTCGAACTGTGAGTGATGCTCGCCACTGCCCGGCGGTGCTGATCGCCGCCCCGGCCTCGGGGCAGGGCAAGACCACCGTCACCGCCGCCCTGGCGCGCTTGCATCGCAACCAGGGACGCAAGGTGCGCGTCTTCAAATGCGGTCCGGACTTCCTCGACCCGATGATCCTCGAACGGGCCAGCGGTGCGCCGGTCTATCAATTGGACATGTGGATGGTCGGCGAGCAGGAAAGCCGCCGGCTGTTGTGGGAAGCCGCCGCCGAGGCGGACCTTATCCTGATTGAAGGGGTGATGGGGTTGTTCGACGGCACGCCGTCCAGCGCCGATCTGGCGCGGCATTTTGGCGTGCCGGTGCTGGCGGTGATCGACGGCACGGCCATGGCCCAGACCTTCGGCGCCCTGGCCTTGGGCCTGGCGCGTTATCAGCCGGACTTGCCGTTTGCCGGGGTCTTGGCCAACCGCGTCGGCACCTTGCGCCACGCGCAATTGCTTGAAGGCAGCCTGACCGAAGGTCTGCGTTGGTACGGCGCGCTGTCCCGGGAAACCGGTATCGAATTACCCAGCCGTCATCTAGGGTTGGTCCAGGCCAGCGAATTGAATGACCTCGACCTGCGCCTCGACGCGGCAGCCGAGGCCTTGGCCGGCAGTTGTGAAGTGGCGCTGCCGCCGGCGGTGGCGTTCGCCGCGCCTGAGCTGATTACCCCGCAGCCGTGGCTCGACGGTGTGCGTATCGCCGTGGCCCGGGACGAAGCGTTTGCCTTCACCTACGGCGCGAGCCTCGATCTGCTGCGGGCCATGGGCGCGCAATTGAGCTTCTTTTCGCCGATCCATGACACCCAACTGCCCGAGGCGGACAGCCTCTATCTACCCGGCGGTTATCCGGAATTGCACCACGTTGCGTTGGCCCGGAACGCGCCGATGCTGGCGGCAATCCGGGCTCACCATGCTGCCGGCAAGCCGTTGCTCGCCGAATGCGGTGGCATGCTGTATCTGCTCGATTCATTGACTGACGTCGACGGCACCCGCGCCGAACTGTTGGGTTTGCTCGCTGGTGATGCGCAGATGCAAAAGCGTCTGGCGGCCCTGGCGTTGCAAGCGGTGGAGTTGCCGGAAGGTGCCTTGCGTGGGCATACCTATCATCATTCCCTGACTAGCACTGAACTTGAACCGATAGCCCGTGGGCATAGCCCCAATGGCGGGCGAGGGGCGGAGGCGGTGTTCCGGCAGGGGCGGATGACGGCTTCTTATGTGCATTTCTATTTTCCGTCGAATCCGCGGGCGATTGCCGGGCTGTTTGCACCTGACCTTGAGGCCGCCTTCGCGAGCAAGCCCGCTCCCACAGGGGATTGTGTGATCTCAAGTGCAGCGCCAGCCAGTGTGGGAGCGAGCTTGCTCGCGAAGAGGCCATGACAGACACCGCTTTCTCCCAGGCCGAACGCGACGCCATTTATCGCGCCATCGCCGAACGCCGTGACATGCGCCACTTCACTGGCGGCACGGTCGAACCGGCCTTGCTGCGCCGTCTGCTGGAAGCCGCGCACCAGGCCCCCAGCGTCGGCCTGATGCAACCCTGGCGGTTCATCCGCATCAGCGACCGCGCCTTGCGCGGGCAGATCCGCCAACTGGTGGAGCAGGAGCGCATCCGCACCGCCGAGGCCCTGGGCGAGCGCAGCGATGAATTCATGAAGCTCAAGGTCGAAGGCATCAACGACTGCGCCGAGGTGCTGGTGGCGGCATTGATGGAGGATCGCGAGCGGCACATCTTCGGTCGCCGGACCTTGCCGGAAATGGACCTGGCTTCGCTGTCCTGCGCGATCCAGAACCTCTGGCTGGCTTCCCGCGCCGAAGGGTTGGGGATGGGTTGGGTGTCGTTGTTCGAACCCCAGGCTTTGGCCGACTTGCTGGGCCTGCCCGACGGTGCCAAGCCACTGGCGATTCTCTGCCTGGGCCCGGTCGAGGCTTTTTACCCGGCGCCGATGCTCGCCCTGGAAGGCTGGGCGCAACCGCGTTCGCTGAATGAACTGCTGTATGAAAACCATTGGGGAGTGAGCCCATGAGTGTGGCGTTGCTCAGTGCCGCCGCGGTGGCGCTGGATGCGCTGTTGGGCGAGCCCCGGCGCTGGCATCCGCTGGTGGCATTCGGCGGCTTTGCCGACCGTATCGAACAACGCTTCAATTCCGGCGGCCGTGGCTGGCGCAGCCACGGGGTGACGGCGTGGATCATCGCTGTGGTGCCGTTGACCTTGCTGGTCACAGCCCTGTCCTGGGCACCGATGGTGGGCTGGCTGGTGGAAATCCTCGCGTTGTATTGCGCCCTAGGCCTGCGCAGCCTCGGTGAACATGTCGAGCCGGTGGCCCGGGCGTTGCGCGGCGGCGATCTGGACGAGGCGCGCAAGCGTGTTGGCTATCTGGTCAGCCGCGAAACCGCTGAACTGGATGAAACCGCCGTGGCCCGCGCCGCCACCGAGTCAGTGCTGGAAAACGGCAGCGACGCGGTGTTTGCCGCGCTGTTCTGGTTCGCCGTGGCCGGTGCGCCCGGCGTGGTGCTCTACCGGCTGAGCAATACCCTCGACGCCATGTGGGGCTATCGCAACGAACGCTTCGAGCGTTTCGGCTGGGCTGCGGCGAAAATCGACGACGTGCTCAACTACATTCCGGCGCGCCTGGTGGCGTTGACCTACGCCGTGCTCGGCCAAACTCGCCTGGCGCTCAAATGCTGGCGCAGCCAGGGCCCGACCTGGGACAGCCCCAATGCCGGGCCGGTGATGGCCGCCGGTGCTGGCGCATTGGGCGTCGAGCTGGGCGGCGCGGCGGTGTATCACGGCGAACTGCACCAACGTCCACCGCTGGGCGAGGGCGTGCCGGCGAGTGCCGATTCCATTGATCGCGGCTGGCAATTGGTCCAGCGCGGGGTATGGTTGTGGTTGCTGATTCTCTGCCTGGGAGCTGAGTTTTATGCTTGAGCACGGTGGACGCCTGCGCAACGCGGCCCGGCAATACGGGATTGCCGAGGCCGACTGGCTCGACTTGTCCAGCGGCCTGGCGCCTTGGCCATTCGACGTCCCGGCGATTCCCCTGCGAGCCTGGGCGCGCCTGCCGGAAACCGATGATGGTTTGGAGCAGGCTGCCTGCGACTACTACGGTGCGTTGAATGTGCTGCCAGTGGCCGGTTCACAGATGGCCATCCAGTTGTTGCCACGCCTGCGTCGGGCCGGCAAGGTCGGCGTGCTCTCGCCGTGTTACGCCGAGCACGCCGAAGCCTGGCGCCGCAGTGGTTACATCGTGCGCGAAGTGCTGGAGCCGGAAGTGGATTTCTTCCTCGATAGCCTCGACGTACTGGTGGTGGTCAACCCGAACAACCCCACCGGCCTGAATCTGACCCCCGAACGCTTGCTGGACTGGCATGCGCGCCTGGCCCAGCGCGGCGGCTGGCTGGTGGTGGATGAGGCCTTCATGGACATCACGCCGCAGTTGAGTCTGGCGGCTCACACCCATCAGGTCGGGCTGATTGTGCTGCGTTCGTTCGGCAAGTTTTTTGGCTTGGCCGGGGTTCGCCTGGGGTTTGTCCTGGCCGAGCGGCGGTTACTCAAGTTGCTTGCTGAGCAGGTCGGGCCGTGGGCCGTGAGCGGACCCACCCGGGTGCTGGGCCAAACCTGTCTGCTGGACACCGGGGCCCAGGTCCGACAGCGCCAACGCTGCGAAGCCACCAGCCAACGCCTGGCGCTGACTCTGGAACGCCATGGCTTCAAACCCCAGGGCGGCTGCGGATTGTTCCAATGGCTGGTCACCGAGCACGCTGTGGGGCTTCACGATTTTATGGCCCATCGCGGCATTCTCCTGCGGTTGTTTGTGAACAACAGCAGCCTGCGCTTCGGGCTCCCGGCGGATGACGCGGAGTTCCTGCGTCTGGAACAGGCGCTTGAGGCTTACACCAAGGACATTCAATGACCACAGTGATGGTGCAAGGCACCACGTCCGATGCCGGCAAAAGTACCCTGGTCACGGCGCTGTGCCGCTGGGTCAGGCGCCAGGGTGTGAGCGTGGTGCCGTTCAAGCCGCAGAACATGGCCCTCAACAGCGCGGTGACCGCCGACGGCGGCGAAATCGGCCGCGCCCAAGCCGTGCAGGCCCAGGCCGCCGGGCTCGAACCGCACACCGACATGAACCCGGTGCTGCTCAAGCCCAACAGTGATACTGGCGCTCAAGTCATCATCCATGGTCGCGCCGTCACCACCATGAACGCCGTGGCTTATCACGATTACAAAGCCATCGCGATGCAAGCGGTGCTGGCCTCGCACCAACGCTTGAGCGCCGCATATCCCGTGGTGATGGTGGAGGGCGCCGGGTCGCCGGCAGAGATCAATCTGCGTGCCGGTGACATCGCCAACATGGGCTTTGCCGAGGCGGTGGACTGCCCGGTGCTGCTGATCGCCGATATCAATCGCGGCGGGGTGTTCGCCCATCTGGTCGGAACCCTGGAGTTGCTTTCACCCAGCGAGCAGGCGCGGATCAAGGGCTTCATCATCAATCGTTTTCGCGGCGACATCGCCTTGCTGCAACCGGGCCTGGACTGGCTGGAGGCGCGCACCGGCAAACCGGTGATCGGCGTGTTGCCCTACGTGATGGACCTGCACCTGGAAGCCGAGGACGGCCTCGACCAACGCCAGATCGACAAGGTCGAGCAGGTACTCAAAGTAGTGGTGCCGGTGTTGCCGCGCATCAGCAACCACACCGATTTCGATCCGCTGCGCCTGCACCCGCAGGTTGACCTGCAATTCATCGGCCCCGGCCAAACCATCCCGCCGGCCGACCTGATCATCCTGCCCGGTTCGAAAAGCGTGCGCAGCGACCTGGCCTACTTGCGCGCCAACGGTTGGGACACGGCGATCCAGCGTCACCTGCGCTACGGTGGCAAGTTGCTGGGCATCTGCGGTGGTTTGCAGATGCTTGGCCAGCAGGTTCACGACCCGCTGGGGCTGGAAGGCGCGGCGGGCTCCAGTGCCGGGCTGGGCCTGCTGGCTTTCGAAACGACCCTGGAACACGAGAAGCAACTGCGCAATGTGCGCGGGCGATTGGCCTTGGAAGAGGCTGAGGTTAGCGGCTACGAAATTCACGCGGGCGTGACCACAGGCCCGGCCCTGGAACACCCGGCGGTGCATCTGGAGGACGGCCGTTGCGACGGCGCCCAGAGCCTCGACGGGCAGATTTTCGGCACCTACCTGCATGGCCTGTTCGAATCGCCTCAGGCCAGCAGTGCGTTGTTGCGGTGGGCCGGGTTGCAGTCTGTGCAGACGGTGGATTACCACGGCTTGCGCGAGCGGGATATCGAGCGGTTGGCGGATCTGGTGGAGCGGCATTTGGATACCGTGGTGTTGCGTGAACTCTGTGGGATTTAGGTCGATTCGGCTGGCGCCATCGCGAGCAAGCTCGCTCCCACATTGGATCTGCGGTGTACATAAGTCCCCTGTGGGAGCGAGCTTGCTCGTGATGGGGCCATCAGCAACACCGCCATTTGAAAGGTAAACAACATGCTGCAACTAATCCTCGGCGGCGCCCGCTCCGGCAAGAGTCGCCTGGCGGAAAAGCTCGCCACGGACACTCGACTGCCGGTGACCTACATCGCCACCAGCCAACCCCTGGACGGCGAGATGAACGAGCGAGTCGCCCAGCACCGCGCCCGCCGTCCGGCCGAATGGGCGCTGGTGGAGGAGCCCTTGGCCCTGGCCCGAGTGCTGCGGGAAAACGCCGCTCCCGGGCAATGCCTGTTGGTGGACTGCCTGACCCTCTGGCTGACCAACCTGCTGATGCTCGACGATCCCGAGCAACTGCATACCGAACGCGAAGCACTGCTGGACTGCCTGGCCGCGTTGCCCGGTGAAGTCATTTTTGTCAGCAACGAGACCGGAATGGGTGTCGTGCCGCTGGGCGAGTTGACTCGCCGTTACGTCGATGAAGCCGGTTGGCTGCATCAAGCCTTGGCCGAACGTTGTCAGCGCGTCGTGCTGACCGTCGCCGGCCTGCCCCTGACTCTCAAAGGTACTGCGTTATGAATCACCGCTGGTGGCTGGACCCATGCAAGCCCCTCGACACCCAGGCTTTGGAGCAGGCCACGGCCCGTCAGCAACAACTGACCAAACCCGCCGGTTCATTGGGCCGACTGGAATCGGTGGCGGTGCAACTGGCGGGCCTGCAAGGGCAGGTCAAGCCGAGCCTGGATCAACTGTGGATCGCCATTTTCGCCGGCGATCATGGCGTGGTGGCCGAAGGCGTATCGGCCTATCCCCAGGAAGTCACTGGGCAGATGCTGCTCAACTTCGTCAGCGGTGGCGCGGCCATCAGCGTCCTGGCGCGGCAACTGGGCGCGTCCCTGGAAGTGGTGGACCTGGGCACCGTGATGCCTTCGCTGGCCCTGCCCGGTGTGCGCCATCTGAATGTCGGCCCCGGTACGGCGAACTTCCTCCAGGGCCCAGCGATGAGCGCGTCCCAGGGCGAACAAGCCTTGCACGCCGGCCGCGACAGCGTGGCCCGGGCCGTCGCTACTGGGGCGCAACTGTTCATCGGCGGCGAGATGGGCATTGGCAATACCACGGCCGCTAGCGCCCTGGCCTGCGCCTTGCTCGATTGCCCAGTGGCGCATCTGGTGGGGCCGGGCACGGGGTTGGACGCGGCGGGTGTCAGCCGCAAGGCCCAGGTCATCGAACGTGCCCTGGCGCTGCACGCTGCCCAGCACAACGACCCGTTGCAGACCTTGTTCAACCTCGGTGGTTTTGAAATCGCAGCCTTGGTCGGTGCTTATCTGGCCTGTGCCCAGCAAGGCGTCGCGGTGCTGGTGGATGGTTTTATCTGCAGTGTTGCGGCCCTGGTGGCCGTGCGGCTCAATCCCGCGTGCCGGCCATGGTTGCTGTTCGGCCATCGCGGCGCCGAACCCGGCCATCGCCACGTGCTGGAAACCCTCAACGCCGAACCTCTGTTGGACCTGGGCCTGCGCCTGGGCGAGGGCAGTGGCGCGGCGCTGGCGGTGCCGCTGTTGCGCCTGGCCTGTGATCTGCACGGGCAGATGGCGACGTTCGCCGAAGCGGCCGTGGCGGATCGCCCGGCATGACCTTGCGCCTGGACCTGCTGCGTCACGGCGAAACCGAACTGGGCGGCGGACTGCGTGGCAGCCTCGACGACGCCTTGACCGCCAAGGGTTGGGAACAGATGCACGCAGCGGTGGAGCAGGGCGGACCGTGGGATCGCTTGGTCAGTTCACCGTTGCAGCGTTGCGCCCGCTTCGCTGAACAACTCGGCGCCCAACTCGGCGTGCCGCTGCACCTGGACAACGACCTGCAAGAACTGCATTTCGGTGCCTGGGAAGGCCGCAGCGCGGCGGCATTGATGGACACCGACGCCGAAGCCTTGGGCCGGTTCTGGGCCGATCCCTACAGCTTCACGCCACCCGATGGCGAACCGGTGCTGGCGTTTTCCAACCGCGTGCTGGCAGCGGTCGAACGCCTGCACGCGGCCTACGCCGGGCAACGTATCTTGCTGATCAGCCATGGCGGCGTGATGCGTTTGCTGCTGGCCCGGGCCCGAGGCCTGCCTCGGGAACAATTGCTCAACGTCGAAGTCGCCCACGGCGCGCTGTTTTCTCTGCAAGTGTCGTCCGACGCCGTGCTGACAGAGGTTGGCTGAAGATGCTGCCATTCTGGATCGCCCTGCAATTTCTCAGCAGCCTGCCGGTACGCCTGCCGGGCATGCCCGAGCCTGAGCAACTGGGCCGTTCGCTGCTGTTCTATCCGTTGGTGGGGCTGTTGTTCGGTGTTTTGCTGTGGGTGCTCAACGCTCTGCTGCTAGGCGCGCCGCCGTTGCTGCACGCCGCGTTGTTGCTGACGGCGTGGGTATTGCTCAGCGGCGGCCTGCACCTGGATGGTCTGGCCGACAGCGCGGACGCCTGGCTGGGCGGCTTCGGCGATCGCGAGCGCACGCTGTTGATCATGAAGGATCCACGCAGCGGGCCGATTGCCGTCATCACGCTGGTGTTGGTGCTGTTGCTCAAATTCACCGCGCTACTGGCGTTGATCGAGCAAGGGCAGGGCGTGATGTTGATCATCGTGCCGGTGTTGGGGCGTGCCGCGTTGCTTGGGCTGTTCCTGACCACGCCTTATGTGCGTGCCGGTGGTTTGGGTCAGGCACTTGCCGATCACTTGCCCCGGCGTGCGGGGTGGCAGGTGTTGTGGGTGTGCGCGCTGGGCTGTGTGCTGGTGGTGGGCTGGGCTGGCGTCGTTGCGCTGCTGGTCGCCGCGGCGGTGTTTATCGGCTTGCGCCAGATGATGCTGCGCAGGCTCGCGGGGTGCACCGGGGATACCGCCGGGGCCTTGCTGGAATTGCTGGAGATGGCGGTGTTGCTGGGGGTGGTGTTGCTCTGAACGGGCGGTAGCACCTGTCAACTCTGACAGTATCGCCTCGTTAAAAACCGGTGCTTAATTCGCTCAAGGCCTTGGCTGCCACGCAGAGCGATGGGAAGCGTTGTGTAGTGTCCGGTGTTATCGATCTGCCAAAAAACTGGATGGCCGTGGGTGTCTCAACGGCTGAACGTTGTCAATGGGAGAGCGATAACATGGCAAATGCGGATAAAAAACTGGCGCGACGTGAGGCAAACAGCGCATATCTCAGGGAGCGCACCGAGCACCAGTCGAGGTTGGGCAACCAATACATCATCATTGATCATCCTATAGTGGACATCGCCACAGGTCTGCTCAGCGGCCCCGAACTGAAGGACGGGTTGAAGGTGCAAATTCGTAAGTGGGATGCCCTACCACCTGTGGGCGTACCGGAGAAAATCCAGGTCATGTTCGATCGTACTGGCAATGGTCGTTTTGAGATCGTGGCAGAACATGAGTTTGTAATACCCGTGGGTGGTAGCGACTTTCCGGAAACCTTCCCCTACCCGATGCTCATCGGGGTCGAGGCTCTTCCGCAAAACTCTCCGTGCCGCGTTAGATATGACCATTGGATCTATAATGCAGAGGTACCAGACGAATCTCCGATAACTCCGCTCATTTGCGACCGCTTGCCACCCTATGATCGTGCCCCGCCGGATGCACTGACCTTTGCAACCACCTACTTCGATGACAGCAACCTGGCCCCCGGCAGCAAGTTGAAGGCCACGATTCCTGGTTATGATGATTGGCAAGCGACTGATCAAATCGCCGTTTATCTGGTGGACGCTGCCCATATTCCTGACGAGCCGACTGGGCTCATCCCGATTTTCTTCGACTATGTCCCCGCCCCGGGCATCTCGGACACCGAGATAGAAATCGATGGCGACCGTGTTCGTGAGTTTGGCGATGCCGAATGCGTGTTCATCTATGTCTTGATCGACAAGGCGACCAATCCCAGCGTTCTGTCGCTTTGGCAGAAAATAAGCCTCACCTTCGGACGGCTACCGACCAACCTGCAAGCACCGGAGGTCCCCCAAGCGGACCCGGGGCCGTTGGTGGTCGAGCATGCTTTGTCGGGGGTGAGTGTCTGGATTCCCCTGTATGACAATCACAAGAGTTATGACTTCATTCGATTGAAGTGGGGGAGCAAGACGCTGGAGGACGTTGCTGTTGGGCCTAACCCGCCGGCCAGGATCGAGATCCCGGTGGAACCGAAACTCCTCATGCTCGAGGAATACGGCGAAAACACCACTGGCGACAAGGTGACCAACATCAGTTATCACGTCGTGCGTAAAAACCGGCTATTCGGACCTGAAGACCTCGATATCGACGTCAACTTCGAGGTGCCGATCCCCTGGGTCCCCTGGCCGTTTCCCGGCTGGCCCAATCCGGTGCATCCAAGCTTGACGATAGGTGTCGTTACGAATTGGGATGGTAGCCGGACCAACCAGTTGACGCGGGACGACAAGGACAAGGCGGCGGATTTCACCTTTACCTGGTACGACGAGGCGGTTGACGGCCATGTCATCGATTTTTTCTGGAATGGCACTCGTGTCGTTGAGGCCCAGATCACCTTCGATGATACGCAGCATACACCTGGCGACGACGAAACCGTCGAGATCCCTTGGACTTACATCAAGAACGGCGGCAATGGCACCAAGGTACCGGTGCACTATCAGTTGAGCGCGCCAGGCATTGAGAATGACCTGGAATCCATCCCAACCGAGGTCAACGTCAATGCCATAGCCGTTGAACTGCCACCTGCGAGTTTTCCTACCATCTCTACCCCTTATCCAGGCTGCTCGGTGCTGGATGACGATGGCGCGCTCCAGGTCGCCATCCCTGACCTCACCGGCGTGCTCGAGGATGGTGACGAAATCAATTTCGTCTTCACCCCCATGAGAGGGGAGTTCCTGAGCGACCCTGAAGATCCGATCACCGCCGCGATATTCAGGCAAGACTACGTGTTGGGCGCTGCCGGTACACCTCTGACCGGCTTCATCATTCGAGTGGCACCTTATGCGGACCATATCCTGCCGCTTTATACCGAGAACGCAGGAACGAATCACAGGGGCCGGGCGAAGATCCAGTATTTCCACGATGACGGCTCGGAAATACTTGAATCGACACCGCACACAACCATCACCGCCTTCCACATGCCGGACACGCCGTGCGAGATCCCAAGGCCTTAGCCTGGAAGCATGCACCCGGGCGTTTGTTGCCCGGGTGTGCATGTTGACGCTCCCTCATGGAGGGACCTCTACATCGATATTTCACACCGAAGCAATGAGAAAAATCTCACGAACACAGGGATAAGTCCTACATATCTTCCGGAAACGAGTGCTTAGGATTGCCGCCTTTTGATCGTCCAGAGCAAGGCAGCAAGGCGCCAGGCAAGGGCGATTGCCAGACAGCTTGTTCACCCAGGAGTTACTCATGTCCGTCAGCCACTCATTCTCCATCACGCCGCTTGCGCGCGTTCTCAAACTTGTGACCCTCGCGCCATTGTTTCTACTGAGTCCGACCGGCCTGGCACAGACGCTCATCGAAAACGGTGCGTCCAAGACCATCGATGCCACCACCACGACTGACGATTACCTGGTGGAGACCGAAAGCAAGCTGACGGCCAATGGCGCCACGACTTACCAGATCCATGCGTCCGGCGGGTCGACGATCAATTTGAGCGATACCCAGGTCACCGCTCAAGGCAATGCCAACGGCGTCAATTTAGTTGGCAGCGAAGCGACCATCGCCAACGGCAGCAAAGTCGTCAGCAGCAACGTCGGGCTGCGCCTGGCAAACTCGGCCGCCGGTGGATCTACCGCGGTGGTCAGCGACAGCGAGATCGTGGGTGGGCGAGCGGGAGCAGTCCTCAGTGCCCGCAGCCAACTGATACTCGAGGCCGGTTCCACCGTGACTGCCAGCAACGCCAATGGCGTCGGCGTACAAAGTTTCGGCGGCAAGATTTCCGCCACCGACAGCACCATCGTTGGGGGGCTCAACGGCGTGTACCTGTATGCCGACCTCAACCTGTCCGCCGACAACGCATTGATCCTGGATAACTCCCGCGTCGAAGGCTTGACCGGTTCGGCGATCGTTGTCGATGGCCAGACCCAGACCAACACCGAGCGGGTGAATATCGAAGTCAACAACGGTTCTACCCTGGTGGGCGGCAACGGCACGCTGCTGGAAGTCGTCAATGGCTCTTCGGCGAACTTCAGCGTCGATAACAGCCAACTGGTCGGCGACATCATCGTGGAAGCAGGCAGCAGCGCCAACGTGGTGCTCGACAACTTCGCGACGCTCACCGGTCGCCTGGAAAACGTCGAGAGCCTGGCCATCAACAACGAAGCCCGGTGGGTGATGGTCGGTGATGGCGAGGTCGAGAAGCTGGACATGAACGGCGGTGGTATTCAGTTCGGCAACCCGGGCGAATTCTACAAATTGACCGTGGGCGAGCTGTCGGGCAACGGCACGTTCTACATGCACACCAACTTCACCACGGGCCAGGTCGATACGCTGACGGTGACCGGCACGGCCACCGGTAATCATCTGGTGGCGCTCGACAGCAGTGGCACCGAGCCGGGGGCTGCGAGCTCCATTCCGGTGGTTCACATCGGCGGTGGCGATGCCCAGTTTTCCTTGCTGGGTGGGGAAGTGGACCTGGGGGCTTTCTCCTACAACCTGATCAAGCAAGGCGACAATGACTGGTACCTGAATACCGCTTCAAAAGTCATCAGTCCCGGTACCCGATCAGTGCTGGCGCTGTTCAATGCCGCACCGACGGTCTGGTACGGCGAACTCAGTACCTTGCGCAGCCGCATGGGCGAAGTGCGCAGAGACACAGGCAAGGCCGGTGGCTGGATGCGTGCCTATGGCAACAAGTTCGATGTCGGCGCAAGTGCTGGCGTGGCTTACAAACAGACCCAGCAGGGCCTGTCGTTGGGTGCCGATGCACCGTTGCCGGTCGGTGATGGGCAGTGGTTGGTGGGGGGGCTGGGTGGCTACAGCAAGTCTGATCTGGACCTTAGCCGTGGCACCACGGGCGAAGTCGACAGTTACTACCTGGGTGCCTACACCACGTGGCTGGATGACGAGAGCGGCTACTACTTCGACGGTGTGCTCAAGTTCAACCGCTTCCAGAACGAGTCCTCGGTCCAATTGAGCGATGGCCGTAAAACCAAGGGCCGCTATGACAGCCACGGCGTCGGTGCATCCCTGGAGTTCGGTCGTCACCTCAAGCTGGCCGACGACTACTTTGTCGAACCCTACACCCAGCTCTCGGGTGTGATCATCCAGGGCAAGGACTATCGCCTGGATAACGGCTTGGCTGCCGAAGGTGACCGCACGCATTCGCTGTTGGGCAAGGTCGGCGCGACAGTCGGACGCAACTTCGACATAGGCGAAGGTTACGTGTTGCAGCCGTACCTGCGTGCAGCGTATGTGCACGAGTTCGCCAACAACAACGAAGTGAAAGTGAACGACAACAAGTTCAGCAATGATCTCTCGGGTTCGCGCGGCGAGTTGGGTGCGGGTGTCTCTGTGACACTGACCGACAAGGTGTCGGTCCACGCCGATTTTGATTACAGCAACGGCAATAAGATCGAGCAACCGTGGGGGGGCAACGTGGGCGTGCGCTATCTCTGGTAATTCAATGGGCTGACGCTGCACGACGCGTTCAATGTTCTTTACACGCTGCGAGGATAACGGCCACGGTCATTGTCCTCGCGCTTCTTTAAGGAGTCTTGTTCATGAGCGAGTCAACGAATACGTCGTCTTCCGATAGCCCTAAAGAGCTGCTTGCACCCAGCGTGGAGGAACTGCTCGATAACATTCCGGGTGGTGAACCCAATTTGCTCCCGGAAGCCGCCACGCACGACGACCTGAAGGTCTGGTTTGAGTTGTGGGAGCACTCTGATCCTAAGCTGGGTGAAGAGTCGGTTGAACTGTTTCTTGACGACAACCCGGACCCGGTAGATCGCCGTACCTGGGAGGGAGCAGATATTGAGCCATCCGACCAGTATGTGACCTTGTTTCAACGATTTCTGCGCGGTAATGACGGGCGTCATCGGTTGCATTACAAGACGCAGGGTTATAACCATGAGACTGATACATCCGCCGTGTTGGTGATCACGCTCGATACCACCGCGCCGATTCTGGCGGTGAATAGTCAATTACTGATCGACCCGGACATCCTCCAGAACGGCCTCTCCGAGCAGTACCTCATCGACCATGGCGGGGTCGTTACCGTGAGGGTTCCTCCTTATACGGAGCCCAATCCCGGCGATAAAATCACGGCAAAATGGCTGAATGAAAACAACGGTCAGTACGAAGAGGTTATCAAGGACCTTACACGGGATGACTATGAAGACCCCATATTCATTGATTTCCCTGAAGCGCTGATCCGTATCGTGGGCGATGGCATGCGCTCGATTTCCTACCACGTGGCCGACAGGGCCGGTAATGAAACAGCCGAGTCCACGGCGGTTTCGTTTCAAGTAGCGGTGGTGCGCGCGCCGCATTACGTGCCTCATCCGTGGATCATCGAGGCTGAAGGAAGCCCCGCGGAGTATGCCGACCTGAACCCACAGAACGTAATAGTCGGTGCCACGGCGAAAATCCCTGACGATGCCGTCTATTACAATGACGATATCGTCCATATGCAGTTTGGTGAGCCAGGTACGGTGGGGGCCATCCCCATTCCCGTGCCCTGGGGCACAAAACAAGTGCGCGTACCACCGGCCAATATTGCGGCGATGTTCCAAAAGCGCGTGACGGTTTATTACGATCTGGTCCTGGCAGACTCCTCGAACAAACAGTCCAGGACCCTGACGGTAGCGATTGGCTCGTACCCTGTGTATCGATTCCACGTGCCTCAGCTTGAGTCCCCTTTTACCGACCCTGTCTCTAAAGCGAGTATTACCGATGCGGGAGTGCCCGTTTATCAACGTGCATGGGCCTTTATCAGCGAGGCGTGCCTGGTGACCATTACGGTGTTGGGTAAGAATGCCCAGGCTCAAAACGTGAGCGAAATTGTGTTGAATGAGCATCGGGTTCAACAGGCGGAAGTCACGGCAGGGATACGTGTCCGGCTGCCGAAGGCCTTTATGTCGTCTCTGATGGCTAATCAAAAATTCACCGTCGAGACCAAAGTCAGCTTCGATGGGGGTGAAAGATGGACACGGTTCGACCTTTTGACGCCGACGCTGATCGAGTGAGTCCGGGTGGTCATTGTGGTAGGTGTTTTGGCTGGATTCGCCAATATGAGCGCCACAGTTTTGCGAGGTGATCACAGCCTCGCATGCAGCCTAACCCTCCTGTGGGAGCTTGCTCGCGATGGCGGTCTTTCTGTGCCGGTGATGTTGTTGGATGTGCCGACCTCATCGCGAGCAAGCTCCCACAGTTTTCCACCGCGTTACTGGAAGGTGATTGTGAAGTTCAACGCTCCCGAGACAGCGCCGATGGGCGCTGTCTCGGGAGCGGATTCTAGGTGGGGGGGGTGAGGGTATGTCTGATATTCTGGGGGCAGATCCAGGCAATTGGAGGGGGCCTAGCTTTATGTTTCAAACCTCGGGCTTGGGCTGGATACGATGGACATATATTATTTCCGCTGGGGTTCCAGCTTCTCTCCCACGGAAATATTGCTGGCCCGACAAAACATCGTTCTTCAACTTACTTTGATCTTCCTCCAGCAGCGTGGCCATCGAAGGACGATTGTCATTATTGAGAGTTGCGCCGGTTTTGTTCTGGGCAGTTTTTGCTTCCTGGAATCTTGCTTTTTCTCCGTATTCAGGGCCGCTGTAGGGTCTTTTTTTGCCTCGACCCGTGAAACCAAGTTTTCTGTCTTGAAAGATCATTCTTCCTTCCTCTGGAAACCGGATGCGTGCGTTGGATGTAGGTTGTATTGCGTTAGGAACCTCTGACTTCGGTCCCTGAGTCTTCGGAATCTCCATCGTAGGTCCCTTGGGCATCGGAAGCTTGGCCGTCGGAATCTTGACCTTAGGCATCGCCAGCGCACCGAGAGCTATCCCAGTCCACAAAGCGGCGCCTTTAAGGTCTTCGTTCTGAAAAAACATAGCTCCAGCATCCGCCCCCAACGATGCACCCATCGACGCCCAAAAAACGGCAGGCGCCGCAGAGTTGATAGTGGTGCTTACGGCCACGGTCGCCAATGTCGCTGTTTGTGCCGACATTCCGACGACTTCCGCAACGGCTGCGATAAGAGGCGCTGGATCAAGTGTCATGACCGATATGGCAATACCCAGGATCATGGTGAACACACCCGCACCTGCATTGAACCAAGGGTTATGGATGATTTGCCCCTGCGCTTGATGCCCTGTCGGATCACTAAAAGCAATCGGATTACCCGCGCAATACATGTAGCAATTGAGGCCGCCTTCGCCGAAGGGACTCATCGAATCCGGGCTATGGAAACGCATCAAACTCGGGTTGTAGACCCGATACCCCTTACCCAACAAGTACCATCCCGTGCTCTCAATTGCTTCACCGTTGAATGCCAGTAGGCTATGCAGACCGTTGTTTTCGTCACGTTCGCCATAGGCCCCGTAAACCACGCTGCGCACGTCGCTGCCCTGGTTCTCGCCGATCACCGACCGCTTGGCGTCGGTCAGCAGCAACAGGGTCTGCCCGTCGCCGCTGGGGGTTTGCTGCCCCAGGGGTTGCCCCTCATGGTAGAGAAACTGAATGTGATGGTCGTCGTGCAAGGTGTCGGTGACCTGTGTTCCCTGATAGAAGCGCAGGGTTTGGGTGTCGCCTTGTGGCTGGACGGCTTGCAAGTTGTTATGGGGGTCATAGCGGTACGCCGTCACGGACTGCCCCGTCGGCGTCGTGACTTGCACCAGGCGCCCCTGGCTGTCATAGCGCAGCCGTAGACCGGTCTCGTCGTGTTCCAGATTGCCGTCGGGGTCGTAACTGAAGCGGCTTTCCAGCTGTTGGTAGTCCAGATGACTGTGGTTGGCGCCGAGTAGTTGGCAAGGGTCATCGTCGGCAAAGGTGAAGTGCGCGATGTCCAGGCTGCCATCGTTGAACACCGTTCGTGTATAGATGATGTTGTCCAGCGTATCGAACTCGAAGTATTGGCTGACGATGGCGTTGCCAAAACGGTCCTTGGGCAAGTCGCTGCCCGAACACCGATAGCGCTCCAGGCGACCGCGCAGGTCGTAGCTGTAGGTTTCCAGCAGGGCGCTGGCGCCGTCGACCCTCAGGTGTCGAGTCTTTACGTTGCTGTCGGCCAGGTAGGTCAGTTCGATGGAGCGCTCGGCTTCGATGGGGCGGCCTTGCGCGTCCAGCATCACCAGGGTGCGCAAGGTTTCGCGCCCCACTTCGTCGAACTCCAGGGTGGTGGTCAGCGTGTTGTTGGTCGTCTTGTCTTTGGTGGTGGTGCGGAACACGCGACCGATCGCATCGTAATCGAAGGCTGCGTGCAATTGCCCTTGTTCCATGCTGAGCAGCCGTCCATTGCGTCGGTCGTAATCCATGAGGGTCTGATGGTTGCCAATGTCGGTGCGGCTCAGGCGTCGACCTTTGAGCGAGGTCTTGTAGCGGGTGGTGTAGGTTTTGTTGTCGACGATGTCCTTCCAGCTCTCGGCGATCAGGCGGCCGGTTTCATCATAGGAAAAATGATATTCGCCCTGGCTGTTTTTCGAGCTGTCGAGCCGGGCGTCCAGCAGGTCGACTTCGAAAGTGGACTCATCATCGGGGGCGGTGACGACGGTCGGCTGTTCACTCAGGCCGTGCTTGTATTGATAGTCGATCTGGTTGCCGGCCGGGGTGATCCGATGTTTGGGTTGGAAATGGCCGGCTTCGTACACCAGTTGTTCGTCCCTAGGGCCCACCTTCAAACCTGTCAGCCGATCCAGGCCGTCGAACCGTTGTTCGCCGAGGCGGCGAGTGGGCAAGTGGGTGTTGCCCGGCTCTACTTCGATGGAGGTGCGCAGTTCGGCCTGGCTGTGCTCGGCGTAAGTGTGACGGACGGTGCTCAGGTCAGGCAGTGTGGTACTGAGCAGGCGGGCGAACGCATCGTAGCGATAGCGGGTGACCTGGCCGAGCGCGTCGACCTCTCGCGTGCAATTGCCCAAGCCATCGTACTTGAACGAGGTCTGGCTGATGCGCTGCCCGTCCACACCGATCCGTTCGACGCTGACGGTTTTTTCGAAACGATTGGTGACGGTTCGGGTGCGTGCAGTGCCGTCGACCCACTCTTCGGTGGCAAAGGCAATCGGGTTGTTGAGGGTCCACTGTTTCACCCCATCGGGCCGGGTGACGCTGTCCTGGAGGCCCCACAGGTCGTAGGTGTAGGACGTCGTCAAGCGAAGGTCGACGGCTTCCAGCCAGTCGATTTCGGTTTCCTCGACCAAAAAGCCCTTGGCGTTGTACTTCGCGCTGTAGATATCGCGATAACTGCCGCCGGAGTGGTCGAGGTCTTCCATCTCCTCACGCACAGCCCGGCTCAAGCCGTCAAAGTGCGTGCGCACCCTGACCCCCTTGACGTCCTCCATTTGCTGGTAGGCCTGGGTGGTGATCGGGTTCTGTCCTGCATCGGCCGGGCGTATCAGGCGGTAGCTGTAGCGACGTGTTGCCGGATAGTCGCTATTGGGCGCCTGGGTTTCGCTCAGCACCCGGTTCAAGGCGTCGTAACGGTAGCTGTGCTCAATGCCGTTTTCAGTGACCAGCAAGGGCTCGCCGTTGAGCATCGAGCGCTCGTCGACCACCGTGCGTGCGGCATTGTCGACATCCGACGAGAACTGCTGCACGGTGCGCAAGGATTGGTTGGTGGGATTCTTCGTGTAGCTGTAATCGATGACCGAAGTCGGCCCCGTGTCATCGCCCATGGTCATGGCTTGCCGAGCGCGCCGGCCGTGGGTCAATGGGGTGCTGGGGGTGTTGATGTAGTCGAAGACAGTGAGTGAAAGTTGTCGCTCCGTCTCGTCGGTCAACTCATACAGGCGCTCCTCCACCACGCACAGCCAGGGCAGCGTGATCGCGCTGCCGCTGATGGCCGGCAACGTCTGATAGCGAAACCGGGTGCGCTTGGCCGACGCGCCGGGTTCGAGGTCCGGGACGCGCTCGGGGTCGCTTGACGGCGTTACCGTTTTCTCGCGGACATGCCGCACGAAGCCGTACGGGTCTGTCGGGCAAAAGCCTGCGACACCGTCGGCGGGGTAGTAGCTGATTGACTCGGTAAGGCCGGTGGGTTCGATGCGCAGCGTTTGGTTGCCATGGATGTCGTATTCGTTGATTTCCGTGTCCAGGCGCCAGAACCGTGGGTCATCACTGATCGACCATAACGTCGACATTTTTCTTGGCAGCTGGCATTGCCGTGGCTGGTTGTCGAAGGACAGCTTGTCGTCATCATCGGCGTAATAACGGGTGCGTATGGTTTTCTGGTGGTTGCCCTGGGCGATGACTTCCTGGGTCTGCAAGTGGAAGCGGTTGAACGTGCGGGTGATGCTGCGCACCGTCTCGGTCCCGCTCATCAGGCTTTCGGTGGTGGTGTAGGTGTAGGGTTCGAGGACTTTGAAGAGGTTGTCCAGGCCGTCGTCATCCCAGTTGATGGCGCTGCCATAGCCGAGGAAATTATGGCTATCGGCCCCGTAGCTGTATGCCACGACAATGGGCGGATTATCGCCGCCCGGGTCGGTGGTGTGGCGGGTCACCCTGGGCAATTTGCGTTGGGTATCCCGGCCGGGGAAACCATGGCCCTCGTCGTTGTACAGGATGGTTTCATGGGTACCCAAAGGCGTCCAGACCGCGCTGATGCAGCTCAGGGTTTTCTCCGTCTGGTATTCGAAGCGCCAGCCGGCGCCTTCGGTGGTCGGCAGGGTGATGCGTTCGACGTGATCATTTATCAGGTTCAGCACCACTTGCGCCGAAGGGATCCCATTGGTGAGGCCCATGGCAAACGTGACGGTATGCGCGGCCGTATCGCGGGTGATCCGCAGCAATGCCCCGGTGCTGTCGAGAAGGGCACTGAGCATCGGTTGGCCACTGGGGGCGGTAATGTACTCAAGGCTGACCTCATGGCCTTGCGGGGAATACATTTTTACCGGCACGGCCACTTGTGGCGAGGCCCCCTTCAATTCGAGCACTTCCACGAGCCCTGATTTGTGCACGACCTTGAATCGGTTATCGTTATCGGGCAGGGTGAATAAATGGAAGCTTTCTATTTTCTGCTCTTTCATCCGCAGGCGATGGGTAAAACCGGGGTAGGGCCCCGTCACCCTGAACGTTTCGCCTGAATGCAACGAGATGATCTGGGTGTCGGACGCATATTGCGTCAGGCCCATTTCCCAACCCAGGCCAAAACCGGCGTCGACGGTGTTGAGAGGGTTGAAGTTGAGTGTCAGGGGCACCACCGGGCCGCTGAGTTCGCAGGTTTTGACTTCTGGTAGAGATAAGGAAACCGTGTATTGGCCCGTGCGCGCGTCGACTCCGGATTGGACGAAACTTAGGAAGTTGAAGGCGTTGGAGTGGACCGCGGTGGTGGTGGCCATATTAATGTCTCTTGAAGAGTAATATTAATATTTCATTTTCCTTCGCTGACAGCTACGCAGCTAAGATGTCCATTGATCTGGCTGTCGCCTGCGCGATGCCTGATCTTCAATACGCCAGGTGCAATGACTGAGTTCAAAGGTGCTGAGTACATTACAGCGAGAGATATGTAGCTGTCAGCGGGAGTGGTGGTCGGGTCTTTTGTCATGCGAACTTCTATTTCCCAACTATCGTTCCATCTGCAGTTACCTCCAGCAGGCCACCGATCATCCAAAAAAGTGATGTGGAGTGCGGACGGTACGTTAACGAAGCGAACGGTATATGCCTGATCATTTGTGCATCCATAGTTTCCAACATAATACTCCCCTGGAATAGCTGGGATGCTGCACTCTCGGACGCCATCACCTTCACGAACCATAATGTATCCTGCGGCATTGCTTGCGGTGATTATGCAATGGGAACCTATTAGACTAAATAAAAGAAGGGTAAAGCTCTTTCTGAAAGTGTTCATATTCTGATCTCAGCTTTTAGAGGATGCGGTTCGCATAAAATATAACCGAAAATTTTTCCGCGTAAACCTAACACTTCTGATAGTTCCAAAGCCGCTCGTTCAGGCGTAAATCTTAAAGACAGGAGCCCAGTAGCTGTCCTTTGCATCGCTGAAAAAACTTCATTAAGTATTTTTAAAGCATAAGGAACCCGGAGCATGACGATTCGGATGCAGCCCAATCCACTGCCGGTGGTGCAGATCAGAGAAGCCCATGACCTTCATCTGGACCTGGAGAAGGCGGAGTTGATCATCACCCCGTGGATGGTGCCGTACCAGGCGATGGCGGTGGGCGATACGGTCACTTTGCATTGCCGCAGGTTTTACCCTGACGGCAGCGAATATTTCCCGGCGCTGGCCTAATCATGAAGAAGTGCGCACGACCTTCATCAAGGGCCAGGCCACTGAAAGCAATACGGCGCGTTTCGAATACAGCGGCCCGGACCCGGTGCAACTGACACGCGTCACCAACAGCCATGCCGATTACCCGAATATCGAACTTGAGTACGATGCCAACGGCAACCTGATCAAGGACGAAGAGGGGCGCTCCTTGTCCTATGATCTGCTGTCCCGTTTGGTTGAAGTGAGTGGGCCCGATTCGGAGGTGAGCCGGTTTTACGCTTACGACGGCGGCGATCAGTTGTCGGCCAGCGGCAGCGATACCCACCGGGAGCAACAGTTTTATCGCGATGGGAAACCCGTCAATTCAGTCAGCCCGACCCAGAGCAGGACTTACCTATCGGCCGATGGAGTGACGCTCGCCGAGCGGCAGGAAGGTGCATCCCCAAAGTCTTTAATACTGGCCGGTGACGGCAGCGGTAGTGTGCTCAGGGAGGTTGAAGGCGGTGAAGTGACTGAAATCGCTTACAGCGCTTATGGGTATCGCGATGCGACCCAGGTGGTGGCTTCACATCCGGGCTATAACGGTGAAGTCAGGGATGAGACCGGGTGGTATTTGCTGGGCAATGGTTACCGGGCGTTCAATCCGTTGCTGATGAGGTTTCATAGTCCGGACAGTTGGAGTCCGTTTGGGGATGGGGGGGTGAATGCTTATGCTTATTGTGACGGGGATCCGATTAGTTTTACGGATCCGACGGGGCATGTGATATATAAAATACCACTTTCATTTACGCGGGGTTCTAGTAGCGGTGGTATTGCACCCTCAATCCGGACGACTGCGGCCGCAGCCGATGCGACTGCGAGAGCTGGTAATCCAGTTATGGTATTGAAAATTGGAGATGCCCCCCGTACTGCTAACGTGCCAACAGTGCCCCCTAGTACTCCAGGAACACCCGCCCCAGGAGTACTCTTTGGGGGGCAGAACATGCTCGATCAAACACGCGGAATTTCAAAGCCCGAAGTTCCTCCGGTCGCAACCCCATCTCCTCCTAGTAGAGCCCAGAAGCTCTACGAAATAAAAAAGATGGCAAGAGACGCTGCTAGAAACGCCGAAACCACCGCTAGAAATACTGCGAGAGAAACCGAAAACATCGCAAAACAAGCCGCTAGAAACTCAGCTATAAACGCCGCTAGAACGAAGGAACAACAACAACTCTTTACTAGCTATACAAGGGCGCTGAATAATGAAGACACACTCTGGAATTTAGAAACGTATTTCAGGCTGGCGAGACGAACAGAAGAACTGGGTGCTCAACTGAGGGGAGTAAGGAGAAAGTAAGTGCTCGTCAAAATACTTTTCTGGTTGGAGTAAAAAGGTCAACCCGCAACCCAATCATTCAAGTAAATGCCACCAGCCCGCCACCATGACCAAGTTCCAACTTGTTCATGGTGGCGAATGTTTTTGGCTGGCGTTTTTTTCACAGCGATTGAGCTGGGCTGCAATTTCCTGCCCGACATCCCAGAATTGCTCGTTTCAGATTTTGCGGTAGATACGCGATCAATCGCTCAGATCAACCCCTGCTCACGCGCAATCTTCCCCGCAAGATGACGTGAACTGACGCCGAATTTTCGGCGGATGTTATTGAAGTGATAATTGACGTTGGCCTCGCTGCAATCGACGATCATGGCAATCTCCCAGGAAGACTTGCCAACCTCGCTCCACTGCAAAAATTCCTTTTCCCGGTTTGTCAGTCGGACGGCTTGAGGCGGTTTGCTTTCGGTGGGTTGGAAGCGGGTCTGGTAGGGCGACGGATGTCCAGGAACAACGGTGGCGTGGTACATGAAAATTCTCCCATTCATCATCATTGATGGCGTGGGGGCGGCGGAATCTTCCTACTGCTTGACGGCATGGTTCACACGGCCCTTCTTCGAAGCCCTGGTGCAGGGCTGGAGGCACGGGTTCGTTATATCTCGATTCAACCCAGCTGAAACCTGTCAGACATTACAGGTGGGGGGCGCTGAGTGATGAATGGTCGCGACAGCTGTCAGGTCGAACTGGTTGATATTTTAGGCTTTTTCAGGGTTTGGTGGATTCACAGGTTTTGTGTTGCGCCATTAAAATTTGCATTCCCTTAATCACGGGTATATACACGCACCATGCTTCCTTCCCAATGTTTGTGCATCAACCTGCGTCGTGCCGCGCGTGGCGTCAGCAGGTATTACGACGGCGCCCTCGATGGCTTCGGGATCAACGTTGCCCAGTATTCTTTGCTGAGCAACCTGGCGCGCCTCGACCAGCCGAGTATTTCCTCTCTGGCCGAGGCCATGGGCCTGGACCGCAGCACCCTGGGGCGTAACCTGCGGGTGCTGGAAGGTGAGGGGTTGGTGGCGTTGGCCGAGGGGGAAGACCTGCGCAACCGCATCGTCGAACTCACCGAAGCCGGGCATGCCCGGTTGGCGGCGGCGTTGCCGGCCTGGGAAGCGGCGCAACAACGGTTGATCGATAAGCTGGGCGCCGAGAAGCGCGCGGCGTTGCTGGCCTTGCTGGATGAACTGGCGTAATGCCGGTTCGTTCGATGATAAGCGGGTATATACCCGCGAGCGGAGAATAACAATGACATCGATGTGGCGTACCTGTGGTTGGGTCCTGGTGGGCAGCGCGCTGATTTTGGCGTTGTCTTTGGGTGTGCGGCATGGCTTCGGCCTGTTCCTGGCGCCGATGAGCGCCGAGTTCGGCTGGGGGCGCGAGGTGTTCGCCTTCGCCATTGCCTTGCAGAACCTGATCTGGGGCTTGGCGCAGCCCTTCACCGGCGCGCTGGCCGACCGCTTCGGTGCGGCGAAAGTGGTGCTGATCGGTGGCGTTCTCTATGCCGTCGGCCTGCTGTTCATGGGCATGGCCGACTCGCCTTGGTCGCTGTCGTTGAGCGCGGGTCTGTTGATTGGTATCGGCCTGTCCGGCACCTCGTTCTCGGTGATCCTCGGCGTGGTCGGACGCGCCGTGCCGCCGGAAAAACGCAGCATGGGCATGGGCATCGCCAGTGCCGCCGGCTCCTTCGGTCAGTTCGCCATGTTGCCCGGTACGCTGGGGTTGATTGGTTGGCTCGGTTGGTCTGCCGCCCTGTTGGCGCTGGGGCTGCTGGTGGCCTTGATCGTGCCGTTGGTGAGCATGCTCAAGGACGTGCCGGCGCCGCTTATGGGCCATGAGCAAACCTTGTCCGAGGCGTTGCGCGAGGCCTGCAGCCATTCCGGGTTTTGGCTGTTGGCGATTGGCTTTTTTGTCTGTGGTTTCCAAGTGGTGTTCATCGGCGTGCATTTGCCGGCCTACCTGGTGGACCAACACCTGCCGGCCAGCGTCGGCACGACCGTGCTCGCCCTGGTGGGGTTGTTCAACATCTTCGGCACCTACACCGCAGGCTGGCTGGGCGGGCGCATGTCCAAGCCGCGGCTGCTGACTGGGTTGTACCTGGTGCGGGCGGTGGTGATCGGCTTGTTCCTGTGGCTGCCGGTGACGACCACCACGGCCTATGCGTTCGGGATGGCGATGGGCTTCTTGTGGTTGTCGACGGTGCCGTTGACCAACGGCACGGTCGCAACCTTGTTCGGCGTACGAAATCTCTCGATGCTGGGTGGGATCGTGTTCCTGTTCCACCAGTTGGGCTCGTTCCTCGGTGGCTGGTTGGGCGGGGTGGTGTACGACCGCACCGGTAGTTATGACTTGATCTGGCAGGTGTCGATCCTGCTCAGCCTGTTGGCGGCGGCGTTGAATTGGCCGGTGCGCGAACGTCCGGTGGCGCGTCTGCAAGTCCAGGCAGGTGCGGCATGAGTCGCGTCGGCCCATGGTTGATTGCCGTTGGCGCCGGTCTGCTGCTGGCGTTTGCCTGGTGGGGCTGGCATCAGGGCGGGTTGGCCTTGATGCAATTGGGCATGGGCAACTGCTGAGCGGTGGACGGGGTCAGGCGCTGCGGAGTAACGTCGTGGTCTGAGGTGCTTTCAAGGAGATTGCGACATGCTGATGCGCAGGCTTGCTGTTCCCGCTCTGTTGCTGGCTGTGACCGGGCACGTATGGGCGGCCGATTGCCCACCAATGCTGGAGGGTTCGTTGCCCAAGCTGCGGGCCAAGGAAACCATCGATCTGTGCCAACGCTTCGCCGGCAAGCCGTTGGTAGTGGTCAACACCGCCAGCTTCTGTGGCTTCGCCCCACAATTCAAAGGCCTCGAGGCGCTTAACCAGCGCTACAAAGACCAAGGGCTGCAAGTGCTGGGCGTGCCGTCCAACGATTTCAAGCAGGAATCCAAGGATGGCGCGGAAACGGCCAAGGTCTGCTACGTCAACTACGGCGTGACCTTCACCATGACCGAACCGCAACCGGTGCGCGGTGCTGATGCCATACCGTTGTTCAAGCACCTGGCCGAACAATCCGCAGCGCCGAAATGGAATTTCTACAAGTACGTGGTGGATCGCCAGGGCAAGGTCGTGGGCAGTTTTTCCAGCCGGATCAAACCTGACGATCCTGAGTTCATCAAGGCGGTAGAGACGGCCATCGCCTCCAAACCCTGACCGCCAGCCACGAAAAAGCCCCGGCTCTTTGCAGAGTGCGGGGCTTTTTTCGTTTCAGCGGGCGAGCGGTTCAGCTTCGCCGTAAATCATCAGAAGCGGTAGGTCGCACCGACACCGAAACCGTTGGCGCTGTTTTCGTATTCAGCATTGTAGGACTGGCCCAGGGCGTTGCTTCGATTGATATTGACCTTCTCTTCCTTGAGGTAGGAGTAAGCCACGTCGATGGTCAGGTCTTCGGTCGGGCTCCAACCGGCACCCAGGCTGAAGATGGTCCGGTCGCCGGTAGGGATACGCGGCGAACGGTCGGTGTTGTTGGTTGGCGACTGGTCGAAGGTCAGGCCGGTACGCAGCACCCATTGCTTGTTCAACTGGTAGGACGTACCGATGGCGTAGGCCCAGGTGTCGTGCCAGTTCTGTTCTTCGGTGATGGTGCCGAAGAGGGTTGGGTTCAGCGCACCACCGCCCGTGACGTCATTGTTCACGGTGATGTCTTTCAGGCGGCTCCAGCGGGTCCAGGTGCTACCGGCGTAGACGGTCCAGGCATCATTGATTTGCTGGGTGACCGAAAAGTCCACGGACTCAGGCGTCGTGATGTCCAGTGAGGCGTCGTAGCGTCCGTCACTCAGCAAGAACCCAGGTGTGCCTGCGCCTGCGTCCACTTCGGTATGGCCTTCAAGCTTGTACTTGACCTTGGAGTGATAGGTCAGGCCAACGCGAGTGGTGTCGGTCGCCTGGACCAAAAGACCAACGTTATAGCCGTAGCCAATGTCGTCACCCTTGATCTTCACGTTACCGTCGTTAGGCGAAAACGGCGTGGTCAGCGACGACTCCAAAGACCCGGAAATCCGGTTGATAGTCGGTCCAAAACCAATCGACACCTTGTCATTGAAGGCGTAGCTGACGGTTGGCTGGAAGGTCACGACCTTCACTTCGCTCTTGCTGCCGAAGTTACGGCCCTGGAAGTTGTTATCGTAGTCGGTGATCAGGCCGAACGGTGCGTAGACACCCAGGCCGAAAGCCCATTGATCATCGATAGGCTTGACGTAATAGCCCATCGGCACGCCGGTGAGCGGCACCATGTCGCCCTTGTTGGTACCGGATTGGGTGCCGCTGGCATCGTTGATGTCGGTGGAGGCGTCAATGGCGGCGAAGCCACCGGTCACTTGCTGGCGCTTGAGGCGCGACATGCCGGCAGGGTTGCCAAATACAGTGCTTGCGTCGTCGGCAGCGGAAGAGCGACCCGCGAAACCAGTGCCCATGCCACTGATGCTTTGTTCGTTCAAGGCAAAGCCACTGGCGAAAAGTTGTGTGGATGCCAAGGTCACGGCAAGGCCAAGGGTGGTTTTGAGCATGATTTTTTTCATTGTTAGAAACTCCTGATGATCACCGGGGCGAAAATTACCAACATTTTCGTTCAAGCGCTATAGCCTGTTTCGCTTGATTTAGAGCGGTTTTGTAGGACAATCCGACCAAATTCGCGAACGTTGTAGGAAGTTTCTAAATTTCCTGTCAGCAAGCGACCTGATTCAGCGGTGAGACACAGTTTTGCCAGGCGCAGGTGAAATCTCGCAGGCGCCCTTGAGGGTGAAACGTCTGGCGCCAGATCCGGGCCATACCCAGTAGATCGTCGGCGTCGGGGAGCGGGGTGTTCTGTTCCTCAACCAGCAGCCAGGCAATGGCCGTGGCGTAGCGCAGGTTGACGGTCAATTCCAGGTGCGGGCCGCTGAGAAAGGCATGCTGGCTGGCGAGGCCGCGCACCAGGCTGGCACGTTCCGGGTCCAGCGCCAGGTAATGGTCCCAAAGCGCTTGGTGGCGGGGCTCGGGAATGCGATAGAGGCCATGGCCGCGACGGTCATGCAGGGCCGAACCCAGGGCCGACTGGCTGGCGGCAATGCCTAGCAGCAGGGATTCCGCCGTTGTGCTGTGGCGCCCCAGGTAAAGGAGCGTCGGGCGGATCACATATCGACACAGTTCGCTGGCAGCGATACCCATAAAACCCTCGAAGTGTGAAAGGGGCGGGGCCTGAAAGGTGTGGGCTTGGCAGCAGTGGATCGGTCAGGCCCCACCGTAAGCGGTTCATGCCGCTTGACTTGAAGTGTAGTGTCATATTTCCGCTGTAAAGGACTGTTTTTAAAACATCTTCAGCGAACGGTTATAACTGTTATATCCCCCAGTGCTTAAGCCGTTGCGCTTGGTTGAGAAATTCCAGGCAACAAAAAGCCCCGCTTTTTCGGCGGGGCTTTTGGGTTTCAGCCTTTCTGGTGTGTCAGGCAACCAGTGCCTGACGGGTACGCTCAATCACGGCCTGCAGCGGTTCGGCGCTGGAGTATTGATCGGGGTACAGGCGTTCGCTGTGACGAGCGATGCCGTGTTCGTTGACCAGGGTGAAGCTGAAGCAGCCTTTGCGAGCGGCCATGATCAGGCAGTTCATTGGGGCAAAAGCGTTGGTCAGGGTGCGGATAGCGTCCTGGGTATGGATTTGAGTAGACATGTTATGGGTGTTCCTACAAATGACACGGTTAAGAACCGTGCAACGTTAAAACGTTCCAGTAACGTCGACCACCATTGGTCGAACGAAGAACCCGACTGGAACAAAGCAGCCAGTTTGAGCGCTATATAAAGTGCGCGCTTGGGCTGGCAGGTAGGTACTTAGGAGGGCAGGCAACACATCAAGGGCAAAGGTTCTGGGCCCGGGGTGAAGATCCTGATCAATTTGCAGGCTGGTTCGGTCAGAGTAATGTGCTTGGCAACACCCTTTGCATTGGGTCAAAGGCTGTGTTGGTGCAAGGTTTACCTGGAAACCATCGAGGGGGTCGGTCTCTTTTTATCGGTGAGGGCTTCTCTTGAGGGAAGGCTGACCGCGGAGATGTGTTCGACCCGGAATTGACTTTCAGCTTGGTACTAACGCTGCGGATACTAACGGATCACCCCTCTGAAGGGAAGGGCGTTGGTTAAAAAATATTCAAATAGGGCGTAACCCTGATGCCGGTCAGCCGGGAGAAAAGCCACTCCACGGGTTATCCCCAGGTTTTTACCCCCGGATGCGCCAAGAAATCGCGGCGTTATAACCAGTTTAGGTGTTACTTGTGCACACTCGCTATGGGGCTTGTCACCGTACTGTCATGTGCAAACAATCTGGGGTAGGTGCCTGTATCCAAAATTTAAGTCAATGAAAAACATCGCTTTTTTTTACTGGTGAAAAAATCGTCAGTTTGAGCGCAGGCCCCATTCCATAGGGCTTGCGGCGAGTTCAGGGTCGGTTGTCCACTGAGTTATCCACAGCTTCTGTGGATTGTCCCAAGCGCTTGCTCTAGGACGGGCGTGCTGGTTTTTTTCGACTTTACCCGTGCGAAAAAAGGAGTAGAGTGGCGCGCCTTCTGATCTGTCCCGCAGTGCTTTATGAAGTTTCGCTCAGTATCAAATCCTGTTACTTCCACACCCTCCGGTGTTACCTCACCCAAGCGTATGTCGATGCGTGTAGCCGAGTGGCTGCTCGACAGCCCGCGCCTGGGAGACAGCCCCAGTGTCAAACACCTGGCCGGTCGTCTGCTCAAGCAACCAGCCCGTGAAGGCGTGGTGGCTGCACAAAGTCGCCTCGGGCAGTTGATGTGCCGTGAATGCGGGAACGCCCGGGACCGACGCATTGGTCACGAGCTGCTGCGCCAAGCTGCCCGGGCCGGGGATCACCGTGCCCGCCAGGCTCTGGGTGAAATCGAAGACTGAGCTGGGCAACCCCCGGCCGCTTGGTTAACCTTCGGGCTTTATTGGATCGGCAGGAATTGTCATGGCTATGGATTTGACCAGCCTGTTGTTTGGCCTGGCCGGCGCTGCGGTGCCGTTGCTCGCACTGGCCTGGCACCTGCAACGCCAGGCCAGCGCCGCGCAGAATGAACAGGCCTTGCTGGAAGAGCGCCTGGCCACCGCCCACATGGCCCACGACGGCCTCAACGCCCAGCTCGATGCCTGCCGTGACGAAATCAGCGACCTGAGCCAGGCCAATGCCGCCAAGCAAGCCGAGCTCGCCGCTGCCTGTCGCGAAGTCGAATTGCTGCAGATCGAGCGCGACAATGCCCGGGATGCGGCCCACGCCTGGAATCTGGAGCGCGCCAATAAGGAAGCGGAACTGCGGCGGCTCGATGTCCAGGCGGCGTCGTTGCATGCTGAATTGCGCGAGCAACAGGAAAGCCATCAGCAACGCCTGGATGACCTGCAAGGTTCGCGGGATGAGCTGCGGGCACAGTTCGCCGAGCTTGCCGGAAAAATCTTCGACGAGCGTGAGCAGCGCTTCGCCGAGACCAGCCAACAGCGCCTGGGCCAGTTGCTCGATCCGTTGAAAGAACGCATCCAGTCTTTCGAAAAACGCGTCGAAGAAAGTTATCAGGCCGAGGCCCGGGAACGTTTCTCCCTGGGCAAGGAACTGGAGCGGCTGCAACAGCTGAACCTGCGCCTGAGCGATGAAGCGACCAACCTGACCCGTGCCCTCAAGGGCCAGAAGACCCAGGGTAACTGGGGCGAATTGATCCTGGAGCGGGTGCTTGAGCACGCCGGCCTGGAGAAGGGCCGCGAATATCAGACCCAGGTCAGCCTCAAGGGCCCGGATGGCGAGCGCTTCCAGCCTGACGTGTTGATTTATCTGCCCGGCGACAAGCAAGTGGTGGTCGATTCCAAGGTCAGCCTCACGGCTTATCAGCAGTATGTGGCCGCCGAGGACGACGCCATTGGCCAGCTCGCCCTCAAGCAACACGTGGTGTCGTTGCGCGCCCACGTCAAAGGCTTGGCTGGTAAGGATTACAAGCGTCTGGATGGGCTGCACAGCCTGGATTTCGTGTTGTTGTTCGTACCGATCGAAGCCGCGTTTTCCGCCGCCTTGCAGGCTGAGCCGAACCTGTTCCAGGAAGCCTTTGACCGCAACATCGTGATCGTCAGTCCGACCACGCTGCTGGCGACCTTGCGGGTGATCGACAGCTTGTGGAAGCAGGAACGCCAGAGCCAGAACGCCCGGGAAATCGCCGAGCGAGCGGGGTGGCTGTATGACAAATTCGTCCTGTTCATCCAGGACCTGGACGAGATCGGCAGCCGCCTTCAGCAGTTGGACAAAGCCTACAGCGCGGCGCGCAATAAGCTGACAGAAGGGCGTGGGAATCTGATCAGCCGCAGCGAACAGCTCAAGTTGCTTGGCGCCCGGGCCAGCAAGAGTTTGCCCGCCGAATTGCTTGAGCGTGCAATGGAAGACGCGGATGGGTTGCCTGGGTTGCCTGAAGAAACCAGCGCGAAAACCCAGGGCTGAGCAGAAACTTGTGGAGAGGGAATCTTGTGGGAGCAAAGCTTGCTCGCGATGACTTCCTTGAGACCGCCATCGCGGGCAAGCCTTGCTCCCACAGGGCTCCCTCGCCACAGGTGGCACAATCACAGCTTGTTTGTTACAACGGCAAATGCCGACTCAACAACGCCCTCAGCGCTGCCGGTTTCACCGGCTTGGCCAGGTAATCCAGGCCCGCCGCATGCACCTGGGCGACCATTTCGGGCCGGCCATCGGCGCTGATGACCACGCCGGGGATCGGCAGGCCCATGCGGGTGCGCAACCAGGCCATCAGCTCGGTGCCGGTTTCGCCGTTATCCAGATGAAAGTCCACCAGGGCCAGTTGGGGCCGGCAGCCCTGGGCGAGCCAGCGCTCGCATTCTTCACGGTTACGCGCCGTCCACACCTGGCAACCCCAACGGCTCAGCAGGCTGTTCATGCCGATCAGAATGCTGTCTTCGTTATCGACACACAGCACCTGGGCGCCGCTGGGTAAATGGCCGTTGGGCTCGGCCACCGAACTCGGCAGGACGGCTTGTGTGCTGGCCAGCGGTACGCTGACGCTGAATACGCTGCCGCGCCCCGGCCAGGAACGCACGCGCAGGGTATGGCCGAGCACGCGGCACAGCCCGTCGGCGATTGCCAGGCCCAGGCCCAGGCCTTTTTCGGCGCGGGTCTGGTGGCTGTCCAGGCGTTTGAATTCTTCGAAAATCACCTGCAGTTTGTCTTCGGCAATGCCCGGTCCGCGGTCCCAAACTTCCAGGCACAACTCGCCGTTGCGCCGACGTACCCCCAGCAGCACCGGGCCTTTGGCGTAGCGAAAGGCATTGGTCAGGAAGTTCTGCAAAACCCGTCGCAGCAGCTTGATGTCGCTGTCCACGCGCAGTCGCGAGCCGCGCACGCGGAACTTCAATCCCTGTTCCTGGGCCAGCGCCGTGAACTCCGCACCCAAGGTGTCGAACAGTTCGTTGAGAGCGAATGGCTTGCGCTCCGGGTTGATCTTGCCGTTTTCCAGGCGGGAAATGTCCAGCAGGTCGGTGATCAGGTCTTCGGCCGAGCGCAGCGAGCTGTCCAGGTGATGCACCAGTTGCCGGGCTTCACTGGGCAAACCTTCGTGCTGGTGGGACAGGGCGGCGGAGAACAGGCGCGCGGCGTTGAGTGGTTGCATCAAGTCATGGCTGACGGCCGCCAGGAAACGGGTCTTGGATTGATAGGCCGCCTCGGCGGTGCTTTTCGCCGCGGTCAGCGCCAGGTTCAGTTGTGACAATTCCCGGGTGCGCTCGGCGACCCGTTGCTCCAGGCCTTCGTTGGCGTCGGTCAAGGCCTTTTCGGCTTCGCGGAACGCAGTGATGTCGGTGAAACTCATGACAAAACCGCCGCCGGGCATCGGGTTACCGATCAGCTCGATCACCCGGCCATTGGGGAACAGTCGTTCCGAGGTATGGGCGCGGCCCTGGCGCATCCAGTGCAGGCGTCGGGCGACGTGGACTTCCGCCTCGCCCGGGCCGCAGAGGCCGCGTTCGGCGTTGTAGCGGATGATGTCGGCAATCGGCCGACCGACGCTGATCAAGCCGTCCGGGTACTTGAACAGCTCCAGGTAGCGACGGTTCCACGCCACCAGCCGCAGGGACTGGTCGACCACGCTGATGCCTTGGGTGATGTTCTCGATGGCGCCTTGCAGCAGGGCGCGGTTGAACTGCAGCACTTCGGAGGCTTCGTCGGCGATGCGCACGACGTCTTCGAGTTGCATCTCCCGACCTTCAATCGCAGCCTTTACCACTGCCCGTGTCGATGAGGCCCCCAGCACACCGGCCAGCAGGCGTTCGGTGTGGGCGATCCACTCGCTGTCGGCATTCTGGCTTGGGTTGAAGCCTTTGCCCTGGCGGTAGGCAAAGCGGATGAAACTCTGGCGCGCGCGCTCTTCGCCGACGAAGCGCGCGGCCAGTTGCAACAGGTCTTCAATGTGTACCGCCAGCATCGAGCGGGGGTTGGGGCGGGCGCTGATTTCCTGGCCGATGAAACGTCCGGCCTGCCAGTGTTCCGACACGCGGGTGCGCGACAGTACGGAAATCCAGGCAAACAGGGTGAAGTTGCCAGTCAGGGACAGCACGACGCCTTGGGTCAGCGGGGTAATCGGCAGGTTCAAAGGATTGCCGTGCAACCAGGCCAGCCCTGGGAAGCTGTTCAGCGACCAGCCGAGGCTGTGGGCGGCGATCGGCAACACCAGGGTGTAGAACCACAGGAAAATCCCGGTGGCGAGGCCGGCGAACACACCACGACGGTTAGCCTGTTTCCAGTACAGCGCGCCGAGCATGGCGGGGGCCAGTTGGGTCACGGCGGCGAAGGCGATCTGGCCGATGGTCGCCAGGCTCGCCGTCGACCCCAGCAGCCGGTAGCTGACGTAGGCCAGCAGCAGGATCACCACGATGCTCACCCGGCGGACCGAGAGCATCCACTGGCGGAACACTTCGAAGGGCCGCTCGGCGTTGTTGCGGCGCAACAGCCAGGGCAACAGCATGTCGTTGGAGACCATGGTGGACAGCGCCACGCTCGCGACGATCACCATGCCGGTGGCCGCCGAGGCGCCGCCAATGAACGCCAGTACCGCCAGGGCCGGGTGGGCCTGGGCCAGCGGCAGGCTGATGACGAACGAATCTGGCAGCACCGAGCTGGGCAGCATCATTTGCCCGGCGAGGGCGATGGGCACCACGAACAACGCTGCCAAGGCCAGGTAGGCGGGGAACACCCACTTGGCCAGGCGCAGGTCCTGGGGCTCGATGTTCTCCACTACGGTCACGTGGAACTGTCGCGGCAAGCAAATGATCGCCATCATCGCCACCCCGGTCTGCACCACCATGGACGGCCAATTGATGGTTTCTTTCCAGTATTGCTCCAGGCGCGGTGCAAGCATCGCCTGGTTGAACAGGTCGTCGAAACCGTCGTAAAGCCCGTAGGTCACGAATGCGCCAACGGCGAGGAAGGCGAGCAGCTTGACCACTGACTCAAAGGCAATCGCCAGCACCATGCCGCGGTGGTGTTCCGTGGCGTCGAGGTTGCGCGTGCCGAACAGGATGGTGAACAGCGCCAGGATCAGCGAGACGATCAGCGCGGTATCCTGGGCGCGGGTGCCCATGGCGTCGGCGCCGGCGCCGATCAACAGGTTCACCCCGAGCACGATGCCCTTGAGTTGCAAGGCGATGTACGGCAGCACGCCCACCAGGCAGATCAATGCGACCACCACCGCCAGGGATTGGGACTTGCCGTAGCGGGCGGCGATGAAGTCGGCGATGGAGGTGATGTTCTCCTGTTTGCTGATCATCACCATCTTCTGCAGGACCCACGGCGCCAGCACCAGCAGCAGGATCGGCCCGAGGTAGATCGGCAGGAAGGACCAGAGCTGTTCGGCAGCCTGGCCCACGGCGCCAAAGAACGTCCAACTGGTGCAGTACACCGCCAGCGACAGGCTGTAGACCCACGCGCGCACTCGCGGCGGCAGCGGCGTGCTGCGCCGGTCGCCGTAGAAGGCGATGGCGAACATGATGGCCATATAGGCCAGGGCGACAACGGCGATCAGCCCGCTGGACAACGACATGGAAACTCCCGGACAAAGACACCGGGACTTGAGCCCGGCAGGACAGTCTCGCATGCCCGCTCGGGTTCGTCAGTGTCGACCAAGGTCGAGGCGTGGCGGGGTGTCGCGGGTTGCGATCAGCATTGGGTTATGGGGGGCCTGGCGGACCTCATCGCGAGCTTGCTCGCGATGGCGGCGTTACTGACCCAACGCCACATCCACCAACCGATACAACTCCTCGACCGCCAACGGCGCGGTAGCGAAGAGGATGCGAAACACCGTCGGCGCCACCACTACATTGATCAGCCGATCGACGCCCGGGTTCGGCGCATCGGGGTAGCGATCCAGGATGATCTGCAACTGGCTGCTGATGATCCCCACGCAATACCCCGGCGTGGCGCAGGCCTGGATGTCGCGCATCATGTTACGACCGGGCTCGGAGCTCATTTCGTCCAGGTATTGCTCGGCCCAGGCGCGCAGGTCGCCGCGCAGGCTGCCGGTGTTGGCCGGTTCGCTGTCGGGGCGCATGCGGGCGATGGCGACGTCGGCCAGCAGCGCCGGCAGATCGCCCCAGCGCCGGTAGATGGTGGACGGCGTTACGCCTGCGCGCGCAGCAATTTGCGGCACGGTCAGGCTGGCGCGATCCTGCTCTTGCAGCAGCTCGCGGACCGCCGAATGAATCGATTCTTGGACCCGGGCGCTTCTGCCGCCGGGGCGTAAACCTTCTTTAATAGCCATGCATCGGACCTTAACACAAAGAATTTGCTTTAAGCGCATACCAGTAGCACACTCGGCAAAAGCTAAAAATTAGCTTTTGCCGAAGGCTTTTGTGGAGCGTGCCCATGTCCCGTCCAGCTTCAACCGGTGCCAGCCTGATATTCCTGGCGATTACCTTGCTCGGTTTTCTCGCCGCGTCCAGTGCGCCGACGCCGTTGTATCACCTCTACCAGGAGCAATTGCAGTTTTCCCCAGCGATCCTGACGCTGATATTCGGTGTGTACGCCTTCAGTCTGTTGGCTGCCCTGCTGATCGTGGGTTCGCTGTCGGACTACCTGGGCCGCAAACCGGTGATCTTCGTGGCGCTGTTGCTCAATATGCTGGCGATGCTGCTGTTCATCAACGCTGACAGTGTCGCCTGGCTGATCGGTGCCCGGTTGATCCAGGGCTTCGCCACAGGCATGGCGACCAGTGTGCTGGGCGCTGCGTTGTTGGACTTCGACCGTCGGCAAGGCCCGCTGATTACCAGCGTCGCGCCCTTGTTGGGCATGGCGTGCGGGGCGCTGGGCTGTGGCCTGCTGGCTGAGTTCGCGCCGCGGCCGTTGCAACTGACGTATTGGATTCTGCTCGGGCTGTTCCTGGCCCAGGCCCTTTATCTCTGGCGCCTGGCTGAAAGCGTCAGCCCGCAACCCGGGGCCTGGCAGTCCCTGCGTCCGACCTTGCATGTGCCGCTCCAGGCGCGACGGGCCTTGTGGTTGGTACTGCCGCTGAACCTGGCGGCCTGGGCGGTGGGCGGCTTCTATCTGTCACTGGCGCCTTCCCTGGTACGGGCAGCGACCGGATCGACGTCCAACCTGATCGGTGGGGCGTTGGTGGCGGTGTTGACACTCACCGGCGCGTTGTCCATCTATACGCTACGCAACCAGGAAGCCGACAAAATGCTGCGCCTGTCCGCGAGCCTGTTGGTGATCGGCCTGGCGCTGCTGCTGGTCGCGGTACACGGCGCCAGCTTGCCGTTGTTCTTCGCCGGTACGCTGGTCACCGGCAGCGGTTTCGGCGCAGGGTTCCTGGGCGCCTTGCGCAGCATCATGCCGCTGGCCTTGCCCCACGAGCGGGCCGGCTTGATGTCGGCGTTTTATGTCCTCAGCTACCTGGCGTTCAGCCTGCCATCGCTGCTGGCCGGGAACCTGACGCGGGTGTTCGGGTTGATCCCGACCACCGATGGCTATGGTGCAGTGTTAATTGTGTTATCGGCCGCTGCGCTACTGGGGCTGGTGCGTCAGTCGGTAAAACCGGCGGGCGAGGGTGTTCGGCCTTGAAACCAGGAGTGCAGGCGCCGCTGGCAGTGGGTTAGTCTTGGCGTCTCATCATTTTTGCCGGACGATTTCCTTGAAAATTATTCGCAGCAAATCCTTCACTGGCGAGCGTGCCTGGGCGGCGCTGGATATTGCCAACATGAACGGCATCACCACGCGCCTGCACTGGACTGATCAGCCGTACAAATGGCACATCAATGACGGTCAGGAAGTTTTCGTGGTGCTCGATGGGCAGGTGCAGATGTGCTATCGGGAGCAGGGCGTGGAAAAAGATACGTTGCTGCAGACGGGGGATATTTTCTACGCCTCGGTGGGCACCGAGCATGTGGCCAAGCCGTTGGGAGAAGCCCGAATTCTAGTGATCGAAACCGAAGGCAGTGTTTAATGGTTATCTGTAAAACCGATTACATATAGAGAAATTACCCGTTATATAGATATTCGATCCGGATCTAGCATGGCTCCACCTCATCCGAGGACAGGAGTTCGCCATGACATGCTGCACCGCCAAGACCCGCTTTCGTCCCTTGAGTCATTTGCCCAGGCCACTGGAAGCCATTCGCCAATTCACGCCTAACTGGTTTGCCGTGGTCATGGGCACCGGTGTCCTGGCGCTGGCCTTGGCGCAATGGCCTGGGAATGTTCCGGGCCTGCGCCTCCTGGGCGAAGGGTTGTGGTTGTTCAACATCGTGCTGTTCGTGTTGTTCACCGGGTTGTACAGCGCACGGTGGGTGTTGTTCTTCGACGAGGCGCGGCGGATTTTCGGCCATTCAACGGTTTCGATGTTTTTCGGCACGATTCCCATGGGGCTGGCGACGATCATCAATGGCTTTCTGGTGTTTGGCCTGCCGCGCTGGGGCGACGGTGTGCTGCCGTTGGCGGAGGCGTTATGGTGGATCGACGTGGTCATGTCTCTGGCCTGCGGCGTGCTGATTCCGTTCCTGATGTTCACTCGCCAGGAACACCGCATCGACCAGATGACCGCCGTGTGGCTGTTGCCGGTGGTGGCCGCCGAAGTCGCTGCCGCCAGCGGCGGGCTGTTGGCACCGCATCTGGCCGACGCACATGCGCAACTGGTCATGCTGGTAACCAGCTACGTACTCTGGGCCTTTTCCCTACCGGTGGCGTTCAGCATTCTGACGATTTTGCTGTTGCGCATGGCCCTGCACAAACTGCCCCACGAAAACATGGCCGCCTCGAGCTGGCTGGCCCTCGGCCCGATCGGCACCGGTGCCTTGGGCATGTTGCTGCTGGGAAGCGATGCCCCCATGATCTTTACTGCCAATGGTTTGCCTGGCGTCGGCGACATCGCCGCCGGCTTGGGCCTGGTGGCCGGCATCACGCTATGGGGCCTGGGGTTCTGGTGGATGTTGATGGCAATGCTGATCACCGCACGCTATCTGCGCGCCGGTATCCCGTTCAACCTCGGCTGGTGGGGCTTTACCTTCCCCTTGGGGGTGTATGCGCTGACCACGTTGAAGCTGGCGGACCTGCTGAACCTGGGTTTTTTCAGCGTGTTCGGTTGCGGGTTGGTGGCGATGCTGGTGGTGATGTGGCTGATCGTGGCTCGGCGTACCGTTCTCGGGGCCTGGCACGGTGAGTTGTTCGTGTCACCGTGTATTGCGGGGCTGGCGAAATAATCGCTAAAGACAGGTAATGTGTGGCCTGGATCGAAAAGCTTCATTCCAATAAGCGTCCACGCCACTCAGGAACATGGAAGATGAGTCACCCTTCGCAGTTCACCTTGCTTCGCACGCGGCGCTTCCTGCCGTTCTTCATCACGCAGTCCCTGGGCGCGTTCAACGACAACATTTTCAAGCAGTCGCTGATTCTCGCCATCCTCTACAAGTTGACCATCGACGGTGACCGCTCGATCTGGGTCAACCTCTGTGCGTTGCTGTTTATCCTGCCATTCTTTCTGTTCTCGGCGCTGGCGGGGCAGTTCGGGGAAAAATTCGCCAAGGACGCGTTGATTCGTCTGATCAAGCTCGGCGAAATCGCCATCATGGTGGTCGGCGCGGTGGGTTTTCTGTTCGATCATCTATGGTTGATGCTGGTGGCGCTGTTCGCCATGGGCACCCATTCGGCGCTGTTCGGCCCGGTGAAATATTCGATCCTGCCGCAAGCGTTGCGCGAGGATGAACTGGTCGGCGGCAATGGGCTGGTGGAGATGGGCACGTTCCTGGCGATCCTCGCCGGCACCATCGGCGCCGGGATCATGATGTCCTCGGCGCATTACGCCCCCGTCGTCTCGACCGCGATTATCGGCGTGGCCGTGCTTGGTTACCTGGCCAGCCGCAGCATTCCGCGGGCGGCCGCCGCCTCGCCGCAAATGCGCCTGAACTGGAACATCTTCAGCCAATCCTGGGCCACTCTGAAACTGGGCTTGGGACAGACCCCGGCAGTGTCGCGTTCCATTGTCGGCAACTCCTGGTTCTGGTTCGTCGGGGCGATTTATCTGACGCAGATCCCGGCCTATGCCAAGGAATGGATGCACGGCGACGAAACCGTGGTGACCTTGATCCTGACCGTGTTTTCGGTGGGCATCGCCTTGGGTTCGATGCTCTGCGAACGGCTCTCCGGGCGTAAAGTCGAGATCGGCCTGGTGCCGTTCGGCTCCTTCGGCCTGACCGTATTCGGGTTGCTGTTGTGGTGGCATTCCGGTGGGATTCCCGACAGCGTCGAGGGGCACAGTTGGCTCCAAGTGCTCGGCTTCGGCCACGCCTGGCTGGTACTGATCGACATCCTCGGCCTTGGCATTTTCGGCGGTTTCTACATCGTGCCGCTGTACGCGCTGATCCAGTCGCGCACCGTCGAGAACGAACGGGCGCGGGTGATCGCCGCCAACAACATTCTCAACGCGTTGTTCATGGTGGTCTCGGCGATTGTCTCCATCGTCTTGCTGAGCCTGGCCAAACTGACGATCCCGCAGCTGTTCCTGGTGGTGTCGCTGCTGAACATCGGCGTCAACGCCTACATCTTCAAGATCGTCCCCGAGTTCAGCATGCGTTTCATGATCTGGCTGCTCAGCCATTCCATGTACCGCGTGGAGCATCGCAACCTCGACGCGATTCCCGATGAGGGGGCGGCGCTGTTGGTCTGCAATCACGTGTCCTTCGTCGATGCCTTGCTGATTGGCGGTGCGGTGCGTCGGCCGATTCGCTTCGTGATGTACTACAAGATCTACAACCTGCCGGTGTTGAATTTCATCTTCCGCACAGCCGGGACGATTCCGATTGCCGGGCGTCAGGAAGATATTCACATCTACGAAAAGGCCTTCACGCGAATCGCCCAATACCTGAAGGACGGTGAGTTGGTGTGCATCTTCCCTGAAGGAAAACTGACGGCTGACGGTGAGATCAATGAGTTTAAGAGTGGATTGACGCGCATCCTCCAGGAGACCCCTGTGCCGGTGATTCCCTTGGCATTGCAAGGCTTGTGGGGCAGTTTCTTCAGTCGTGACCCGGCCAAGGGCCTGTTTCGCCGGTTTTGGTCGCGGGTGACGCTGGTGGCGGGGTCGGCGATAGCGGTCGAGACGGCAACGCCTTCGCAGTTGCAGGCGTTGGTGGGAGAGTTGCGCGGGACTGTCCGCTAGAACGAAAAACGGTGGGAGCAAAAGGCTTGTGGGATTAAAACCTGTGGGAGCAACGCTTGCTCGCGATGCGTCCTTGCGATCGCTATCGCGGGCAAGCCTTGCTCCCACAGACTTTGCTCCTGCAGGAGCATTCAGACGCTGACCTTGAGCCCGATCAACCCGGCAACGATCAACGCCACGCTGGCCAACCGAACCAACGCCATCGATTCCCCAAACAAAATGATCCCAGCGATCACCGTGCCCACGGCACCGACCCCGGTCCAGATCGCATAGGCCGTGCCCAAGGGCAATTCCTTCATCGCCAGGCCGAGCAGGCCTAGGCTGATCGCCATGGCGGCAATGGTCAGTGCAGTGGGGAGCGGGCGGCTGAAGCCGTCAGTGTACTTCAGGCCGACCGCCCAGCCGACTTCGAACAGGCCGGCAAAAAACAGAATGATCCAGGACATCACACACCTCCATCGATGGATGGGGTCGTCCCCGGATAGAGCTTGATCGAGTGGCGGGGTCGTCCCCGCGCTGGGCGATAGAGTGCCAATTATTGACCGCTCGATCAAGTCTGCCTGTCAGTCCGCTGTTTGTCGGGCGAGCAGTTCACGGTCCTGTTTTTCGCTCATGCGCCGGAAATAGGTCGAGAGCAATGCCCCGGAAATGTTGTGCCAGACGCTGAACAGCGCGCTGGGCACTGCCGCCAGTGGCGAGAAATGCGCGCTGGCCAACGCGGCGCCCAGGCCGGAATTCTGCATGCCCACTTCCAGCGACAGGGTCTTGCGCTGGGCCAGTGGCAACCCGAACAGGCGCCCGGTGAAATACCCCAGCAGGTAACCGAAGCTGTTGTGCAGCATCACGATGGCCATGATCAGCAGGCCGGATTCGGCGATTTTCGCCTGACTGGCCGCTACCACCGCCGCGACGATGATTACGATGCTCACCACGGATATCAGCGGCAGGACTTCTACGGCATGACGAACCCGGGCACCCAACAGGCGTTGGGCAATGATGCCCAATGCGATCGGCAACAGGACGATTTGCAGGATCGACCAGAACAGCGCCGAGAACGACACCGGTAACCAGGCCGAGGCCAGCAGCCAGATCAGCGCGGGGGTCAGCAGAGGGGCGAGCAGGGTGGTGATGGCGGAAATCGCCACGGCCAGGGCCAGGTCACCGCGCGCCAGCCAGGCCATGACATTGGAGGATGTACCGCTCGGGCAGCAACCCACCAGGATCACGCCGACGGCGATCTCCGGTAGCAGGCTGAACACTTGGCACAGCAGCCACGCCGTACCGGGCATGATCACGAATTGAGCAACCACTCCCAGGGCGACGCGGCCCGGATGACGGGCCACTTCGGCGAAGTCTTCCACCTTGAGCGCCAGGCCCATGCCGAACATCACCAGCCCCAGCAAGGGCACGATGGCGACTTTCAGGCCGACGAACCACTGCGGCTGTAAGAAGGCCAGCACCGCGAAAATCAGTACCCAGTAAGCGAAGGTGTTGCCGACAAAGCGACTCAATGCAGCCAATGCGCGCATGACCTGATCCTTATTTTTAATAACACCACAAAAACCAATGTGGGAGCGGGCTTGCTCGCGAAGGCGGCGTGTCAGTCAACATTTCTGTGACTGTCCCACCGCCTTCGCGAGCAAGCCCGCTCCCACAAGGGTAACCATTTGGCTTTTAGATCCCCTGTGGAATCTTCCACAAGGGTAACCAATCTGGCCTTTAGATCCCCTGCGGAATCTCTTCCCCGCCCAACGCCTCAACCAGCGCCGGCAGGAACTCGCCGAACGTCAGCATCATCAGGGTGAAGCTGGCGTCCAGTTGGCCGAGGGCTTCGTCGCCACCGTCCTGTTCCGCCTGGTCCTGCAACAAGTCTTCGAACTTCAGGCGCTTGACCACCATTTTGTCGTCGAGCACGAAGGACAGCTTGTCCTGCCAGGCCAGCGACAATTGCGTCACCACCTTGCCGGTGTTCAGGTGCAGCTGGATTTCGTCGCTGGTCAGGTCCTGGCGCTTGCAGCGCACGATGCCGCCGTCTTCGTGGGTGTCGCGCAGTTCGCATTCGTCCAGCACGAAGAAGTCGTCCGCGGCTTTCTGGGTCTTGACCCAGTCGGTCATGGTGGCGCTCGGGGCCATTTTGACTGTCAGTGGGCGCACTGGCAGCGAGCCGATGACTTCGCGCAGGGTCGACAGCAGGTCTTCGGCGCGTTTCGGGCTGGCGGAGTTCACCAGAATCAGGCCCTGTTTCGGCGCGATGGCGGCGAAGGTGGACGAGCGACGAATGAACGCACGCGGCAGGAACGCCTGGATGATTTCATCCTTGAGCTGGTCTCGTTCCTTTTTATAGACCTTGCGCATTTGCTCGGCTTCGATCTCTTCGACCTTTTCCTTCAGGGCATCGCGTACGACGCTGCCAGGCAATATGCGTTCCTCCTTGCGCGCGGCGATCAGCAGGAAGTCCTGGCTGATATGCACCAGGGGGGCGTCTTCGCCTTTGCCAAACGGCGCGACGAAACCGTAAGTGGTCAACTCCTGGCTTGCACATGGACGCGCCAGTTTGCTGGCCAGTGCAGTTTCCAACGCCTCGGCATCAAAAGGCAGATCTTGGGTCAGGCGATAGATAAGCAGGTTTTTGAACCACATGGGGTGAGTCTCTCCTTTATACAAAGGGGGGCATTATTCTCTTCGCAGCGCCATAGGCCAACCCTTCGCTAAGCCTTTGGAAGGCCTGAAAAAATTAATTTAAAAAGTGCTTGCCAGCTTTGGGAGTGCTCCGTAGAATGCGCGCCACACCGAAAGCGAAGGGTGATTAGCTCAGCTGGGAGAGCGTCTGCCTTACAAGCAGAATGTCGGCGGTTCGATCCCGTCATCACCCACC
>NZ_JBSPTN010000007.1:0-390680 GCF_053850495.1 Pseudomonas sp. CFBP 5748
GTGATCTGGCCGCCTTCAGTGATGGTATCGCTGGCGGTCAAAGTCAGGCCGGTAGCATCGACCGAATCAGTGATTGTGGTAACTGCAGGCGTGGTGCTTGGCACCAGGTTTTCAAAATTGCCGCCGGTCGCACCGGTAATAGTGGTGCTAACGGTGCTGCCATTGTTGTAGACGTCATTGGCCGGGGTATCGACAGCGACGGTACCGGTGGTCTGGCCCGCAGCGATGGTGATGACCGAGCCGTTGCTCAAGGTCACGGTCACTGGAGTTTGAGCCGGGTTGGTCAGGGTCGCGGTGTAAGTGATCTGGCCGCCTTCAGTGATGGTATCGCTGGCGGTCAAAGTCAGGCCGGTAGCATCGACCGAATCAGTGATTGTGGTAACTGCAGGCGTGGTGCTTGGCACCAGGTTTTCAAAATTGCCGCCGGTTGCACCGGTAATAGTGGTGCTGACGGTGCTGCCGTTGTTGTAGACGTCATTGGCCGGGGTATCGACAGCGACGGTACCGGTGGTCTGGCCCGCAGCGATGGTAATGACCGAGCCATTGCTCAAGGTCACGGTCACTGGAGTTTGAGCCGGGTTGGTCAGGGTCGCGGTGTAAGTGATCTGGCCGCCTTCAGTGATGGTATCGCTGGCGGTCAAAGTCAGGCCGGTAGCATCGACCGAATCAGTGATTGTGGTAACTGCAGGCGTGGTGCTTGGCACCAGGTTTTCAAAATTGCCGCCGGTTGCACCGGTAATAGTGGTGCTGACGGTGCTGCCATTGTTGTAGACGTCATTGGCCGGGGTATCGACAGCGACGGTACCGGTGGTCTGGCCCGCAGCGATGGTGATGACCGAGCCGTTGCTCAAGGTCACGGTCACTGGAGTTTGAGCCGGGTTGGTCAGGGTAGCGGTGTAGGTGATCTGGCCACCTTCAGTCACCGTATTGTCTGCCGACAGGGTGACGTTGGTGGTGTCGATGGTGTCGGTGATCTGGGTTACGGCCGGCGTGGTAGGCAGGGTCACGGCAATGCCGCTGCCGCCAGTGGTACCGGTGACGGTCACGCTGATCTGGCTTGGGTCGTTGTAGACGGTGTCGTTCGGTGCCAGCGGTACGTTGACGCTGCCGGTGGTTTGTCCGGCAGGAATCACGATCACGGAGCCGTTGGACAGGGTCACGGTCAGGTCGGTCTGGGGCGCCTGGGTAACGGTCGCGGTGTAGACCAGCACGCCGCCGGCCTCGGTCAGAGTCGGGGTGGCGCTCAGGGTCAAAGTCGAATTGAGCAGCGCGTTGGCTGTGGTGTCAGCATTGGTGTCGCCGCCTGTGATGTCGTCGTCAGCGGCTGCGGCCGTGCTCAAACCTTCAGTCGGGAAACCCA
This sequence comes from Pseudomonas sp. CFBP 5748, assembly GCF_053850495.1. Classification (NCBI taxonomy): domain Bacteria; kingdom Pseudomonadati; phylum Pseudomonadota; class Gammaproteobacteria; order Pseudomonadales; family Pseudomonadaceae; genus Pseudomonas; species Pseudomonas sp. CFBP 5748. The sequence goes on from NZ_JBSPTN010000007.1 coordinate 1,361, forward strand.
CGGTGGGATCGACGCTGCCAGCGGTGGCATCCAGCACCACAAAGCTGTGGCCGCCACCGGCGGCACCACCCGTACCTGCGGCGGTAGCGCCGGCGGCGGTGGCTTCCAGGGCGGTCGTCGGGTCGACGCCTGCGGCGATGGCTTGTTGTAGCTCTTCTACCGACGGCGCGGCCTGAGCGGTGGCTTGTGCCAGGTCAGTGGAAGAATCTGGAGCACTGGCGCTCCACTGAGTGTCGCGGCCCAGGTCCAGGGAGCGGCCATCGGCCAGCTCCAGTGTGACGGCGCCGGCAGGGCCGGTGTCCAGCTGGTCGCCCGTGTACAGGCGATCCCCTTCAATGAGTACGCGCCGAATGCCCTCGGGGGATACGGCGAAAACCTGACCGACAATGCTTTTGACAACGGCAACAACACTGCTCATTGAAGACTCTCCGGGTGCCACGCTCAGTAGACTTCCATGGACCCGCGGCCAATGGCAGCAACGGTCTGGACGTTCTTGTTTCACTAAATAAGGTTGTTTTGACGCTTTTCGGTGTCAATATTTTGGCTGATTTTTTTTGGATGATTTGTTTGTGCCAAAGTATTGACCTTATGCTGGCCATCCTAAACAATCGCTGCCGCAATGTCACATTGATATTTAAGCGGCGACCTGTTCTTTCGGTGCATGTTCCAGCTCCTGCTTTGAACTTTCCGACATACGGTTATTCCGGTTGCCATCATCCGATGCAGCGCCACGTTTCGCTGTGATCCAAGACAAGTGTTTCAGGAAGAAATCCACTATGCGTTCGCCCTTGTTCATGGCTTTACCCTTCGCCCTCGCCGCCAGTTTCGTCCAAGCACAAACCTTGCCGCAGGCCATGCAACAGGCGCTGGATGTCCACCCTGAAATTCAGGCGGGTGTGAACAGTCGCCTCGCGGCGGACTACCAGCTCAAGGCGGCCAAGGGCGGCTACCTGCCTAGGGTGGATCTCGCAGCTGGGTATGGCCGGGAAGGTACCGACAGCGTCACTACCCGTTCGGGTGGCACCAATCATTGGGAAACCTTGAACCGCAGCGAGTCGAGCCTGCGCCTGTCGCAAATGGTTTTTGACGGTTTTGCGACGTCGAGCGAAGTGGGGCGTCAACAAGCTACCGTCAATGCCCGTGCCTATTCGTTGCTGGACGCCTCCGAGCGCACCGGGCTGACCGTGGCCCAGGTTTACCTGGACGTGCTGACCCGTCGCGAGTTCGTGCGCCTGGCCGAGGAAAACCTCAAGAGCCACGAGCGCATCTTCGACCAGATCAAGCTGCGCACCAGTCGTGGCGTGGGCAGCGGTGCCGACCTGGACCAGGCCGAAGCGCGGATGGCCCAGGCCCGCAATAACCTGATCACCGAACAAACCAACCTGGCCGACGCCGAGACCAATTACCTCAGTGCGGTGGGCCAACTGCCCGATCAACTGGATCGTCCCGCCGATTTTCTGGCGCTGTTGCCGGCCAACCTGACCGAAGCCCGCGCCCAAATGCTGGAAAACAGCCCGGTACTGCGTTCTGCCGAAGCGGACATCGCGGCTGCCGAGCAGCAGTACGAGGCCGCCAAGTCGAGCTTCTACCCACGCTTCGACGCTGAACTGGGTCGCACCGCCGACAACGACCTGGACGGCCAGAACGGTCACAACAATGAATGGCAAGCCATGCTGCGCATGCGTTTCAACCTGTATGCCGGCGGCAGCAACAAGGCGGACCTGGAGTCCAAGTCGTACCTGTCCAATCAGGCCCTGGATATCCGCAACAACGCGCTGCGCCAGCTTAATGAAGAGCTGGGCCTGGCTTGGAACGCCTTGAACAACGCCAACGCCCAAGTGCCGATCGCCCAACAATACGTAGATCACAGCACGAGCGTGCGCACCGCCTACCAGAAACAGTTCAGCCTTGGCGAGCGGACCCTGCTTGACTTGCTCGACAGCGAAAACGAGCTGTTCAGCGCCTCCCGCCGCCTGGCGGAAATCAAGAATGTGCAACTGTTCACCCAATATCGGATCAAGGCGACCATGGGTCAGTTGCTCAAAAGTCAGGGCGTGGTCGCGCCGTTGGCATCGGTTGTGCAGAATGACGTTAAGCCCAAGGTTCAGTTGCCTGGGATGAATTGAGTCATCCATCCAGTTTTGATCAGCAAAGAGTGCCGAGCGTGGAATCAGAAGTCAGTCGAGTCGAACTCATCCATGATCCACGCACGCTGCACGATGACCCGTTGCTGGACGGTTTGCTGGCGCTCTGCATGCTGCATCAGAAGCCGGCCAGCGCGGCGATGCTCACCACGGGCCTACCGCTGGCCAAGCAACGGCTGAGCGTCGAGTTATTGTCGCGCGCAGCGGCCCGTGCCGGTTTGCAAGGTCGGGTGCTGCAACGCAAGCTTGAACAGATCCCGACCATCGCCATGCCGGCCCTGTTGCTGCTCAAGGACGGGCGCAGCGCCGTGTTGCTGGGCTGGGTTGGTGACGACCAGGCGCGGCTGCTGCTCAGCGAAAGCGATGGCGGTGAAGTGACGGTCAGTCGCGAATTGCTGGCTGATGACTACAGCGGCAAGGTCTTCTTCGCCCAACCCCAGCATAAATTTGACGTCAACCACGGCACGCTGATTCCCCGGGCGCGTTCGTGGTTCCGCGACACCCTCAAGCGTTCCCGTTGGCTGTACGCCGACGCCATCGCCGCCAGCCTGCTGATCAACATCATCGCCATGGCCGCGCCACTGTTCGTGATGAACGTCTACGACCGTGTGGTGCCGAACCAGGCCGAATCGACCCTGTGGGTGTTGGCCATCGGCATCACTGGCGCCTACATCTTCGACCTGATCCTCAAGATGCTGCGCAGTTTGTGCCTGGACCTGGCCGGCAAGAAAACCGACCTGATCATTTCGGCCACGCTGTTCGAGCGCATCGTCGGCATGGCCATGAAATACCGCCCGGCGCGGGTCGGCAGCTTTGCCCAGAACATCCATGAGTTCCAGAGCCTGCGGGACTTCCTCGCCTCGCTGACCCTCACCAGCCTGATCGATTTGCCGTTCACGCTCCTGATTTTCATGGTCATCGCGATCCTCGGTGGGCACCTGGTGTGGATTCCGGTGCTGGCGTTCCCGATTGCCCTGTTGATCGGCTATGCGTTGCAGAAACCCTTGGTGGCAACCATGGAGCGAACCATGGCCCTGGGCGCCGAGCGCCAGTCCAGCCTGATCGAAACCCTGGCGGGCCTGGATGCGGTGAAGGTCAACAACGCCGAGAGCGAGCGTCAGTACCAGTGGGAACAGACCATTGGCACCCTCAGCCGTCTCGAGCTGCGGGTGAAAATGCTATCCGGCCTGGCGATGAACATCACCTTGCTGATCCAGCAACTGGCCGGGGTGATCATGATCGTCTTCGGCGTTTACCAGATCATTGACGGCAACCTGAGCATGGGCGGGTTGATCGCCTGCTACATGCTCAGCGGTCGCGCCCTCAGCCCATTGGCGTCGCTGTCTGGCCTGCTGACCCGCTACCAGCAGGCGCGGGTGACCATGACTTCGGTCGACCAGATGATGGAGCTGCCCCAGGAGCGCAACTTCGACGAGCGTCCGCTGAGCCGCAAGGTCCTGCAGGGCGCCGTTGAATGCCGTCAGTTGAATTTCACCTACCCGAACCAACAGAACGCCGCACTGAAGAACATCAACCTGGTGATCAAGCCGGGCGAGAAAATCGGCATCATCGGTCGCAGCGGTTCGGGCAAGAGCTCCTTGGCCAAGTTGCTGGTGGGCCTTTACCAACCCGACGACGGCGCGTTGCTGGTGGACGGCGTGGACATCCGCCAGATCGACGTCAGCGAGCTGCGCTACAACATCGGTTATGTGCCCCAGGACATCCAACTGCTGGCCGGCACCCTGCGGGACAACCTGACCTCCGGCGCCCGTTACGTCGAAGACGAGCTGGTGCTCCAGGCCGCCGAGCTGGCAGGGGTGCATGAGTTCGCGCGCCTGCATCCGCAAGGCTATGAACTGCAGGTTGGTGAGCGCGGGCAGAACCTGTCCGGTGGCCAGCGCCAGAACGTCGCCCTGGCCCGCGCATTGCTGCTCAACCCGCCGATTCTGTTGCTGGACGAACCCACCAGCGCCATGGACAACACGGGCGAGGAGCGCTTGAAACAGCGCCTGGCCGCCGTGGTGGAAAACAAGACGGTGCTGCTGGTGACGCATCGGGCATCCTTGCTGTCGCTGGTGGACCGCCTGCTGGTGATCGACCGTGGGCAGATACTGGCCGACGGCCCGAAAGCGGTCGTGATGGAAGCGTTGAAGAAGGGGCAGATCAGTGTTGCTTAAGTCGGGTTTCAAGGACGCCATCGGCCGCTATTTCAAAGGTTCTGCCTCGCTGCACGGCCAGCCGCTGCCCGAGGTCAACAAAGCCCTGATCGAAGACGCCCCACGGGTGGTGCGCCTGACGATCTGGGGGATCATCGGCTTCTTTGTGTTCCTCGGTCTGTGGGCCAACTTCGCGGTGATCGACGAAGTGACCAAGGGCGACGGCAAGGCGATTCCATCGTCCAAGATCCAGAAAATCCAGAACCTGGAGGGGGGTATCGTCGCCGAGCTGTTCGTCACTGAAGGGCAGATCGTCGAAGCGGGTGCGCCGTTGATTCGCCTGGATGACACACGGTTTGTCTCCAACGTCGGGGAAACCGAGGCTGACCGCCTGTCCATGCTGTTGCGGGTCGAACGTCTGAGTGCCGAGGTCGATGATCGACCGTTGAATTTCCCCGCCGATGTGCTCAAGGCCGTGCCGGGCCAGGCCGCCAGCGAGGAGTCGCTGTACATCAGCCGCCGTCAGCAGTTGCACGATGAAATTGGCGGGTTGCAGGAACAATTGATCCAGCGTCAGCAGGAACTGCGCGAGTTCGTTTCCAAGCAGGCGCAGTACCGCTCCGGCCTGGCGCTGCAACGCCAGGAAATCAACATGTCCGAGCCGTTGGTGGCCCAGGGTGCGGTATCGCCGGTGGAAGTGCTGCGGCTCAAGCGCGCCGAGGTTGAAACCCGCGGGCAACTGGACGCCACGACGCTGGCGATTCCCCGCGCCGAATCGGCGATCAAGGAAGTGCAGCGCAAGATCGACGAGACCCGCGGCAAGTTTCGCAGCGAAGCCCTGACCCAACTCAACGAAGCACGCACCGACCTGAACAAGGCTCAGGCCACCGGCAAGGCCCTGGAAGATCGGGTGAGCCGGACCCTGGTGACATCGCCGGTACGCGGCATCGTCAACAAGTTGCTGGTGAACACCATCGGCGGGGTGATCCAGCCCGGCAGTGACCTGGTGGAAATTGTGCCGCTGGACGACACCATTCTAGTGGAAGCGAAAATCCGGCCACAGGACATCGCCTTCTTGCACCCCGGCCAGGACGCCACGGTGAAATTCACCGCCTACGACTACACCATTTATGGCGGGATGAAAGCCAAGCTGGAACAGATCGGCGCCGATACCATCACCGATGAAGACAAGAAAACCACCTACTACATCATCAAGCTGCGCACCGAGCGCAGCCACCTGGGCACCGATGAAAAACCGCTGCTGATCATTCCCGGCATGGTCGCCTCGGTGGACATCATCACCGGCAAGAAAACCGTGCTCAGCTATCTGCTCAAACCGATCATCAAGGCCCGGGCCGAGGCATTGCACGAGCGGTAGCACCCTGGCTACATTCCCATGTGTGGGAGCAAAGCTTGCTCGCGAAACAGGCGCCTCGGTTCCTGAAAGATCGCGTTGTCTTCATCGCGGGCAAGCCTTGCTCCCACAGCGGTGCGGTGCAAAACTCCAGGTCATATCGTTATTCGTTAACGGTATTTAAATTACTGTTCTTATACCTTTAAAGTCATCCCCCTGCGTACCTGCCGACCAATCGGCGCGCCGCACGACATAAACCAACACGGTAACGCCGTGAGTTTTGATCGATTGCGCGCCTGTTCAAGCGCGTCGTGCGTGGGAGTGATGTATGTCAGCCGTCTCTTATTCTCCAGATTCACCTATCGCGAACATTGCATCGCAGTCGTTCGACGTCCGTCCGTTGCGCGATGCCGTAGGCGCCGAAATCGTCGGGCTGGACCTGTCCCGACCGATCAACGACCAGGATTTCGCCCGCATCCATCGCGCGCATCTGGACTATCACGTCGTGGTGTTCCGCGACCAACGCATCACCCCGGAACAACAGATCGCCTTCAGCCGCCGTTTTGGCGTGCTGCAGATCCATGTGCTCAAGCAGTTCCTGTTGGCCGGGCATCCGGAAATCCTCATCGTCTCCAACATCATCGAAAACGGCCAATCCATCGGCCTCGGCGATGCCGGCAAGTTCTGGCATTCGGACCTTTCGTATAAGGAACTGCCCAGCCTCGGCTCGATGCTTCACGCCCAGGAGCTGCCGAGCGAAGGCGGCGACACGTTGTTTGCCGACATGCACAAAGCCTGGGACGGTCTGCCCGAAACGCTGCGTAAAGCCGTGGAAGGCCGTTCGGCGGCGCATTCCTACACGGCGCGCTACAGCGAGACCAAATTCGAAGGCAACTGGCGCCCGACGCTCACACCAGAGCAACTGGCCCAGGTTGCCGAAGTCGTGCATCCGATCGTGCGTACGCACCCGGAAAACGGGCGCAAGGCGTTGTTCATCAGCGAGGGGTTTACCACCCGCATCGTCGGTCTGCCGGAGGACGAAAGCAGAGCCATCCTGGCCGAGTTGTATGCCTACAGCGTGTTGCCGCAGAACATCTATCGCCATCAATGGCAGCCCCATGACCTGGTGTTCTGGGACAACCGCTCGTTGATCCACTTGGCCGCCGGTTGCCCGAGTCATCTGCGCCGCAAGCTGTATCGCACCACCATCCAGGGCGACGCCCCTTTCTGATCGGCTGCGCCTCGCGCAAAGAGCCCGGAGTATCACCATGTCCAAACGCATTGCTTTTGCACCGCTGGCCGCCGCCATCGGCCTGGGATTCAGTTTGCTGGCCGGCAGCCTGGTCACGCCGGCCAGCGCCCACGCCGAGGGCGAGATTCGTATCGCCGAACAGTTCGGCATTGTTTACTTGCTGCTGAACGTGGTCCGCGATCAACAATTGATCGAAAAATACGGCAAACAGGAGGGCATCGAGATCAAGGTCGATTGGACCCAGTTGTCCGGCGGCGCGGCGGTCAACGATGCGTTGCTGTCGGGCTCCATCGACATTGCCGGGGCCGGCGTCGGGCCGTTGTTGACGGTCTGGGACCGCACCCGTGGCAAGCAGAACGTCAAGGCCGTGGCCTCCCTGGGCAACTTTCCCTATTACCTGTTGAGCAACAACCCGAACGTCAAGACCATCGCCGACTTCACCGAGCAGGACCGCATCGCGGTGCCGGCGGTGGGTGTTTCGGTGCAGTCGCGTTTCCTGCAATACGCCGCGGCGAAACAGTGGGGCGACAAGGAATTCAACCGCCTCGACAAGTACACCCTGGCGGTGCCGCATCCGGACGCCACGGCGGCGTTGATTGCCGGCGGCACCGAATTGACCGGGCACTTTTCCAACCCGCCATTCCAGGACCAGGCCCTGCAAAACCCCAACGTCCACGTGGTACTCAATTCCTATGACGTGCTCGGACCGAATTCACCCACGGTGCTGTTCGCCACCGAGAAATTCCGCGATGAAAACCCGAAAACCTACAAGGCATTCGTCGAGGCGCTGACCGAAGCGGCCGAATTTGCTCAGAAGGACAAAGGCGCGGCGGTGGACACCTACCTGCGGGTGACCAAGGCCAAGATCGACCGGGCGACGTTGCTGAAGATCATCGACAACCCGCAGATCGAATTCACCGTCACTCCGAAAAACACCTACCCGCTGGCCGAGTTCCTCTACCGCGTCGGCGCGATCAAGAACAAGCCGGCGTCGTGGGAAGATTATTTCTTCCAGGACGCCAAACCGCTGCAGGGGAGCTGATTGTCATGAATGCGCTTTTGCAAGGCCACGCGGCCAGCAATCCCACCTCCACCGGCACGGCGTTGTTGTCGGTGGATAATGTCAGCCTGGAATACCGCACCCCGCAACGCGTGGTGCGCGCCACCCACGAGGTCAGTTTCGAAGTCGACCCGGCGGACCGTTTCGTATTGCTCGGCCCATCGGGCTGCGGCAAGTCCACCTTGCTCAAGGCCATTGGCGGCTTCATCACGCCGTGCGAAGGCGAGATTCGTTTGCAAGGCCAGACTGTCAGCGCCCCGGGCCCGGACCGGATCGTGGTGTTCCAGGAGTTCGATCAACTGCCGCCCTGGAAAACCGTGAAGCAGAACGTGATGTTCGCGCTGCTGGCATCCGGCACGCTCAAACGTCGCGAGGCCGAGGAGCGGGCACTGCACTATCTCGACAAAGTCGGCCTGGCGGCATTTGCCGATGCCTACCCCCATACCTTGTCCGGTGGGATGAAGGCCCGCGTTGCGATTGCCCGAGCGCTGGCGATGCAACCGAAAATCCTGCTGATGGACGAGCCCTTCGCCGCCCTTGATGCCCTGACCCGACGCAAGATGCAGGAAGAGTTGCTGCTGCTTTGGGAGGAGGTGCGTTTCACGTTGTTGTTCGTCACTCACTCCATCGAAGAAGCGCTGGTGGTGGGTAATCGCATTCTGCTGCTGTCGCCGCACCCAGGAAGGGTACGGGCGGAAATCCACAGCCATCAATACGATCTGCACAGCCTCGGCGGCGTGGGGTTCCAGCACACGGCGCGGCGGATTCATCGGTTGCTGTTCGATGAAAACCAGTCGCCGGACACCGAGCGTGAGCTGGATTTCGCCGATATCCGTATCGCGTATTAAGGGGAGCGTTCCATGAGCCAGTTATCGCCTGCGCGCGAAGAATACGAAGTCCAATTACAACCCTTGACCCATGTGCCACTGGAGCGCGAGTTGCCCTTGGGTCAGCGCCTCTGGCAACAGGGTTGGCTGCGCAAAAGTCTGATCCTGTTGTTGCTGGCGCTGGTGTGGGAGGGTGTGGCCCGATACCAGAACAACGACCTGCTGCTGCCGAGCTTCCTGCAGACCGCCAGCGCGTTGTACGACGGTTTGCTCAGCGGCGAGCTGCTGGGCAAGGTGTGGATTTCCCTGGTGGTGCTGCTCAAGGGCTACCTGCTGGGGATCGTCCTGGCGTTTGGCTTGACCACACTGGCCGTGTCGACCCAGTTCGGTCGCGACTTGCTCAGCACCCTGACGTCGATGTTCAACCCGTTGCCGGCCATCGCCCTGTTGCCGTTGGCGCTGCTGTGGTTCGGCCTGGGGCAGAACAGCCTGATTTTCGTGCTGGTGCATTCGGTGCTGTGGGCACTGGCGTTGAACATGTATGCGGGTTTTCTCGGCGTGTCGGAAACGCTGCGCATGGCCGGGCGCAACTACGGGCTCAAGGGCCTGCGTTTTGTGCTGTTCATCCTGATCCCGGCGGCGCTGCCGTCGATCCTCGCCGGGCTGAAAATCGGCTGGGCCTTCGCCTGGCGCACCCTGATCGCCGCCGAACTGGTGTTCGGTGCCACCAGCGGCAAGGGCGGCCTGGGCTGGTACATCTTCCAGAACCGCAACGAGCTGTACACCGACAAGGTGTTTGCCGGGTTAGCGGTGGTGATTCTGATCGGGTTGCTGGTGGAGAACCTGGTGTTCGACAGTTTGGAGCGGGTGACGGTGAAGCGCTGGGGGATGCAGCGTTGACCAGGTAATACTTCTTGCCCGGATTTTGGGTCGCCTGGGCTGACGCCTTCGCGAGCAAGCCCGCTCCCACACTGGATTTGTGTTGAACCGAAGTACTGAAATCAACACCGATCAATTGTGGGAGCGGGCTTGCTCGCGAAAGCGGTTTTCAATTCACCACAGGCATGTCAGCCCGCCGCTTGAACCTCCAGCCGATCCATCGCCCTTTCCACCAACAAATGCACCCCATCGGCCATCCGGCTGATTGCCAGGATGACGCTGCGGCGCGAACCGTCGATATCATCGGCCAGGTCGGCGGCGATGGCGCTGATGGACAGCAGATCTTCGGAGGCATTGGCCAACAGGGTTTCGGTGTCGATGTCCGGGGCGACCATGAAGAGTTGGGATGCTTGGGTTTTACCCGAGGCTTCATCGGCCGGTTTGGGGTTGAGGTAGTAGTCGAGGGCGCGCTCGGCGGCTTCGTCGAGTTTTTTGGTTTTTGAGGACTTGTCGGAGTTGCCAGGGCTTCCTGGCGGATTCGGAGTTACCTTGAACATGTTTTGGCTTCCTATTCAATCAGAGCCGCCCTAGCTCGCTTGCACGCGATATAAGGGTGGCAGCTATGTGAGGGTGTGCAAGACCGAGTAGGAACCACCAAAAAAACCTCGGCAGACCCGAAGGTCTCCCCACACACAGCCGCCATAAAACACGGGCACGAATGCTCATTAAATGGCTGGTGGCATTATTTGGCGTTCTTTTACCCGGACTTGCACGTCCGTGTCACCGTTTTTTCAGTGACAAACCCAGACTAGCGGTGAGCCCAAAGGCGGACAAGTTCACCAACATCGCCACAACTTGAAGGAAATCTCCTAGGACGCTGCTGTACGAGCTGCACCAAACCCAATTAGCCAAGTAAAGCCCTCTCCATTTCCTTTAGACTGGCCGCCCTCAAGCAAGCCTTCAGGACATGGAATGCCACCCCCTCACAGTCCCTTTCGCAAAGCCCTGGTCGTTTGGTTATATGCCGCCGCTCTGATGCATCTGCTCGCTGGCGTCACGCTGACCTGGGCCGGTCATTCCGGCTTGCTCGATAACTACCTGAACACCATCGAACAGGCTTTCTGGGGAGCCGACTCAGTGCCCGTCACGGCCCGCGCGCAACAGGTCTGGTGGCTGGCCTTGTTCGGCGCCACATTGCAGAGCTATGGGCTGTATATGCTCGCCCTCGTCCATATCGGCAATCGATTGAAGCGCGCCATGCCTTGGGGATGGTTAATCGCCGGCATCCTGCTGTGGGCGCCCCAGGACATGCTGATTTCCGCCCAGGCCCAGGTCTGGTCGCACCTGTGGTTCGACAGCGTCGCCCTGCTCGTTTTATTGCCGCCGCTGTTCTGGCTCTATCGCCACGACCGCCGCACCTCCCTGACTGACAACGCGTCGAGTGATTCAAACCATGCCTGACTTTTCACTGCTGGACTGGGCCATCACCCTGCTGATTGCCCAGGCGATCCTCGGTGCGCTGGATACCCTCTATCACCACGAACTCACCGTCGCCTTGCCCTATCGCCACAGTGCTCGGCTGGAACTCTCTATCCACTCCCTGCGCTCGTGCTTCTACGGGATCCTGTTCCTGGGCATGGCGCACTTGGCCTTCGAGGGGACGTGGGCGATTGTCATCGCGTTGCTGTTCGCCTTGGAGATCGGCCTGACGCTCTGGGATTTCGTGGTCGAGGACCGTAGCCGCAAGCTGCCCGCCATCGAGCGCATCATGCACACGGTGCTGGCGGTCAACGGCGGGGCCTTTTTCGCGCTGTACGGCGTGCAACTGGCGCAGTGGGCGAGTTTGCCCACCGGCCTGAGCGCGATCGACCTGGGCTGGCGCGGTTGGCTGCTGACCTTGTTCGCCATCGGGGTTACAGCCTCGGGGATTCGCGACGGCTTGGCGGCCCTGCGCATGCAACGCGCGGGCAAGCCCGCCAACCCGTTTGCCGGTGGTGCCTACAAGCGCGTGCTGGTGACCGGGGGCACTGGGTTTATTGGCGAGACCCTGGTCAATCAACTGCTCGACGCCGGGCACACGGTCAGCGTGCTGGCCCGTGATCCGTTGAAAGCGGCCTATCTGTTTGATGGCCGCGCCCGTTGCCTGCGCTCCCTGGGCAAGCTGGGTCATGACGAAACCTTTGATGTGGTGATCAACCTGGCAGGCGCGCCGGTCGCCGGGCCGCGCTGGAGCCCCGCGCGCCAGGCGCAACTCATCGCCAGTCGGGTCAATACCACTGAAGCCTTGATGACCTGGTTGAAAAACGCCCGGCACAAACCGGCGTTGTGGATACAGGCGTCGGCCGTCGGTTTTTATGGTGTGCGTGACGCCAGCGAAAGCCTCGATGAAAGTGCCGCCCAGGGCGATGGTTTCATGGCTGAACTTTGTGTGCGTTGGGAAGCCTCGGCTCGGCCTGCCACGGAGTTGGGCGTGCGCCAGGTGGTGATGCGCCTGGGCGTGGTGTTTGGCCCGGGCGGTGCTTTGTTGCCGTTGCTGATTCCATTTCGCCTGGGGTTTGGTGGGCGGATGGGTGACGGTCGGCAAATCATGAGTTGGGTGCACCGCGACGACGTGATCCAGGTGATCGCCCGGGCCTTCGATGACCAAAGCCTGAGCGGCACCTACAACCTGGTGGCGCCAGAAACGGTCAGTCAGGCGCTGTTCGCCGAAAGCGTTGGCAAGGTGCTCAAGCGCCCGGTGTGGTTCCACATTCCCGCCGCGCCGGTGCGTGCCTTGGCAGGCGAAATGGCCCAGTTGTTTTTCGACGGCCAACGTGTGCTGCCAAGTCGTCTCGTCGAGGCGGGCTATACGTTCCGTTACCCGACGCTCGACGCTGCCCTGCGCGACTTGGCCTGAGGAGCGCCCATGAGCAAGCCCCGGATGTACCTGCTGGCCGGCAACGGCAGCGCCGCCGATTGGTGGGACGACGCGTTGCCGCATTTTCAACACCACGATGTGGTGCCGCTGGAGCTGCCCGGCTTCGGCAGCAACCCTCAGGCTCCCTGCGAAGACCTGGAGGCCTATGCCCAGGCATTGCTGGCGGCAACGGACAAGGGCAGCGCGATCATGGCGGTCGGGGTCAACGCCTTGCTGGTGCTGCACGCCTTGCAACGTCAGCCGGGGCACTTTTGCCGCAGTGTGTTGCTGGCGCCGGTGGGTGCGTTTTTGTGGCAACGACGGCTGCCGGCGTTGATGTCGCCGCTGCCGATTCGCAAGACCATTCACTGGCTGCTGGCGAACAAACCGACGCTGTTTGCCCACAAGTTTTCCAGCCAGGCCTGGACGCCCGCGCAGTACCAGCGCATGGGCGCCGGCTATGCTCGCTGCCGCGCCTTTGTGCCGCACTGGGACTTGGTGCGTGCCGACACCGCCTTGCCATTGCTGGAGTGGATCACCGACCCGGTCGAACTGGTGTGGGGCGATCAGGACAAGGTACTGGGCGTCGCGCAGGCGGCAGCATGGTCGGCCATTCTTGCCCGTGCCGATTTGACCATCAGCCTGAAACCCGGTTGGGGGCATTACCCGTGGATCGATTCACCCGCTGAATTCGCGGCGTGGCTGGAGTCGGGCGAACGTGGTTTCGTCGCGCACACCAAAGGCGGTCGCTTGCGCCTGGCGGCGCTGGCTGGGCAGCCGGTGCCTGCGGCGCTGTCGCTCAACGATTGCGCTGACCCACGCTTGCCAAACTTTCTGGAGAGCCAGCCGGACGCTATCTGGGCAGTGCGCTCCTCCAGTTATGGGGAGGATCAGGCCGATGCGGCCAATGCCGGCTTGAGTACCACGTTCCTGCGCGAGCCGACGCATAACGTGCCGGCGCGCATTGCCGAGTTGAGTGCGGCAGGTGTCGAAGAAGTGGTGGTGCAGCGCTTCATCACACCACAGCTGTCCGGGATTGCCTTCGTGCGTCACCTGTCAGTCGAACTGGAATGGGTCGAAGGTCATCTGGAGTCGTTGGCCGATGGTAAGGTGAGCCCGGAGCGGGCGATCATTTCCCGTCTTGGCGCGGCGTGGAACAGCGATACATTCAAGCCAGCCCACGGCCTGACCGCTGATCTGCTGTGGCGTTTCCTGCAGGGCGTGCTGCGGGTTTTTCACTACGTACCCGGCGACGTTGAATGGGCCTGGGACGGCACGCAACTCTGGCTGCTGCAATACCGACCGATCAGCGACTACGGCTGGCGCCGCCACCTGACCGCCGCCAACATCGCCGAGATCCTGCCACCGCAACCCAGCGTATTGGTGGAGTACGCCCAGCGCCGCGCGGCGGCGAGCATTCCGGCGATCATGGCGCGTTGGGATCCGCGGGTACTGCAAGACAACGAGCCTTTCACGGCGGTGTTTGGCGGTGCTTCGTATATCAACAACGACCTGTTTCTCGCCCGGCTGGCCGACTGGGGCATCAGCGCCAGCAGCTACGCCGGCGAGGTCGGCGGCGCGACACCGCACCTGCCTTGGCGGCCGCTACGTCTGCTGCGTTCGCTGCCGTTGTTCCTGCGCATGCAACGCATCGCCCGCGGGCATTTGCTGACGCTTGAAAACGGCTTGCGACGTTTTGACCAAGAGCTGTATGAGTTGACCGAACAAGGCGCAGACGGCCAGCAACTGGCCGACTGGTTTACCCGTTTCTACGTGTTCGTGGTGCAAGGCAACCTGTGCATCGCCAGTGCCTTGGCCAGCAGCGGCGGCGACTGGCTGGGCCGGCCACCGACCGCCTACGACAATCTTGAACACAGCCCCCATCGGCTGCCCTGGGAAACCGACCCAGCGACGCCACGCCCGGCACCGACCGAGCTGCCGTTGCAGGCCTTCCCACAATGGCCCCTGACGATTCGCCTGGCCCATTCGACCGGCCTGCCAGGCTTGCGCGGTTACTACTTGCAAGTGCGCGAATGGTATCGCGACAACCTGATGCGGATTTTCTTCCGTCTGCACCACGCCATGCCGACGATGGACCGGGCGCATTGGTTCGCGCCGCACCCGGACATTCGCAGCCGCGACGGCAGCTTCTGGCAGGACGGTCGTGAAGGCACCGAGCAGGCGAGTGGGTTCCTGATCTACCCAGGGCGGGCCCAAGGTATTTTGGGCGAGGACATCCTGCTGGAAGACACCCTGGACCCTGGCCGCCATGCCCACTATCAAAGCGCCCGGGCCGTGATCGCACGCATGGGCGGCCGCTTGTCCCACGGCTCGACACTGCTACGTGAATTACGCAAACCTTCGGCGGTATTGCCTCAGGTGGATGTGGGTTGGTTGGGGCGTGAGGTGGTGTATTGCGATGGGAAGTTGAGGTTGGTGGAGTAGGCAGCGCGATGTCTGCCAACCACATAACCTGTGGCGAGGGGATTTATCCCCGTTGGGCTGCGCAGCAGACCTAAATGGTTAAATACCAACACCCTGATACACCGAGATGACTGTTTTCAGGGCCGCTTCGCGCCCCAGCGGGGATAAATCCCCTCGCCACAGGGTGTGTATGACCACCATATTTCTCACCTCACACCGCTACTCCCTTGACGCCCCCCACCGCTGTCGTAGACTCCGCCCATCCGTCAGGGAGTAACGGTCATGCGACGTTTATGCAGTTGGGTTGTGGGATTGGCCTTTGTAACGTGCGGGGTCCAGGCGCAAACGCCGGCTTCCGACGATCCGTTGCTTGAGAGCAACGTTTCGGCCAGTGCGTCTGGCAACGAGGCGCGAGGGGTGCTTCGGGCGCGGGATCAGGCGGTGCTGGCCAGTGAGTTGGCCGGGCGGATTGTCGAGTTGCCGTTCAGTGAGGGCGAGTCGTTCAAGAAGGGCGACACCCTGGCGCGTTTCGATTGCTCGGCCTATCAGGCCCAGCTCAATGCGGCCCAGGCGGCCAGCCGTGGGGCCGGTGAAGAGCTGGCGCATAACCGACAGTTGGCGGCGTTGAAGTCTGTCGGGCGGTTTGAAGTGTCGCGGGCCGAGGCCCGGCTCAGCGAGGCCCAGGCGCAGTCCCAGGTGTATCAGGTCCAGGTCAGGCGCTGCAGCGTGATCGCACCCTTCGACGGGCAAGTGGTGGCGCGCAAGGTCCAGCGTTATGAAAGCGTCGCGGCCGGCGCGCCGTTGCTGGATGTGGTCGACAACCGCACCCTGGAGATTCACTTGCTGGTGCCTTCACGCTGGATGGACAGGCTCAAGCCCGGTCAACCCTTTACCTTTGTTCCCGATGAGACCGGCAAGCCGTTGCAGGCGACGGTCAAGCGCTTGGGCGCGCGCATTGACGAGGGCAGCCAGACCTTGCTGCTGGTGGCGAACGTGCCGGATGCCAGCGGCCTGCTGTCGGGCATGAGCGGCACGGCGCGTTTCGCGGAGCCCAAGTGAACGCGCCGATATCGGGCAGCGCCGAGCAGGTGTTTGCCCGCTTCCTCGACCTTGAACGCCAGACCCGGGCTGCACGAACGCCGGCGCAATTGAGCTACAGCCTGGTCAACGACGGCCAGGCCTTGTTCGGGTTTCGCCACGCCGCGTTGTTGATCGCCGGCAAGGTCCAGGCCGTGACTGGCGTCAGTACCGTGGAGCCGAATGCGCCGTTCGTGGCGTTTGTCGAGCAGGCGGTGGCGCAGTTGTTCAAGCAGGGGGTGCTGAATCAGGCCCGGGTGATTGCCGGCGATCTCGTGAGCGAAGCCATCCGGGCAGACTGGCGAAGCCTGTCGGCCGGGCAAGTATTCTGGCTGCCGTTGATCGATCATCAGGGCCAGGAGTTCGGTGGTTTGTGGCTGGCCCGCGATCTGCCCTGGACCCCGTCCGAACAAGTGCTGCTGTCGCAACTGGGCGACACCTACAGCCATGCGTGGCTGGCGTTGCAACCACGCAAGCCGTGGCGCCTGCGCTGGACGCGCAAGCGCCAGGTCGCCCTGGTGGCGGTGTTGTTGCTGGGCTTGCTGATCCCTGTGCGCCAGTCGGTGTTGGCCCCGGCCGAAGTGGTGCCGCTGGGCGGGCAGGTGGTGGCGGCGCCGTTGGATGGGGTGATCGCCGAATTCCTGGTCAAGCCCAACCAGGCCGTCAAGAACGGCGACCTGCTGTTGCGTTTCGAAAGCACCAGCCTCAAGGCCCAGGCCGATGTGGCCGAGCGTGCGTTGGGCGTGGCCGAGGCGGAACTCAAGGCCAACTCCCAGCGCTCGTTTGCCGACGCGGAGTCGAGTTCGAAGATTGACTTGCTGGCCGCCCGCGTCGAACAGAAACGCGCCGAGCGCAACTACGCCCTTGAACTGCTCAAGCGCAGCGAAGTACGCGCCGAGCGGGACGGCATCGCGGTGTTTGCCGACGCCGAGCGCTGGCTCGGCAAGCCCGTGCAGACCGGCGAGCGGCTGATGGAAATCGCCGATCCGAACCAGGCCGAGTTGCGTATTGAGTTGGCGGTGGGCGACGCGATTGCCCTGGAGCCCGGTGCGCAAGTGGCGTTGTTTCTCGACAGCGACCCGTTGCAGCGACACCTGGCCTGGCTCGAACGTTCGGCCTATGAAGCGCAGCCGACCGCCGCCGGGCAACTGGCGTATCGGTTGGATGCACGTTTCGATGCTCAAGCGCCGCGTATCGGCCTGCGAGGTACAGCGAAGGTCTTCGGCGACCGCGCGCCGCTGGCGTTGTACCTGCTGCGTCGACCACTGGCCGGCCTGCGCCAGAGCGTAGGCCTGTAGCATGGACCTGCCGAGCCTGCGGCCGGACCTGCAACTGTCCCCGGCGGCGCCGGACCCGGACGGTTCGCCGCAGTGGACCTTGGCCGATCCGGTGCGCGGACGCTATTTCAAGCTTGGCGCGGCGGCGATGCGCATGTTGCGACACTGGTCCCTGGGCGATCCGGAACAGGTGTTGCAGGCGGCGAACCGCGAGCCGGGCCTGCCGCTCAATGGCGAATCGCTGGAGCAGTTGCTGGGTTTCTTGCGCGGCCATGATCTGATCAGCGCAATGGACCCGCAGCAGCGCGACAGCTATCTCTTCAAGACCGCCGCGCAGCGCCAGAGCCTGTGGCAGATCCTGCTGCACCAATACCTGTTTTTTCGCATTCCGCTGTGGCGCCCGGACGCCTTTCTCAATCGGGCCTGGCCCTGGTTGGCCCGGTTCGGCCCCGGGATCCTGCGCTATGGCCTGCCGCTGACCCTGGGCCTCGGCATCTTCCTGGTGTCGCGGGACTGGCAGCGATTCATCGCGACGTTTCCGCACCTGTTCAGCCTGGGTGGTGCGCTGGCGTTCGGGACGGCATTGCTCTTCGCCAAGCTGTGCCACGAATTCGGCCATGCGTTCATGGCCAAGCGCGCCGGTTGTCGTGTGCAAAGCATGGGCGTGGCGTTCATGGTGCTGTTGCCGATGTTCTACACCGACGTCAGCGACGCCTGGCGGATCAATGATCGTCGCGCGCGGTTGCTGATCGGTGCCGGCGGGGTCTTGGCCGAACTGCTGCTGGCGTGCATCGCGTTGCTGGCCTGGTCGCTGCTGCCCGACGGGCCGGCACGCACCGCTGCGTTCATGCTGGCCAGCGCCACCTGGATCACCACGTTGATCATCAACCTGAACCCCTTCATGCGCTTCGATGGGTATTTCCTGCTCAGTGATTTCTGGGCGGTGGATAACCTTCAGGGCCGTGCGTTCGCCCTGTGCCGCTGGCGCCTGCGCGAAGCCTTGTTCGGTTATGGCGCGGCGGCGCCGGAACCCTGGTCGCCGAAGATGCGCCGGCGTTTGCTGGTGTGGGGCTATGGCTCCTGGCTGTGGCGGGCATTGTTGTTTTTCGGGATTGCCCTGGCGGTCTATCACCTGTTCTTCAAGGTGCTGGGCATTTTTCTGATGATGGTGGAATTGGTGTGGTTCATTTTTATGCCCATCGTGAATGAATGGCGGCAATGGTGGAGTCGCCGTGAGCAGGCCCATGGTGCTCGGGTGCTCCTGAGCGGCCTGGTCGTGCTGGCGGTGCTGTTGGTGCTGTTGCTGCCCTGGCGCAGCGCGGTGGAAGTGCCGGCCATGCTCGAGGCCGGGCGCGCCAGTGCCTTGCACGCGCCGGTGGCGGCGCGGGTCAAGCAAGTGAATGTGCGCGACGGTCAGACCGTGGCCCAGGGCGATGTGTTGATTGAGTTGGAGTCGCCGGACATGGCGTCACGCCTGACGATCGTGCGTCGGGAAATCCAGATCCAGCAGTTGCAGATGCGTCGTCAGGCCGGGCGCAGCGAAACCGCCGCCGATGCTGGCATCATCGAACAGCAACTGGCCGAAGCGGTGGCCGAGTACCGGGGCCTGATCGCCCAGCGTGAACGCTTGTTGTTGCGTGCGCCCCATGCTGGCCAGGTGCGCGACTTGTTGCCGCAACTGTCGGTAGGGCGCTGGTTGTCGCCCACGCAGGCGCTGGCGCGGGTGGTGCAGACCGATTCGCGGCTGCGCGGGTACTTGACCGAAGCCGAGCTTTGGCGGGTCGAGCCGGGTGCCACGGGACGGTTCATTGCTGACGATCCGATGCACACCTCGATTGCTGTGCAGTTGAATGAAATCGACACCAACGGCGTGGCTTGGGTCGAACAGCAAGCGTTGACGTCCGACCATCACGGGCCGATTGCGGTGCGCCGCGACTCGCAGCAACGGGCCGAGCCGGTGCAGGCGCAATACGGCGTGCGCCTGAGTGCGGTCGACGAGGCGTCGGCTCCGGTGCAACCGCTGCGCGGCGTGGCGGTGTTGCAGGGCAAGGGCGAGTCGGTATTGGGAGCGGCCTGGCGTCGGTTGGCGGCGTTGGGTGTCAGGGAAAGCGGGTTCTAAGGGGTGAGCATGGATTCAGTGGCGGCAGAGGGATTGGTGGTGCGTCCATCGCGGGTCAGCGATGGGCCGTTCCTGCAGAGCCTGTACCAGGCGGCGCGACCGGACCTGCAATGGATCGATGGCGAGCCTGAGCAGGTGCAGCAGGTGATTGCCCAGCAGTTCCAGGTGCAGGAGCAAGGGTTGGGCGAGAACTTTCCCAACGCCATGCATTACGTCGTGGAAAAACTCGGCACCGCCATCGGTGCCTTGAGCACGGATTTTGGCCCCAATGAGATCCGCGTGCTGTACCTGGCCTTCATCCCCCAGGCACGTGGGCAAGGTTATGGCCGGACGGTGTTGCAAGGGGTGCAGAAAGCCGCGCAACAGATCCGTTGCCCGGTGGCGACCGTGGTCTGGGCCAGCAACCCCCATGCACGCCGGCACTACCTGGCGCTGGGTTTCGAAGTGCAAGAGCGCAACCCGGCGGCGGAGCGGTTGGTCTGGTATCCGAAAGGCAACTAAACAGTTTCTGACTTGGCACATGTTCAATGTGGGAGCGAGCTTGCTCGCGATGACGGAGGCTCAGCCAGCATAAGTGTTGAATGTGCTGCCGCCATCGCGAGCAAGCTCGCTCCCACAAGAGATCATCGATTTCAGTTAAACGCGATGTAGAAATACCCCAGCGCCGGATCCCGTCCCATGGGCGGTATCCGCGACACGAACACCCCTTCTATCTTGCCCAGCTCCGGGACTTCCAGCCCGCAGAGGCCATCCACGAACGCCGTGCTTTCCAGGCTGTTGAATTCCACGCTGAAGGGCATGCGCTCGGTGTTCGGCATCTTGGCCCGAGGTGTTTCTTCGAGGGTTTCGAAGCGCACCGGCAGGCAACTGCCGTCGGGCAGGGTCAGGCTGCCGGTCTGGCCCAGCAGCGGTTGGAAATGGCGGCTATGAACCTGTTGCAGCATGTCGACACTCCAAAAGGCCGGAGGACCGCAGCCCTCCGGCGGTTCATCAGTTACGGGACGGGAAGTAGCCTTGAAGGGCGATGCTGAAGTTGATTGCCAGGAACGGATTCATGACCGCCATGGGCATGTTGCCGCCCGTGGGGGCGACCGTGCCGTTGACCGTGGTGGTCACGCCTTGCAGCGGCACTGGCGAAGCGCCTATCTGGTCGGAATAGATTGCCGCCGAGCCCGGCCCGGTGCCCGAGGTGCCGATGAACGAGTTGGTGGCCGTGGGCGTATTCACCGGATTGCTGGCCGGGTTGGCCAACTGCAGGGTGGTCGAGGCGGTGATGCCGGTGAGGGCGTGGGTGTGGTTGGGCAGGTTGTTGATCGTGGCGGTGACGTTTTCGGTGCCGGAGATTTCACCGATGACGCGCGGGGTCAGGCCCAGGCCATTGCCTTGGCCCAAGGGCAGGCGCCCTTGCAGGTTGGGCAGCATGAAGGTGGTCTGGCCGTTGCCTCCGTACGTCACGCCGATCAGGGCGAACAAGGTCTGGTATTGAGTAAGGGCAAGAGTCTGCCCGTTGCACAGGGCCCAATTAGCGGGTGCAAAGTTAAAGGCGAATGACTGGATAGTGCCGATGAATACTTCCATAGATTCCTCATCCTTCAGGTTATTGGTCTTGCAGTGCCCGGACGTGAAGGACAAGAGTGCGATCAGCCCGACTCCTTGATTCCCTGGCCTGGTCACGCACGGCTGAGCGTAGACCGGGATGTTTGATTTTGCCGGGCGAAGCGGGCGGAAAAATGTCGTGACACGGCTTAATCGATTCAGGTTCCCGAGCGTCTCTACCGTCCATCTTTTTTATAGCTTGGAATGAATCTGATATCAAAGTACTACTAGGCGAAGATTGTTTCCTCGGCTACGCTTCGCGGTACAAAGGGACTACAAACAGGTGAAGGGATTGCCGCAGTTTCACTTTATCTCCGGTTTACCGCGCTCAGGCTCGACCCTGCTTTCTGCCATTTTGTTGCAGAACCCGCGCTTTCATGCCGGCATGACCAGTCCCGTCGGCACGCTGTTCAGCAGCGTCCTGCAGCAATGCAGCGCCGGCAGCGAGTTCGGTTCGGTCATCGACACCGATCTGCGCCGCCGCCTTTTGTGTGGTCTCTTCGATTCCTACTACGCCGACAAATCCGACAAGCCGGTCATCTTCGATACAAACCGCCAGTGGTGTGCTCGCTTGCCTGCCCTGCAGGATCTGTTTCCCCAAGCCAAGACCATCGCCTGTGTGCGCAACGTCGCCTGGGTGCTCGACAGCCTGGAGCGGCTCTACCGCGCCAATCCGTTCGAAAACACCAAGCTGTTCAACGACGATGACGAGCGCAACACCGTCTACAGCCGCTGCGAAACCCTGGCCCAGCGCAACCGCCTGGTGGGGTTCGCCTGGACCGCGCTCAAAGAGGCCTACTACGGTGAGAACGCCGAGTCGCTGCTGATCGTTGATTACGATTTGTTGAGCCAGGCCCCGGAGCGGGTGATGCGCCTGGTGTACGAGTTCATCGGCGAACCCTGGTTCGAACACGATTTCAATCACTTGACCTACGACGCGCCGGCCTTCGACCAGGCCCTGGGCGTTGCCGGCTTGCACAAGGTCAAGCCCAAGGTCGCGCCGCAAGCCCGGCGGACCTTGTTGCCGCCGGATCTGTTTGAAAAGTATGCCGAGTTGTCGTTCTGGCGCGATGGGTCCGCAAGCGCCGCCAATGTCATTCGTATGAAAACCGACGCCGCCGTCAGCTGACTGCGGTTTTTTTCATTTGCGTGTTCAAGAAGTTCGAGTCCAGGTGATCGTCATGTGGTGGAGCAAAGGCAAATCGCGGGTAACCGAGGGCGCACAGGCCCTGGCATCGCCAATGATCATGTCCCTGGAGCCGCGAATGCTATTCGACGGCGCGGTGGCGGCAACCGTGGCCGACGCCGCGCAACCGGACGCGCAGCCGACCGCTGATGCCGCGAAGGCGCCGACGGCCGACCAGCCTTCCGACAACCATGCGCCTCAGGGTCAGGCTGACGCCACCGAGGCTGCCGTCCCAGGCAAGTCTGTGGTGTTCGTCGACTCCCGGGTCAAGGATGCCAGCAGCCTTCTACAAGGTGTGGCTCCTGGTACCGATGTGGTGCAACTGGATGCCACCAAAGACGGTTTGCAACAGATCGCCGATTACCTGGACACCCACCAGGGCGTTAGCTCAGTGCAGATCATCGCCCACGGTAACGCCGGTGATTTGTGGCTGGGCAACAGCTACCTGTCGGCGGACAACGTCCAGGCCCGCAGCGAAGTGCTCGCGCAGATCGGCCAGGACATGAACGCTGGCGGCGACATCCTGATCTACGGTTGCTACACCGCTGAGGGCGACCGTGGCCTGAGCCTGGTCAACTCGCTGGCGCAGCTCACCGGCCGAGACGTGGCCGCCTCCGACGACCGCACTGGCCTGGGCGGCGACTGGAACCTGGAAATCGCCACCGGCACCATCGAAAGCGCCAACGTGCTCTCGGCCAATGCCATGAGCGAGTACCAATGGGGCCTGGCCACCTGGACCGCCACCAACAACCTCAATTCGGGTATCGGTTCTTTGCGCGCTGCCCTGGGCTCGGCGCAGAACGGCGACATCGTCACGTTCAATACCAGCATGACCGTCGCCCTGACCCAGGTGCTGGTGGTCGACAAGAACATCACCATCGATGGCGACCTCAATAACGACAACGTCGCCGACGTGACCCTCGACGGTCAGTACCGCACCCAGATCATGCAAGTGACGTCCGGCACCACGGCCACCCTCGATGGCCTGGTGATTACCCGGGGCATGGTGGCAGGCAACGGTGGTAATGGCGGCGACGATGCGCTGGTGTCCCAGGGCGGCGGCATCTACAACGCCGGCACCTTGACCCTGCGAAACGTCACGGTGACCGCGAACGCCGCTTCGGGCGGTGGTGGTGGCGGCGGTGTGACGCCGCAGTACGCCGGTGGTGCCGGTGGCGGCGGTGGCGCGATCACCGGCGGTACCGGTGGCAAGGGCGGCGACACGCTCAACTCCACGGGTTCCAACGGCACGGCCGGACAAGGTGGTGCGGGCGGCGGCTTCTTCAACATTGGCGGGCGTGGCGGTTCCACCACGGGTGGTGCGGGCGGTGCGGCTTATCCAGGCTACAGCACCGGTTCGGCCGGCGGCACGGCCACCAGCGGAGGCTTGTCCATCGGCGGTGGCGGCGGTGGCGATGGTTATGACGACATCGGCGGCGCTGGCGGCGGCGCGGTGGGGGGTATCTACAACGATACCGGCGCGACCCTGCGGATCATCGGCAACTCGACCATTTCCAACAACGTCGGCGCCGGCGGTGGCGGTGGCGGCGGCGGGGCTGGCGGTAGCTATCTCCAGGCGGGCGGTGCGGGCGGTGTCGGTGTCGGTGCCATCTGGAACAAAGGCTCGATCCTGATCACCGCTGCCAACTTCGCCGCCCTGGCCGGTAACGTCGGCGGCAGCGGCGTGGGTGGGACGAGTGCGGGCACCGCGGGTGTTTCGCCGGCGTCGGTGGCCAACGTCTACGGCGATGGCGGTACTATCAACACCAACTATGTGCCGGACGAAACGCCGCCCACCGCGACCGTTGTGGTGGCCAATACCAACCTCAACTCCGGTGGTACATCGACGGTCACCATCACCTTCTCCGAAGCCGTGACCGGCCTTACCGCGGCGGACCTGACGGTGCAGAACGGCAGCGTCGGCACCTTGACCAGTGGCGACGGTGGCATCACCTGGACGGGGACGTTGACTGCGGCCAGTGACATCGCCGACACCACCAACATCATCACCCTGAACAATACCGGCGTGGCCGACCTGGCCGGCAATGCCGGCGTGGGCACCACCGACTCGAACAACTACATCGTCAACGACACCGTGGCGCCCACGGCGTCCATCGTGGTGAGCGACACCGCCCTCAGGATTGGCGAAACCTCGACGGTCACCATCACCTTCAGCGAAGCGGTGAGCGGTTTCACCGCCGCCGACCTGACCGTCGCCAACGGTACCCTCAGCGGCCTGAGCAGCAGCGACGGTGGCATCACCTGGACGGCCACGCTGACACCGGATGCGGCGATCACCGATACCTCCAATCTCATTGTCCTGAATAACACTGGCGTGGCGGACCTCAATGGCAATGCAGGCGTTGGGACGACCAACTCCAACAACTACGCCGTCGACACGCAACGCCCGACCGCCACCATCGTGGTGTCTGACACCGCGCTGCGCGTCGGTGAAACCTCCGTGGTGACCATCACCTTCACCGAGGCCGTGAGTGGTTTCACCACCGCCGACCTGACGGTCGCCAATGGCACGGTCACCGGCCTGAGCAGCAGCGACGGTGGTATCACCTGGACCGGGACGCTCACACCCAGTGCCAGCGTCAGCGACACCAGCAACCTGATCACCCTGGATAACACCGGCATTGCGGACTCGGCGGGCAACGCCGGTAGTGGGACCACCGACTCCAACAATTACGCCGTCGACACGTTGCGTCCGACCGCCACCATCGTGGTGGCCGATACCGCGCTGAACATCGGCGAAACCTCGCTGGTGACGATTACCTTCAGCGAGGCCGTCACGGGTTTCACCTTGGCGGACCTGACCGTTGCCAACGGCTCCTTGAGCGGCCTGAGCAGCAGCGACGGCGGTATCACCTGGACCGCGACGCTCACCCCGAGCGCCAGCGTCAGCGATGCCACCAACCTGATCATCCTGGCCAATACCGGTGTGGCGGACGCGGCGGGCAACACCGGCAGCGGCACCACCAGCTCCAACAACTATGCGGTCGACACCCAGCGTCCGACGGCGACTATCGTCGTGGCCGACAATGCCCTGAGCGTCGGCGAAACCTCCCTGGTGACCATCACTTTCAACGAAGCGGTGACAGGCTTTACCACCGCCGACCTGACGGTCGCCAACGGCACGGTCACCGGCCTGAGCAGCGGCGACGGCGGCATTACCTGGACCGGGACGCTCACGCCAAGCGCCAGCACCAGCGATACCAGCAACCTCATCACCCTGGATAACACCGGCGTGGCTGACGCGGCGGGCAACGCCGGCAGTGGCACCACCGATTCCAATAACTACGCCATCGACACCGCACGTCCGACCGCCACCATCGTGGTCGCCGACACGGCCATCGCCATTGGCGAAACATCGGTGGTGACGATCACCTTCAGCGAGGCGGTGACCGGTTTTACCCTGGCGGACCTGAGCGTCACCAACGGCAGCCTGAGCGGCCTGAGCACCAGCGACAACATCACCTACACCGCGACCTTCACACCGAGCGCGGGTGTCAGCGATGCCACCAACCTGATCACGCTCAATAACACGGGCGTAGTGGACGGCGCGGGCAATACCGGCAGCGGCACCACCGATTCCAACAACTACGCCGTCGACACCCTGCGTCCGACCGCCACCATCGTGGTCGCCGACACGGCGCTGAGCGTCGGCGAAACCTCGCTGGTGACCATTACCTTCTCCGAGGCGGTCAGCGGCTTCGACAATTCGGACCTGAGCATCGCCAACGGCACGCTGAGTGCGGTCAGCAGCAGTGATGGCGGCATCACCTGGACCGCCACCTTCACCCCGGCCCTCGGGGTCAGCGACACGTCCAACCTCATTGTCCTGAACAACACCGGGGTCAACGATGGGGCGGGCAACACCGGCAGCGGCACCACCAACTCCAACAACTACCAGGTCGACACCAACGTGCCGACGGCGACCATCGTGATTGCCGATACCACGTTGAGCATCGGCGAAACCTCGGTGGTCACCGTGACGTTCAACTCGGCGGTCAGCGGGTTCGACAACGCGGACTTGACCGTCAGCAACGGTACGCTCAGCACCATGAGCAGCACCGACGGTGGCGTCACCTGGACGGCCACATTCACGCCGAGCGTTAGCATTTCCGATACCAGCAACGTGATCACCCTGGACAACACCGGCTTGATCAACGGCGCGGGCAACGCGGGTGTTGGCACCACCGATTCCAACAACTACGCCGTCGATACGGTGCGCCCAACCGCGACCATCGTCGTGGCCGACACCGCCATCGCCGCCGGCGAGACCTCGCTGGTGACCATCACCTTCAGCGAGGCGGTGACGGCGTTCACCAGTGCTGATCTGACGGTCGCCAACGGCGTGATCTCCGGGCTGAGCAGCAGCGACGGCGGCATCACCTGGACCGCGACCTTCACGCCGACCGGTGGCGTCACGGACACCAGCAACGTTATCTCGCTCAACAGTGGTGGCATCGTTGACCTGGCGGGCAACCTCAATGTCGGCGGCACCGACTCCAACAACTACGCGCTGGACACCGAACGTCCGACCGCCACCATCGTGCTGAGCGATTCGGTGTTGAAACCGGGTGAAACCGCGCAGGTGACCATCACCTTCAGCGAGGCAGTGACCGGTTTCAGCAACGCGGACCTGAGCGTTGCCAACGGCACCCTGAGCGCCGTCAGCAGCAGCGATGGCGGCCTGACCTGGACCGCGACCTTCACGCCGACCCTGGGTGTGACCGACGCCAGCAACCTGATCACCCTGGACAATACCGGCGTGAGCGATGCGGCCGGCAATACCGGGACAGGCACCACCGATTCGGCCAATTATGTGGTCGAGACGCAGGTACCGACGGCCACGATCGTGGTGGCCGACAGTGCGCTGCAGATAGGGGAAACCTCGCAGGTCACTATTACGTTCTCGGAAGCGGTGAGCGGTTTCGACAACAGCGACTTGACCATCAGCAACGGCACGCTCAGCAATGTGTCGTCCACCGACGGCGGCGTCACCTGGACGGCCACGTTCACGCCGAGCGCCAGCATCACCGACACCAGCAACCTGATCAGCCTGGACACCAGCGGTGTGGTCAACGCCTCGGGCAACAGCGGTGTCGGTGTGGTGGACTCCAACAACTACGCGATCGACACGGTTCGCCCTGGCGCCACCATCACCGTGGGCGATACCAGCCTGGGCATCGGCCAGAGCACCACCGTGACCATCAGCTTCACCGAGGCGGTGTCCGGTTTCGACTTGTCGGATCTCAGTGTCGCCAATGGCGTGTTGTCCAACCTTGCCAGCAGTGACGGCGGCCTGACCTGGACCGCGACCCTGACGCCGACTGCCGGCGTCAACGATGCCACCAACCTGATCCTGCTCGACGCCAGCAATGTGCAGGACCTGGCCGGCAACGCCGGCGTGGGCATCGCGATTTCCGCCAACTATGCACTCGACGCCACCCGGCCGACGGCAACCATCGTGGTCGCCGACCCGAACCTGACGGTGGGCGAGACCACCCAGGTGACTTTCACCTTCAGCGAAGCGGTGACGGATTTTGACCTGTCGGACCTCAGTGTCACCAACGGTGAACTGACCAACCTGAGCACCAGCGACGGCGGCAGGACCTGGACCGCGACGTTCACACCAACGGTGAATCTCACCGACCCGAGCAACTTCATTGCCCTGGACACCAGCAACGTCAGCGACCTGACGGGCAACGCCGGGGCCAGCGTGGCGGTGTCCAACAACTATGCGATCGACACCGTGGTGCCCAACGATGTGAAGCCGCCGCCGGAGTTCCTGACTTCCGACCCGGTCACGGTTATCCCGCCGTCCGAGGTGCCGCTGCAACCGATCGTCTTTACCCCGCCGACCGGCAACCTGGGCTCGCCGCTGGGCTTCCCACCGCTGTTCGAGCAACGGGACGTGGGCGGGGGCCTGCGGCCGATTGGGGATATTTTCATCAACCATGGCGCATTGGCACCGAGCTATATCGCCCAGGTTTTCAGCAGTGACGCCGCCGGCGATGGCAGTGGCCAAGGGTTCCTGGGTTTTGGTGGGGGCGATGGCGGGGTGTTCGGCAGCAGCACGCTTTCGACCCTGTTCGGCCAGGACTCCGCTTCCGAGGGCGAATCGATGGAGGCCTTCGGCAACCAGTCGATGCAGGGCGGCGATGCGTCCCAAGGGCTGCGCGGGATGTTCGGGGCGCCCACCCTGGGTCAGCAGCTGCAACAGCTCAAGGACACTGAACAACGTCAGGTCGATAACCTGGCAACCGCGTTACGACAGGTCGGCATCAGCCAAGTGCAGGCCTGAATTCTAAAAAATATTGGGGCAGCCAGGGGCAATCCAGGGAATGAATAGAAGTCAGAAGTTATTCGGTATGAGTGTGCTGGCGTTGGTGGTGAGTGGATGTGCCGTCACCAGCGAACCGATCGAGCGTAGTGTCAGCGAACAGCGCGCTCGAACCGATCTACAGAATATGTACAAGGATCAGGAGCCCCTCAGCGGTCCGCTGACCTTGCACCAGGCCATGGCTCGAGCGGTGAAGTACAACCTCGAAGGCCGCTTGAAGATCATGGAAGAAGCCCTGGCCAAGCGTCAGCTGGATCTGGCCAGTTTCGACATGCTGCCGCGCATGGCCCTGGACGCCGGTTACGTGGGCCGCAACAACGTCAGTGCCTCCAGCAGCCAGAGCGTGGAAACCGGCACCCAGTCCCTGGAACCCTCGACTTCCCAGGACCGCGACCGTGAAGTGGCAGACCTGACCATGGTCTGGAACGTGCTCGATTTCGGTGTGAGCTACATCAGTGCCAAACAGGCCGGGGACCAGCGTTTGATCGTGCAGGAGCGTCGGCGCAAGGTGGTCAACACCATCGTCCAGGACGTGCGTTCGGCCTACTGGCGCGCCATGGCCGCCGAGCGCCTGCTCAAGCAGATCGATAGCCTGATGGTTCGGGTCGAAGCGGCGCGTGACAACAGCCAGAGCATGAGCGAACAGCGCATCGGTGACCCGGTGCAGGCGTTGGGTTACCAGCGCTCGCTGATCCAGGCCACCCGCCAGCTGGAAGAGCAGCGCCGGGCGCTGTCCCTGGCCAAGACCGAACTGGCGACCTTGATCAACCTGCCCTTGGGTACCGAGCTGACCCTGGCGACCCAGGATGAATACACCATCCCGGAACTCAAGGTCGACCTGGCCCGTCTCGAACAGGAAGCCCTGGCCAGCCGTCCGGAACTGCGCGAGCAGGATTACCAGACCCGCATCACCGCCGCCGAAACCCGCAAAGCCATGCTGCGCCTGCTGCCGGGGCTGGAGTTTTCCGCCGGCGGGCACTACGACAGCAACTCGTTCCTGGTGGAGCAGGGCTGGGCCGACTATGGCGTGAAAGTCACCTGGAACCTGTTCAACGTGATCTCCGCCCCGGCGGCCATCGATGTGGCCAAGGCTGGTGAAGAAGTGGCGGCGGCGCGGCGTCAGGCGATGTCGATTGCCGTGCTGGCGCAGTTGTACGTGGCCAATGCCAACTACCGTGAGGCATTGCGTCAGTTCAAGACCAATCAGCAATTGTCGGACATCGACGGGCAAATCGTCGGCCAACTGCGCAGCCGTCACCAGGCCGCTGGCCTGGGTGAGCTGGACCTGATTCAGGGTGAGCTGAACACCTTGCAGGCCGATCTGCGGCGGGACTTGTCCTATGCCGACCTGCGCAACGCCTATGGCCAGATCTTCGCCAGCGCCGGCCTCGACCCGCTGCCAAGCGAAGTGCAATCGACCGAGGTACAGTCGATTGCCACGGCGCTGGCTAACCGCGAGGAGGCTTGGGCCCAGGGGAATATCTCGGTGCCGACGGCTGCGGTGACTCAATAAGCGGGCGCAGGATGATGCGCCCGGCATGTTCCCGGCTACCGGTGGCAGTGAACCTGCCGTTGCTGTTGCAGGCCCTGGCAGCCATTGAAGAGGCGCGTTGGCAGGGGCATTTCAACAGCGCCTTCTACAGCGGCGACTGGAGCGGCGTGGCGCTGATTTCAGCGGTCGATGCCTTGACCGAATTGTCTCCCGGGCGCGGTTTGCCTGTGCCGCGCGCGCCTTGGTCAGAGGATCGTCGTTGGCGCGAAGCGTTGCGTGATTGCTCTCTGGAGATCGTCTCGGCCCGGCTGCTGCGGCTCGGGCCGGGAGGGAGCATTCACGAGCACCGTGACTATGACCTGGGCGGGCCGGACGCCGACCTGCGCCTGCACATTCCGCTGCTCAGTCCGCCGCAAGTGGATTTCTGGCTGGATAACCAGCGTGTGCCCATGACTGCGGGCGAGTGCTGGTTTCTCGACTTGTCGCGACCTCATCGTGTCGATAACCGCAGTGCCGAGCCCAGAGTTCATCTGGTGCTCGATTGCCGCCCAGGGCCCTGGTTGGAGCAGCAGATTGCCGATGGGCTGCCCACTACACCGGCCGCGGGCGCCGGGCATAGCGACTTAGCCCGTTTTCAGCAGCGCGTAGAAACTGATATCCAACTCGCCCGAGCCTTGCAGAGCGTGCATGACATAGACGCTTTCATCGAGTGCGCAATTGCGCTGGGTGCCGGACAAGGCCTGCACTTCACTGCGCAAGAACTCCGGGCGGCCATGCGCAACGGTCGCCGGCAGTGGAGAGACCAGTGGAAGGCCTGAACCTGGACGGCTGGCTGCCAATCCGCGTGTGGCAAGCGACGGGGCAATGGCGGGTCGATTGGTGCTGGTTCGGTGACGCGCGATTGTCGCAACCGTTTTTTGGCGATGCGGTGGACGACGCCCTGCGCCTACCCTTCAACCAAGGATTTCGCCGCCAGACACCCTTGAGCACCCTCGGCCAATGGCAGCAACAGCGCCCGGGCCTGGCGCCCAGTGCGTTCATCTTCCATGCCTCCCGTTGCGGCTCGACGTTGATCAGCCAGATGCTTGCGCAATTGGACGATCATATCGTCATCTCTGAAGCGCCGCCGCTGGATACGCTGTTGCGCAGTGACTTGCCTCCCGCCGAACGGTGCGTGGCGCTCAAGGGGCTGATCTCGGCGTATGGGCAACGTCGCTGTGGCCTCGAGCAGCGCTTGGTGATCAAGCTCGATGCCTGGAACATCGGTGAGCTGCCGCTGTTGCGTGAGTGTTTTCCCGACACGCCTTGGCTGTTCGTGTACCGCGACCCTTTGGAAATCGCTGTCTCCCACCTGCGCCGGCCCGGCATGCACATGGTGCCGGGGATGATTGGCGCGAGTGTGCTGGACGATGGGGCGCCTTTGAGCAACCAGGAGGATTTCATCGCCCGCCGGTTGGGGCGGCTGTTGCAGGTAGGGTTGGGGCATTGCCGGGCTTTTACCGGCCTGGCGGTCAACTACAGCGAGCTGCCGGGGGCGATGGCCGGCAGACTGGCAGCGTTCTTCGAGTTGGATGACGCGCAGCGCGGACGTGCGTTTGCGTCGGTGGGGCAGCATGCCAAGCAGCCGGGGCAGGCGTTTGCCAGTGACAGCGAGGGCAAGCGCCGGGAGGCTTCGCCCTTGCTGCGGGATCGGCTGATGCATTGGGCGCAGGGGCCTTACGAAGCACTTGAGTTGCTGAGACCGTAGCTATTGCGCTTCTGTGGCGAGGGATCGCGTTATCAAGACTTGTTGGGCGACAACTCCGCCATCCCCTTGAGCAATTCAATTGGCAATGGGAAGACGATGGTGGAGGTTTTGTCCCCGGCAATCGACCCCAGTGTCTGCATATAGCGCAGTTGCATGGCGCCCGGCTGGCGCCCGAGCATTTCGGCGGCTTGCATGAGTTTTTCCGAGGCCTGCAACTCGCCTTCGGCGTGGATCACCTTGGCCCGGCGTTCGCGCTCGGCCTCGGCTTGTCGGGCGATGGCGCGGATCATCGATTCGTTGAGGTCCACGTGCTTGATCTCGACGTTTGCCACTTTGATGCCCCAGGCATCGGTCTGGGCGTCGAGCACTTGCTGGATGTCGCTGTTCAATTGCTCACGCTCGGCCAGCAACTGGTCCAAGTCATGTTTGCCGAGGACCGCGCGCAAGGTGGTCTGGGCCAGTTGACTGGTGGCCATGAGGAAGTTCTCGACCTGGATGATCGCCTTCTGCGGGTCGAGCACGCGAAAGTACAGCACTGCATTGACCTTCACCGAGACGTTGTCACGGGTGATCACGTCCTGCGGCGGTACGTCTAGCACAATGGTGCGCAGGTCGACGCGGATCATCTGCTGCACCACCGGAATCAGCAGGATCAACCCCGGGCCCTTGACTTGCCAGAACCGGCCGAGCTGGAACACCACGGCACGTTCGTATTCACGCAGGATCCGGAATGTCGAAGCCGCCAGTGCGATGACCAGCAACAACAGCATCGTAAAACCGATTTGCATACCCATCTCAGACTCCTTGTGAATCAGCGGGGGCTACTTCCAGCAGCAGGCCTTTGCGGGCGATGACCCGTACCGCCTGCCCACGCCGCAGTGGCGTCGCGCTTGCCACCTGCCAGCGTTCGCCTTCCAGTTGGACCCAACCATGATGATTACCGTCCTGCAAGGCGATCACCGCAGTGACACTGCCCAGCAGCGCGGCGTCACCGCTGACGGGCTGGCGTGGGCGGGTTTTCAACGCGCGGATCAACAGGACAATCAGCAGCAGGGCGCTGACCAGGCCCAGGCCGATCATCAGGGGAACCGGCACATCGGCGTTGGTCAGGATGACCGCGCCGATCACGCACAAAATAATCCCGCCCAAGCCGACAACGCCGTAGTTGGGCAGCGCTGCCTCGGCGATCAGCAAAGCCACGCCCACGGCAATCAACCAGAAGCCCACGGGGTTGGTGACCAGCAGCGCGAGGCCATCGGCTGCGAATACTGGCCCGCTCATGGCCAGCAGCGCGATCATTAAGCAGTGAATGTTCACGGGACCTCCGCAACGCATTGGTCGTGACGTTATCCAAAGTCTAGTCGAGCCAAGGGGTGATTGAATTTTGATCAGTCTGACGGTCGCCAAGGGGCTAGACTGCGGGAAGAACCCAGCCATCCGTCTTATGCTCAGGAGCCCCGTATGGAATCCCCGATCCACAGCCTGCCCGCGCTGTTCAAACAATTGGGCCTGTCTGACGACGCCCTTGATATCGACAAATTCATCGCGACCCATTCACCCCTCAAGCCTGAGCTTCACTTGGCTGATGCGTTTTTTTGGAGCAAAAGCCAGCAGCAATTACTGCGCGAAGAAATCCTCGAGGATGCGGACTGGGCGGAAGTGGTGGACCAGTTGAATGTGTTGCTACGCAAGGGGCGTGGTGAGTAATACGTACGCAGGACCTGTGGGAGCGGGCTTGCTCGCGAATGCGTCGTATCAGCCAACATCACCGCTACTGGCCCACCGCCTTCGCGAGCAAGCCCGCTCCTGTGATTATGCTTTTTAATTATTAATAAATAGCTTCTTATTCCTTAAACAATATAACTCTCCTCCCTATACTCGTCCGGGAACAGACACGCAGGAGAGCAACCCATGCGCAACGAATCGATTCGCTACCTGATTGTGCCGGGCTGGCAAGGATCGCCGGAAAATCATTGGCAAACCCACTGGCAGAACAGCCTGCCCAACAGCGCCCGGGTCGAGCAGGCCGACTGGTTGACGCCCCGGCGTGAAGACTGGGTTGCGGCGCTGGCCGAGGCTATTGCCGCCGACAGCACGCCGGTGATTCTGATTGCCCATAGCCTGGGCTGCATTACGGTTGCCCATTGGGCCGCCACCGCGCCGGTGCAGTTTCTGCGGCAGGTTCGCGGGGCGTTGCTGGTGGCGCCAGCGGACGTCGAACGGCCGGCCTGTGCCCCGGCACTGCGTAATTTTGCGCCGATTCCGACGGATCTGTTGCCGTTCCCAAGCCAAGTGGTCAGTTCTGACAATGACGCCGCTGTGAGCGCTCCGCGTGCCCTGGAGTTAGCGCGTAATTGGGGGGCCGAGGCCGGGATTCTGGCCGGGGCGGGGCATATCAATGTGAAGTCCGGCCACCAACGCTGGGAGCAGGGGTTCGCTTATCTCTATCGTCTGCAAAATCGCATGGAGCATCACGCCCTGCGTCGCGCCTGAATATGCCCCTGGATAATAGTGCCCTTGCATTTGCCGGCGGTGCGGGGCGGGAGTCTGCCATGAGCTTGCATGAAACCTTTGGTCAGCCGCTGCTGACCTTTCCCGATGCGGAAAAAAGCCCCCTGAGCATTCGCGCCAAGGCGCTGGTGTTCGTCGACCCGCGTTCGCGGCAGTTGCGTCAGGAGGTGGAGCAACTGGCGCCGCGCTCGGTCTCGGTGCTGATACGCGGCGAAACCGGTACTGGCAAAGAATTGCTTGCCCGGCACATCCACCGCGAAAGTGATCGCGCCGGGCTGTTTGTGTCGGTCAATTGCGGCGCGATCAGCCCGACCTACGCTGACGCTGAGCTGTTTGGTTATGCCGCTGGCAGCTACAGCGGCTCGGCCAGTAGTCGGGCCGGCTGGTTCGGCTCGGCCAATGGCGGCACCCTTTACTTGGATGAAATCGGTGATTTGCCGCTGCCGATCCAGATCAAGTTGCTGGCGGCCCTGGAAAACCACGAGGTCACCCGCGTCGGCGCGCACCAGCCCAGCCCGGTGGATGTACGCCTGGTGGCGGCCACCAGCATCGACCTGGGGCAAGCCGTGGCCGCCGGGAAATTTCACGAGCGGCTCTACCATTACCTCAGCGAAGGTCGGCTCGAGCTTCCGGCCCTGCGCGAGCGGGTGGGCGATATTCTGTCCCTGGCCGAATACTTCCTGGGCATTTACACCCAGCGCCTCGGCCTGAGCGTGCCGCTGATCAGCGAGGCTGCACAACATGCGCTTGAACAGCACAGCTGGCCGGGCAATACCCGCGAACTGGAAAACGTTATTCACTTCGCGTTGCTGGTCAGCACAGGTGACGAGATTTTTCCGGAGCACCTGAATTTACCGGCCCAGTCATCGGCCCTGGAATTGATCGACCGCCAGGTGGCGCAGATCGTTGCACAAGGCACGGACGCCGAGCGCACAGCCCTCAAGGCGCTGCTCAATCAATTGAGCCAAACGCTATAGAAGACACCGGAATTGTGGTGAGGGGATTTATCCCCGCTGGGCTGCGAAGCAGCCCCCTAAGCTATCAAACTCAATCTGCCTGACACACCGGGAGGCGGCATTGAGGGTCGCTTCGCGCCCCAATGGGGATAAATCCCCTCGCCCCAAAGCGCGGCTTTTTCTATATGAGTAAAATGAATATGAACTTGAATAAAAGATATTGTTAAGGCATAAAAAATGTCGGTATTGTCCGCCACACGCCAGCGATAGCACTTCGCTGGCACCCCCCTATTTGGCCGTCGTCCACGACGACAGTGATTTTCGATAAGGACACTGCATGAAAAAGGTTCTGTTGTTCACCGCATTGGCGGCAGCCCTGACCACGGGCCTGGCCCAGGCCGCGGAAAAACTGGTGGTGGCGGCCACCCCGGTGCCCCACGCTGAAATCCTCGAGCTGATCAAGCCGGCCCTGGCCAAAGAAGGTGTGGACCTGGAAATCAAGGTCTTCACCGACTACGTCCAACCCAACGTGCAGGTTGACCAGAAGCGTCTGGACGCCAACTACTTCCAGACCCTGCCGTACCTGAAAAACTTCAACGAAGGTAAAGGCACCAACCTGGTGACCGTGATCGGCGTGCATGTCGAACCGTTCGGCGGTTACTCGAAGAAAGTCAAAAGCCTGGCCGAGCTCAAGGACGGCGCCACCATCGCCATCCCCAACGAAGGCAGCAACAGCGGTCGTGCGCTGATCCTGCTGCAGAAGGCCGGTCTGATCGAACTCAAGGACCCGAAAAACGCTGTGTCCACGCCCAAGGACATCGCCAAGAACCCGCACAACTTCAAGTTCAAGGAACTGGAATCGGCCATGTTGCCGCGTGTGCTGGATCAGGTCGACCTGGACATGATCAACACCAACTATGCCCTGGAAGCAGGTCTTAACCCGGCCAAGGATGCGCTGGTGATCGAAGGTGCGGATTCGCCTTACGTGAACTTCCTGGTGGCCCGCCCGGACAACAAGGACAGCCCGGCCATCCAGAAACTGGCCAAGGCCCTGACCAGCCCGGAAGTGAAGGCGTTCATCGAGAAGAAATACAGCGGCGCGGTACTGCCGGCGTTCTGATTCGCGCGGTAAACCTTTTTACGGTTCAAACGCCGACGGCTGATACAGCGTCGGCGTTTTTTATTGGAAGCGCCTGTGGCGAGGGAGCGTGCTCCCGCTCGACTGCGCAGCAGTCGCAAAACAGCTAACGAGGTATGCCCTGCCAACTGGCATGTGCAGGTTTTGGGGTCGCTTCGCAACCCAGCGGGAGCAAGCTCCCTCGCCACAAAATCAAATGCGCTATCAGGCCGCCCTGGTCTTCAACGCCCTGCGCAACGCCACCAACAACTTTACGATGTCCTGCGGGTCCAGTCGCTGTGGCACTTTTACGTCTGCCATATTCTCTTCCTTGTGATGGTTTGGCCGGGAGTCTGGCCAAAAGCTGTGCGTCCTTGAAGGTTCGTTTCGAAAAAAAGATCCTTCCTACGGCAAAAAGAAAAATAGTCGTCTTCCTTCCGCGCGGCAAATGCAGACGCAAGATTGGCGGTCGAACACCATTGCCTCTGTGGGAGCGGGCTAAGCGGTCTATCAGGCGCTGATTAATCCGGCCAATGCCAAGCCGGCTCATCCAGCATCCGCTGCCCGACAATCCCGGTCTGCCCTAGATCCTTTTCCAGCACGATGCAATTGCAGTCGTCGTCCTGCTCCAGGGCGGCGATCAGCCGCGTGGCATGGGACACCACCCAGACCTGACAACTGACTGAAGCCCGGATGATCAACCGCGCCAAGGCTGGCAACAGATCCGGGTGCAGGCTGGTTTCCGGTTCGTTGAGCACCATCAGCGAGGGTGGGCGCGGGGTGAGCAAAGCCGCCACCAGCAACAGGTAGCGCAGCGTCCCGTCCGACAGTTCGGCCGCAGACAGTGGGCGCAACAAGCCTTGCTGATAAAACTCGATGGCGAAACGTCCGCCTTGCAGAGCTTCGATGCGTAATCGGGCGCCGGGAAATGCATCGCCAATGGCAGCATGCAAAGCTTCAGCGTCACCGATTTCAAGGATGGTTTGCAGGGCGGCGGCCAGGTCGCGCCCGTCGTGGTGCAACACTGGCGTGCGGGTGCCCAATTGCGGTTGGCGTACCGGGGCGTCGGCATCGCTGCGAAAATGGTCGTAAAAGCGCCAGCGGCGAATGAACTCGCGCATCTGCAGCACCTCCGGCGAAGTGCGCAGGCTGCCGACCTGGTCGAACAGGCTGTCGAAGCTGGGCGTGTGCTGGGCCAATACATCCCATGAACGGCCTTCACGGGCCCGGATCATTGGCCCATTGCGGTCGACCAGCAGGCTGGCGGGACGAAAGACCGGCCCGGCCCAGATGCATTCGCGCTTGATTTCCGGGTCCAGTGAAAACGCTGAAAGACTGGGTTCCGGCAGGCCCAAGGCAATCGAATAGCTGAAATCTTCACCGGCGAACCCCAGGCGCAAGCGTTTGCTGGCCTGGCGCACGATACCCTGGACAGGCACCTCGCCGTTGCGCATGCGCCGGCTGATTTCTTCCGGCCCGGCCCAGAAGGTCGAGTCCAGTCCGCCTTCACGGGCCAGGGCGTTGACCACCCCGCCCTGGGCTGTCTCGGCCAACAGACGCAGGGCGCGGTACAGATTGGACTTGCCGCTGCCATTGGGACCGGTGATCAGGTTCAACCGGCCCAGGGGAATCACCAGTTTGTTGATGGAGCGGTAATTGGCCACCGCCAGCGTTTTGAGCATGAGCAATCTCCCGCAAAGGCGTTAGTCTGCCTGATAGGCGCATCCATTGTGATGCTGTGCTTGGTGTTGAACCCTGTTCTAAGCTCACAGTCGTATCGTCACTGGCACGTTCGTACAACGCAAAGGAGTCTGCATGGCTGGTCCCCGAGTCAAACTTGTAGTTGGCCTGAGTCTGTGCGCGCTGGTGGCGGGATGCGGTGATAAAAACCCCGAGGAAAAAGCCCTGCCACGGGTGTTCGTGCAGCAAGCCGTGCCCTCCGAGTACGCGGCTTCGGTGACCTTGACCGGCGATGTCCAGGCCCGGGTGAAGACCGATCTGTCATTTCGCGTGGCCGGCAAGATCATCGAGCGCAAGGTGGATGTCGGTGCCCGGGTCTCGGCCCGGCAAGTGCTGGCCCGGCTCGATCCTCGGGATCTGCAGACCAACGTCGACTCCGCCGAGGCCCAGGTGGCCGCCGAACAGGCAAGGGTCAAGCAAAGTGCGGCGGCCTTCGTGCGCCAGCAGAAACTCTTGCCCAAGGGTTACACCAGCCAGAGCGAATACGACGCGGCCCAGGCGCAATTGCGCAGCAGCCAGAGTGCATTGACCGCTGCCCAGGCCCAGTTGGCCAACGCCCGTGAACAACTGAGCTACACCGCACTGATCGCCGAGGCCCCGGGGATCATCACGGCGCGCCAGGCGGAGGTTGGCCAGGTGGTACAGGCGACGGAGCCAATCTTCAGCCTGGCCCGGGACGGTGAGCGTGACGCGGTGTTCAACATCTACGAATCCTTGCTGCACGAACCACCGTCGGATCCCTCCATCGTCATCAGCTTGCTGGATAACCCGGACATCAAGACCACGGGTACGGTACGCGAGATTACCCCGGCGGTATCCGCCGAGACCGGCACCGTGCAGGTCAAGGTCACCCTCGACGATTTGCCCGAAGGCATGCGCCTGGGCTCGGTGGTCAGCGCCACCGCCAAATCCGCCGGCAAGACGGCGGTAGAACTGCCCTGGTCGGCATTGACCAAGAACCTCAGCGACCCGGCCGTGTGGCTGGTGGACGGCGAGGGCAAGGCGCAGTTGCAAACGGTCACTGTCGGTCGTTACCTGACCGGCAAGGTCATCATCAGCGACGGGCTCAAGGGCGGTGAGCAAATTGTCACTGCGGGCGGGCAACTGCTGCACCCCGGCGTGCGCGTCGAGATCGCTGAAAATCCCCATCAGCCACCCCAGACAGGAGCCCAGCCATGAAGCGTTGGTGGATGGTCTCGGCCGGGCTGTTGCTGGCTGCCTGTTCGAAGGAGGAAGCCCCACCGGAGCCGGTGCGACCGGTGTTGTCCATCGAGGTCCAGGCGCTTGACCAACAAGCCCTCGGGCGGTTCGCCGGGAGTATCCAGGCGCGTTACGAGAGCAATGTGGGTTTCCGCGTGCCAGGGCGGATCGCCAGTCGCAACGTTGATGTTGGCGCTGAGGTGAAGAAGGGCGACTTGCTCGCCACGCTTGACCCTACCGATCAACAGAACCAGTTGCGCGCGGCCCAGGGCGATCTGGCGCGGATCGAGGCGCAGTACATCAACGCCCAGGCCAATGCCCGTCGGCAACAACAATTG
Source organism: Pseudomonas sp. CFBP 5748 (assembly GCF_053850495.1). Classification (NCBI taxonomy): domain Bacteria; kingdom Pseudomonadati; phylum Pseudomonadota; class Gammaproteobacteria; order Pseudomonadales; family Pseudomonadaceae; genus Pseudomonas; species Pseudomonas sp. CFBP 5748. The sequence continues at coordinate 41,064 of NZ_JBSPTN010000007.1, forward strand.
TTTGATCGTGGCGTCGGTGCCCAGGCGCAACTGGACATCGCCCAGACCGACTTGAAAACCACCGGTGCATCCCTCGAGCAGGCCCGGGCCTCGGTAGAACAGGCCCGCGACCAACTCAACTACAGCGAGCTGCGCAGCGATCACGACGCGGTCGTCACCGCCTGGAATGCCGAAGCCGGGCAGGTGGTTACCGCCGGCCAGCAAGTGGTGACCTTGGCCCGTCCGGACATCAAGGAAGCAGTGATCGACCTGCCGGCCGGGTTGGCCGAGCGCTTGCCCGCGGACGTGGTGTTCGAAGTCGCCGCGCAGTTGGACCCGGCCAGCCACACCACCGCCACCGTGCGCGAGATCGAGCCCCAAGCCCAAAGCGCCACCCGTACGCGCCGCGCGCGCCTGACGCTGACCGATACACCGCCAGGCTTTCGGCTGGGCACGGCCATCGGTGTGACCCTGAGTTCGACCATCGAGCCACGCATCGAGCTACCGCTCAGCGCGCTGCAAGAAGTCGACGGCAAGGCCCGGATCTGGCTGATCGACCCGCAGAACCAGACGGTCTCGCCCCGCGAGGTGCGGATTCTCGAGCGTTCAGGCGATTCGGTACTGGTGGCCAACGGCATCAAGGCTGGCGACCGCGTGGTCAGCGCCGGCGTGAACAGCCTCAAGCCGGGGCAGAAAGTGAAACTCGACGAGGACGCACGATGAAAGGGCCTTTCAATTTATCCGAATGGGCCCTGCGGCATCAGTCGTTTGTCTGGTACCTGATGTTCGTCGCGTTGTTGATGGGCGTGTTCTCGTACATGAACCTGGGGCGCGAGGAAGACCCGTCGTTCACCATCAAGACCATGATCATCCAGACCCGCTGGCCGGGCGCGACCCAGGAAGAAACCCTCAAGCAGGTCACCGACCGCATCGAGAAAAAACTCGAAGAACTCGATTCTCTCGACTACGTGAAAAGCTACACCCGACCGGGGGAGTCGACGGTGTTCGTGTACCTGCTCGACACCACCGGGGCCAAGGAAATCCCCGAGATCTGGTACCAGGTACGCAAGAAGATCGACGACATTCGCGGCGATTTCCCCCAAGGCCTGCAAGGGCCGGGCTTCAATGATGAGTTCGGTGACGTCTACGGTTCGGTGTACGCCTTCACCGGCGACGGGCTGTCGATGCGCCAACTGCGGGACTACGTGGAGAAGGTGCGCGCCGAGATCCGCGACGTGCCCGGGTTGGGCAAGGTGGAAATGCTCGGCGAGCAGGATGAAGTGCTGTATCTGAATTTCTCCACGCGCAAACTCGCCGCGTTGGGCATCGACCAGCGCCAGGTGGTGCAGAGCCTGCAGTCGCAGAATGCGGTGACGCCGGCCGGGGTGATCGATGCTGGGCCAGAGCGGATTTCCGTGCGCACGTCCGGGCAGTTCCAGTCGGAAAAAGACCTGGCCAACGTCAATCTGCGACTCAATGATCGCTTCTATCGACTGGCCGATATCGCGGATATCAGCCGCGGTTACGTCGACCCCGCGACCCCGATGTTCCGCTTCAACGGCACACCCGCCATTGGCCTCGCCATCGCGATGAAGAAGGGTGGCAACATCCAGGATTTCGGCCAGGCGCTGCACGCACGCATGAACGAACTGACCGCTGACCTGCCGGTGGGGGTTGGCGTGCACACCGTGTCGGACCAGGCCGAGGTGGTGGAAGAAGCGGTCGGTGGCTTTACCAGTGCCTTGTTCGAGGCGGTGATCATCGTCCTGGTCGTCAGCTTCATCAGCCTGGGCATACGCGCCGGGCTGGTGGTGGCCTGCTCGATTCCGCTGGTGCTGGCGATGGTTTTCCTGTTCATGGAGTACAGCGGTATCACCATGCAACGGATCTCTCTCGGTGCCTTGATCATTGCCCTCGGCCTGCTGGTGGACGATGCGATGATCACCGTGGAGATGATGGTCACGCGCCTGGAAAAAGGCGAAACCAAGGAGCAGGCCGCAACCTTCGCCTATACCTCGACGGCGTTCCCGATGCTCACCGGAACCCTGGTGACCGTGGCCGGCTTCGTGCCCATCGGCCTGAACGCCAGTTCCGCTGGTGAGTACACCTTTACCCTGTTTGCGGTGATCGCGGTGGCGATGCTGGTGTCGTGGATCGTCGCGGTGCTGTTTGCCCCGGTGATCGGTGTGCACATCCTCAGCACCAACGTGAAACCCCACAGCAACGAACCGGGACGGATCGGCCGGGCCTTCAACGGCGGTCTGTTGTGGGCGATGCGCAATCGTTGGTGGGCCATTGGTATCACCGTGCTGCTGTTCGTGCTGGCGGTGTTTTCCATGCGCTTTGTGCAGAACCAGTTCTTTCCATCGTCGGACCGGCCGGAAATCCTGGTGGACCTCAACCTGCCGCAAAACGCCTCGTTGGACGAGACGCGCAAAGCCGTCGACCGCCTGGAGGCGACCCTCAAGGGCGACCCGGACATCGCACGCTGGAGCACCTACATCGGCGAAGGCGCGATTCGTTTCTACCTGCCGCTGGATCAGCAACTGCAGAATCCGTACTACGCGCAACTGGTGATTGTCAGCAACGGCCTGGAGTCGCGCACGGCCCTCACCGAGCGCCTGCAAAAACGCCTGCGCGAGGACTTCGTCGGCGTTGGCAGCTACGTGCAAGCCCTGGAAATGGGCCCGCCGGTGGGCCGCCCGATCCAGTACCGGGTCAGCGGCAAGGACGTCGACCAAGTGCGCAAGCACGCCATCGAGTTGGCCACCGAGTTGGACAAGAACTCGCACATCGGCGAAATCATTTACGACTGGAACGAGCCGGGCAAGGTCTTGCGCATCGACATCGCCCAGGACAAGGCGCGGCAGTTGGGCTTGTCGTCGGATGACGTGGCCAAGCTGATGAACAGCATCGTCAGCGGCTCGCCGGTGACTCAGGTCAACGACGATATTTACCTGATCAACGTGGTTGGCCGTGCTGAAGATGCCGAGCGCGGTTCGCCGGAAACCTTGCAGAACCTGCAGATCGTCACCCCGAGTGGCACCTCGATTCCGCTGCTGGCGTTCGCCACGGTGCGTTATGAGCTGGAGCAGCCGCTGGTATGGCGTCGCGACCGTAAGCCGACCATCACGATCAAGGCGGCGGTGCGTGACGAGATCCAACCCACGGACCTGGTGAAGCAGCTGCAACCGGACATCGATAAGTTCGCCGCCGGCCTGCCGGTGGGCTACAAGGTCGCCACTGGCGGTACGGTGGAAGAGAGCAGCAAGGCCCAAGGGCCGATCGCCAGTGTGGTGCCGCTGATGCTGTTCTTGATGGCGACCTTCCTGATGATCCAACTGCACAGCGTGCAGAAATTGTTTCTGGTGGCCAGCGTCGCGCCTCTCGGATTGATCGGCGTGGTGTTGGCGCTGGTACCGACGGGCACGCCGATGGGCTTTGTGGCAATCCTTGGGATCCTCGCGTTGATCGGCATCATCATCCGCAACTCGGTGATCCTGGTGACCCAGATCGATGAATATGAACGAGACGGCTACGAGCCTTGGGATGCGGTGGTCGAAGCCACCCAGCATCGGCGTCGGCCGATCCTGCTCACCGCAGCCGCGGCGAGCCTGGGGATGATCCCGATTGCGCGGGAAGTGTTCTGGGGGCCGATGGCCTACGCGATGATCGGCGGGATCATCATCGCCACCCTGCTGACGTTGCTGTTCCTGCCGGCGCTGTATGTGGCCTGGTACAAGATTCGCGAGCCGAAACGCGATTGAAGGGCCGCAGTTTAGCCCTGTGGCGAGGGCGCTTGCTCCCGCTGGGCGCGAAGCGCCCCCGACAAGGCCTGCTGCGTAGCCCATCGCGAGCTTGCTCGCGATGAGGCCCGTCCAGCCACCCAGGACTTCTTATTTACGCAACAGCCGCAACCCATTGAACACCACCAACAAACTCACCCCCATGTCGGCAAACACCGCCATCCACATGGTCGCGAGCCCGGCAAAGGTCACCCCAAGAAAAATCGCCTTGATGACCAGCGCCAAGGCGATGTTCTGTTTCAGGATGCTTGAGGTCTGCCGCGACAGGCGAATGAATGTCGGAATCTTGCGCAGATCATCGTCCATCAAGGCGACATCGGCAGTCTCAATGGCCGTGTCGGTACCCGCCGCCGCCATGGCGAAGCCGATTTCCGAACGGGCCAGTGCCGGTGCGTCGTTGATGCCGTCGCCCACCATGCCGACGCGGTGACCCAGGGTGTACAAATCTTCGATGGCTTGCAGCTTGTCCTCCGGCAACAAATCACCGCGGGCCTGGTCCATGCCCACTTGCGCGGCAATCGCTTCGGCAGTGTGGGCGTTGTCGCCGGTGAGCATCAGGGTCTTGATGCCCAGCTCATGCAGTTGTTGGATGGCTTCGCGGCTGGATTCCTTCACGGTATCGGCCACGGCAAACAGCGCCAGGGGACCCGAGGCGTCGAGCAGCAGCACCACGGATTTGCCCTGTTTTTCCAGGGCGAAGAGTTTTGCTTCCAGTTCGGGGGAGCACAGGCCCAAGTCTTCCACCAGGCGGTGATTGCCCAAGTGATAGGTCTGGCCGTTGATGTCGCCGCGAACCCCTCGTCCTGGGAGTGCTGCGAAGTTATCCACACGCGGCGCCGGCGCTTGTTTATCCACAGCCGCGTTGGCAATCGCCCGGGATACCGGGTGGTCGGAGCGGGCGGCGAGGCTGGCGGCCAGGGCCGGGGCGCTGCTCTCCACGGTCGGGTCCAGTGCCACGTAGTCGGTTTGCACCGGTTTGCCGTGGGTGATCGTGCCGGTCTTGTCCAGGGCCAGGTAGTCGAGCTTGTAGCCACCCTCCAGGTACACGCCGCCCTTGACCAGAATGCCTTTGCGCGCCGCTGCGGCAAGGCCGCTGACGATGGTCACCGGGGTGGAAATCACCAGTGCGCAAGGGCACGCCACCACCAACAGCACCAGTGCCCGGTAGATCCAGTCGAACCACGTCGCCCCCATGAACAGCGGTGGGATAACGGCCACGGCCAGGGCCAGGACAAATACGGCCGGGGTGTAGACTTTCGAAAACTGATCGACGAAGCGCTGGGTCGGTGCGCGGGAGCCCTGGGCCTGTTCCACAGCGTGGATGATCCGCGCCAGGGTGGAGTGATCGGCCGCCGCGGTCACGCTGAATTCCAATTCACCGGCCTGGTTGATGGTGCCGGCAAACACCTTGTCGCCGATGGTTTTTTCCACCGGCAGGCTCTCGCCAGTGATCGGTGCCTGGTCAATGGTCGAACGGCCGGCGACCACGTCGCCGTCCAAGCCAACGCGCTCGCCGGGGCGCACCCGCACCCGCGCGCCGAGGGTGACGGTCTTGACATCCTGGGCCCGCCAGGTGCCATCGGCCTGTTGTACGGTGGCCTGTTCCGGGGCCATCTGCATCAGGCCGCTGATGGCGTTGCGCGCCCGATCCAGGGATTTGGCTTCGATCAGCTCCGCCACGGTGAACAGGAACATCACCATCGCTGCTTCCGGCCATTGGCCGATCAGTACTGCACCGGTCACCGCGATGCTCATCAGCGCGTTGATGTTCAGGTTGCGGTTTTTCAGGGCGATCCAGCCCTTCTTGTAGGTACCCAGGCCGCCGCTGAGGATCGACACCAATGCCACCAGCGCAACCACCCAATTGGGCGCGGCGTTGGTGAAGTGGATCAGCTCGGCACCCAGGGCGGTGACACCGGACAGCGCCAACGGCCACCAAGGCTTGGCCGGAGCGGGTGGGGTGTTGGTTGCTTTCTCCTGGCCGGGCGTCAACGGCTCGGCCTGCATGCCCAGGGATTGGATCGCACTGATGATCGGCCCGTCGCTGGGCAGATCGTGGGTCACGCCCAGTATGCGGTTGATCAGGTTGAATTCCAGTTGCTGCACGCCTTCGAGCTTGCCGAGCTTGTTCTGGATCAGCGTTTGTTCAGTGGGGCAGTCCATGGCTTCGATGCGAAAACTGCTTAGCCGTGCACCGTCCGTCGGCGCTTTGCCGAGGATGACCTGCGACGGGGCTGCTTTCGAGGCGCAGCAGGAGTGCCCGTGGTCATGGCCGTGGTCCGGCTTGTGGGTATGAATGGAATCGCTCATCGGGTTACGTCCGTGAAAAGTGCCTGTTGCACAGTAAAGACCCTGTAGCCACTATAGGGTCAAGCACCTATTTGGGAGGCAACGCCATGAAGATTGGAGAACTGGCAAAGATCACCGACTGCCAGGTCGAAACCATCCGCTATTACGAACGCGAAGGCCTGTTGCCGGAACCGGCCCGCAGTGACGGCAATTACCGCGTCTACACCCAGGCTCATGCCGAGCGACTGACCTTTATTCGCAACTGCCGCACCCTGGACATGACCCTGGAGGAGATCCGCAGCCTCCTGACCTTGCGCGACAGTCCCCAGGACCAGTGCGAAAGCGTCAACGCGCTGATCGACGAGCACATCTACCACGTCAAGGCCCGCATCGACGGCCTGCTGGCCCTGCAGGCACAACTGATCGACCTGCGCCATCGCTGCAGCGAAGGGCCGGACCTGGATCAATGCGGGATCTTGCAGCGCCTGGAGGTGAGCGGGGCGGTGGCGCCGGAGGTGGAGCATTCACATGTGGGGCGCAGCCACGGGCATTAAGCCGATCTTGAAATAGATGGAAATCCAATGTGGGAGCGGGCTTGCTCGCGAAGGCGGTGTGTCAGGCAAAGTGATGCTGCCTGACACTGCCTCTTCGCGAGCAAGCCCGCTCCCACAATAGTCTGATGGGGGGCTTTTAGACCGCCATCGGCGCGGTCATCGGCGCGTGGTGCTGGTAGCCTTCGAGGGAGAAGTCGCCCGGTTCCACCAGCTCCAGCCATTCAGGCTGGTACACACCGGTCTTGGCGAACTCCGGCACACGCTCGGAAATCACCAGTTTCGGCATCGGGAATGGCTCGCGCTTGAGCTGTTCCTTGAGCATGTCCAAGTGGTTTTCGTAGACGTGGGCATCGCCGATGAAATAGGTGAACCAGCGCGGCGTGTAGCCGGTCAGGCGACCGATCAGGCTCAGCAGCGCGGCGCCTTCAGTGAGATTGAACGGCGTGCCCAGGCCCAGGTCGTTGGAGCGGATGTAGAGGGTCAGGGAAATCTCCTGGGTCTCGACATTCGGGTGGAACTGGTAAAGCAGATGGCACGGCGGCAGGGCCATTTCATCGAGTTGGGCGCAGTTCCAGCCGTGGAACAGGATACGGCGACTACCCGGATCCTTGATGATGGTGTCGACGCACTGGCGCACCTGGTCGATGGCCTTGTACAGCACCACGTAGGCCTGGTCGTTTTCTTCGCCTTCGGCGATCTGCCGATAGCCCTGGGCCAGGGTCTGTTCGATGGCCGCCGGGTTGTTCAGGGGAATCTGCTTGTAGGCCGGCCATTTGCGCCATTGCACGCCGTAGATCTCGCCCAAGTCGTCTTCGCCCTGGCGGAACGGGTTGGCCAGCCACTGGGCGTTTTCGTTGGCGTTCTGGTCCCAGACCTTGCAGCCCAGGGCGCGGAATTCGGCGGCGTTGTTCACGCCGCGCAGGAAGCCGCACATCTCGCCGATGGCCGATTTGAAGGCCAGCTTGCGGGTGGTAATGGCCGGGAAGCCATTCTTCAAGTCATAGCGCAGCATAGCGCCGGGGAGGCTGATGGTGTTGACACCCGTGCGGTTGGCTTGTCGGGTGCCGTGCTCGATGACATTGGCCACCAGATCGAGATATTGCTTCATGTGTTACCTGTGTCCTTGAGTCCGGAGCGGTGCTCTGGGCTTCGAATTTAAACCTTGGCTGCCGCAGCCGGCGCACGATGATAAGCCAGCCAGATCAGCGCCAGGCCACCGATGATCATCGGCAGGCACAGCAACTGGCCCATGGTCAGCCAGTTCCACGCCAGGTAGCCGAGCTGGGCATCCGGTACGCGGACGAATTCGACGACGAAGCGGAAGATGCCATAAAAAAGGGCAAACATGCCCGACACCGCCATGGTTGGCCGCGGCTTGCGCGAGAACAGCCAGAGAATCAGGAATAGTGCCACGCCTTCGAGGGCGAACTGATAAAGCTGCGACGGGTGGCGCGGCAATTGCGCCGGGTCGCTGAACGGCGGGAAGATCATCGCCCATGGCACGTCGGTCGGCTTGCCCCACAATTCGGCGTTGATGAAGTTGCCGATGCGCCCGGCGCCCAGGCCGATTGGCACCATCGGCGCGACGAAGTCCATCAGCTGGAAAAACGACTTGTTGTTGCGCTTGCCGAACCACAGTGCTGCCAGCATCACGCCGATGAACCCGCCGTGGAACGACATACCGCCCTTCCAGACCTCGAAGATCAGCGTCGGGTTGGCCAGGTACGCGCTCAGGTCGTAGAACAATACGTAACCCAGGCGGCCACCGACGATCACGCCCATGGATAGCCAGAACACCAGGTCGGAGAGCTTTTCCTTGTTCCAGGTCGGGTCGAAACGGTTGAGCCGGCGCGACGCCAGCAGCCAGGCGCCGCCGATACCGATCAGGTACATCAAGCCGTACCAGTGGATTTTCAGCGGGCCGATGGCCAGGGCTACCGGATCGATCTGCGGGTAAGGCAGCATTGATATTCCTCGTAAACGTCAAAAATACCCGGGCGACACTGCCACCTCGGGATTAAGCCAGGATTGCGTCAGAACAGGAAACTTAAGCCTACGCAGAACAGCAAAGCGGCGAACAGCCGTTTGAGCAAGCGCGGCGACAGGCGATGAGCCAGTCGAGCACCGAAACGGGCGAAGACCATGCTCGTCAGGGCGATGCCCAACAACGCCGGCAAATACACAAAACCGAGACTATGGGCCGGCAACAGCGGATCTTGCCAGCCCAGAATCATGAAACTTAAAGCGCTGGCCAGGGCGATCGGCAAACCGCAGGCTGATGAAGTCGCCACCGCCTGCTGCATTGGCACGCTGCGCCAAGTCAGGAACGGCACGGTCAGCGAACCGCCGCCAATGCCGAAAATCGCCGAGGCCCAGCCGATCACCGTGCCGGCCACGGTCAATGCGGCCTTGCCCGGCACCGTGCGGCTGGCCTTGGGCTTGAAATCCAGGGCCAGTTGCACGGAGACGATCATGGCAAACACGCCAATGATCTTTTGCAGGTGCGGGCCGGAAATCGCTTCGGCGGTGATCGCGCCGAAACCGGCACCGATCAGGATCCCCACGGTCATCCAGGCGAAAATCGGCCAGCGCACCGCGCCTTTGCGGTGGTGCTCGCGCACGGCATTCACCGAGGTGAAGATGATCGACGCCAGGGACGTGCCGACGGCCAGGTGCGTCAACACCTGCGGGTCGAAGCCCTGCAGGGTGAAACTGAACACCAGCACCGGGACGATGATCATCCCGCCCCCCACGCCGAACAACCCGGCCAGCACACCGGCGCAGGCGCCGAGCAGCAGATAGAGCAAAAATTCCACCAGCGTCTCCCGCCCATCCCCGAAATAAGAGCGGCATGGTACCGGATCCCTGGCCTTGGGCTCTAGTGAAGGCGATGGATGTGGGGGCGATGTCTGGGTAGAGTGACTTATTCTTTCAACTGACTGGCATTGCTAACGGGACTACCTGATGTGCCTGATCATATTTGCCTGGCGCCCCGGCCACGCCCAGCCACTGATCGTGGCGGCCAACCGCGACGAGTTCTACGCGCGTCCGACCCTGCCCCTGGCCCAGTGGCCAGACGCGCCCCAGGTCCATGCCGGTCGCGATCTTGAAGCTGGCGGTACCTGGCTCGGCGTTACTGCCGATGGTCGCTTTGCCGCCCTGACCAATATCCGCGATCCGGGCCAGCTCCCGGCGTTCAAGTCGCGAGGCGAACTGGTGGCGCGGTTCCTGACCGGGAATCTGCCGATTGCCGAGTATTTGAGCGAAATCGTGCCCCGTGCCGGTGAGTTTGGCGGGTTCAACCTGCTGCTCGGCGATGGCACTGAGCTGTGGCACTTCAACGCTCGCGATACCCAGCCACAGCGCCTGGCTGAGGGTATCTATGGCTTGTCGAACGCGGGGCTGAACACGCCATGGCCCAAGGTGCTCAAGGCCCGGGCCGCACTGGCCGAGGTGCTGGACGATCCGCAGCCCGAGGCCCTGTTGGCGCTGCTGAACGACCCGCAGCCTGCTCCGGTGGCTGAACTGCCGGATACGGGCGTGGGGCTGGCGACCGAGATGTTGCTGTCGAGTGTGTTCATTGCCAGCCCGGCTTATGGGACGCGGGCGAGTACGGCGCTGATTATCCATGCCGATGGGAGTCGGCATATGGTCGAGCGCAGCTTCGGGCCCCTTGGAGGGCATTTGGGGGAGGTGGAGGTCAGGATCTAGCTTTTGTGATATCAGGTCTGGCCCTATCGCGAGCAAGCTCGCGATAGAGGCGCCGCAGGTTCAGAGCGTCTTGTTCGAAGCCGGATTGATCATCCGCGCCAGCCCAAGGTTCTTCAGCGCCAGCTGCAAGGAGCTGTGGATCACTTGCGGGTTGTCGATGGTCATCACCTCGGCCAGCAACTCCTGGGCCTTGCTGAGGTTGATCTGGCGCAGCATCCACTTCACTTTCGGCAGGTTGGTGGCGTTCATCGACAGGCTGTCAAAACCCATCGCCATCAGCAGCACCGCCGCTGCCGGGTCACCGGCCATTTCGCCACAGATGCTCACCGGCTTGCCTTCGGCATGGGCGTCACGCACCACATTCTGCAAGGCTTGCAGCACCGCCGGATGCAGGTAGTCGTACAGATCGGCGACCCGTGGGTTGTTGCGGTCCACGGCCAACAGGTATTGGGTCAGGTCGTTGGAGCCCACCGACAGGAAGTCCACCTGCCGTGCCAGTTCCTTGGTTTGGTACACCGCCGCCGGAATCTCGATCATCACGCCCACTGGCGGCATCGGCACGTCGGTGCCTTCGTCGCGCACTTCGCCCCAGGCCCGGTGGATCAGGTGCAGGGCTTCTTCCAGTTCATGGGTGCCGGAGATCATCGGCAACAGGATGCGCAGGTTATTCAGGCCTTCGCTGGCCTTGAGCATGGCGCGGGCCTGGACCAGGAAGATTTCCGGGTGGTCGAGGGTCACGCGAATGCCACGCCAGCCGAGGAACGGGTTGTCTTCCTTGATCGGGAAGTAGGACAGGGACTTGTCGCCGCCGATGTCCAGGCTGCGCATGGTCACCGGTTGCGGGTGGAACGCGGCCAGCTGTTCGCGGTAGATCGCCAGCTGTTCCTTTTCGCTGGGGAAGCGCTGGTTGATCATGAACGGCACTTCGGTGCGGTACAGGCCCACGCCCTCGGCGCCACGTTTCTGCGCCCGGGCGACGTCGGCCAGCAGGCCGGTGTTGACCCACAGTGGCATGCGGTGGCCGTCGAGGGTCACGCAAGGCAGGTCCCGCAGCGCGTCCAGGCCCAGGGACAGTTGTTTCTCTTCCTCCACCACATCGGCGAACTGCTTGCGCAGTACTTCGCTGGGGTTGGTGTAGACCTCGCCGTGGTAGCCGTCGACGATCATCTGGATGCCGTCAACCTTGGAGTACGGCAGGTCCACCAGGCCCATCACCGTCGGGATGCCCATGGCCCGGGCCAGGATCGCCACGTGGGAGTTGCCCGAACCCAATACCGAGACCAGCCCCGCCAGCTTGCCTTCGGGCACTTCGCCGAGCATGGCCGGCGTCAGTTCCTCGCTGACCAGGATGGTGTTCTCGGGGTAGACCAGGGTCTGCTGGCGCTCCTGCTGCAAGTACGCCAGCAGCCGGCGGCCGAGGTCCTTGACGTCGGAGGCGCGCTCGCGCAGGTAGGCGTCGTCCATCAGTTCGAAACGGTTGACGTGGTCGGTCACCACCTGGCGCAACGCACCCTGGGCCCATTGGCCGGTCTTGATGACCGTGGTCACTTCGCTGCCCAGGGAGGCGTCGTCGAGCATCATCAGGTAGACGTCGAACAGCGCACGCTCTTCAGGGCGCAGCTGCGTCGCCAGCTTGGCCGACAGGGCGCGCATGTCGGCGCGCACACCTTCGATGGCGGTCTTGAACAGCCCCAGCTCGGCGTTGATGTCGGTGATGGTCTTGTCCGGAACCACGTCGAGGTCGGCGGGTGGCAACATGACCACCGCCGTACCCACTGCTGCGCCCGGTGAGCCTGGCACGCCAACGAACTTGGCTTCCTGGATGCCCTTGCCCTGGCGCCCCAGGCCGCTGATCGAGCCGGTGGCCTCGGCGTGGGCGATAACCCCGGCCAGTTGCGCGCTCATGGTCACGAGGAAGGCTTCTTCCCCCTCGTCGAACTGGCGGCGCTCTTTTTGCTGGATGACCAACACGCCGACAACGCGGCGGTGGTGGATGATCGGTGCCCCGAGGAATGAGGCGTAGCGTTCCTCGCCCGTTTCGGCGAAGTAGCGGTAGCGCGGGTGATCCGCGGCGTTTTCGAGGTTCAGGGGTTCTTCGCGCGTGCCGACCAGGCCGACCAGACCTTCATTGGGCGCCATGCTGACCTTGCCGATCGAGCGCTTGTTCAAGCCCTCGGTGGCCATCAGCACGAAACGGTTGGTCTCGGGGTCCAGCAGGTAGACCGAGCAGACCTGGCTGCCCATGGCCTCTTTGACGCGCAACACAATAATCCCCAACGCCGCCTTGAGATCCTTGGCGGAGTTAACTTCCTGGACGATCTTGCGCAGCGTATTGAGCATGGCTCGGGGTCGAACTCCGTCGTCAGTCGCGCGTCAGCAGGCGCGGGGCAAGCTCTTTGAGAGCGCGTCGATACACTTCGCGCTTGAATGTCACCACCTGGCCCAACGGATACCAATAGCTGACCCAGCGCCAGCCATCGAACTCCGGTTTACCGGTCAAATCCATCCGCACCCGCTGCTCGTTGGAGATCAGGCGCAGGAGAAACCATTTCTGCTTCTGGCCGATGCACAGCGGTTGGCTGTGCGTGCGGACCAGGCGTTGCGGCAAACGATAGCGCAACCAGCCGCGGGTGCAGGCGAGTATTTCGACATCTTCTCGCTCAAGCCCCACTTCTTCGTTCAACTCGCGGTACAAGGCCTCTTCCGGCGTCTCCTGGGGGTTGATCCCGCCCTGGGGAAACTGCCAGGCGTCTTGATTGATACGGCGAGCCCATAGCACCTGCCCTGCATCATTCGTAAGAATGATCCCCACATTGGGGCGGAAACCATCGGGATCGATCACGGCAAGAACCTCGCAAACGCATGTCGCCGCATTGTTCCACAAAGGTTGTGAAAGCAGCAACGAGCCTGCCCACCTTATGTGCACTCTTGTGAAAAGTCCGTATTCTGGACGCCTTTCTTCAGAATTTTCAGCGAGTAACTGCAATGCGGCTGGCTTTATTCGACTTGGACAACACGTTGCTGGGCGGCGACAGCGATCACGCGTGGGGCGATTACCTGTGTGAGCGCGGTTTCCTCGACGCCGTCACGTACAAAGCGCGCAACGACGAGTTTTACCAGGATTACCTGGCCGGCAAGCTCGACAACGCCGAGTACCTGAATTTTTGCCTGGAAATCCTCGGTCGTACCGAAATGGACGTGCTGGCACAGTGGCATCTTGACTACATGCGCGACTGCATCGAGCCGATTGTGCTGCCCCAGGCCATCGAATTGCTGAAAAAGCACCGTGACGACGGCGACAAGCTGGTGATCATCACCGCCACCAACCGCTTTGTCACCGGGCCGATTGCCGAGCGCCTGGGCGTGGAGACGCTGATCGCCACTGAATGTGAAATGATCGACGGTCGCTACAGCGGTCGCAGCACCGATGTCCCGTGCTTTCGCGAGGGCAAGGTGACCCGGCTGAACCGTTGGCTGGAAGAGACCGGGCATTCGCTCGACGGCAGCTATTTCTACAGTGATTCGATGAACGATCTGGCGCTGCTGGAAGTGGTGACGCATCCGGTGGCGGTGGATCCGGATCCGAATCTGCGGGCCGAGGCCCAGAAACGGGGTTGGCCGGTAATCAGTCTGCGCGGCTGAAATCGTCATCGCGAGCAAGCTCGCTCCCACAAGAGATTGCGGCGCTCACACAATCCCTGTGGGAGCGAGCTTGCTCGCGATGGGGGCGGCACGGCCTAAAGCCTTAAACCGGCTTGGCCCCCATCAACCCCGCAATGGCGATAAAGCAGACAACACTGAACAGCGCCAAGGCAAAGGTCAATTTCCCATTGCCCGCCGCCGGCGCCTTGCGCAGTTTGTTCAGCCGCACCAGCAACCAGAACCCTGCCAGCGCCGCCACGGTGTAGAGCACGCTGGAAGCCAGCAGCCAGGTCTGCCCCAGTGGCCAGCCGACCTGATGGACCATCCACCACCCCGTGAAGGGCAGGCTCGCCAGTGCAAGGATCATCACCAGCCAGACAAACAGCCGAGGGCGTTGCAGCATGCGAGCCGCCGCCGTGGCATCGCCGTTGCGGCGCGTGCGCCAGACCCAGATGGCCAGCCCCAGGGCGCCCGCCAACAGCAACGCCGTCGCGACGACGTGAGCGAGTTTCAGTGCGGTTAACGTTTCCATCGTTCGATTTCCTTAAGTCTTGCCCAGCAGTCTAGCCTCGACTTTCTTAGCCCAGGAACAGCTGATACGCCGGGTTATCGCTTTCGTCCCAGTAGGGATAGCCGATTTCCTCCAAGGCTGCCGGTACCAGATGGCGTTCATCGTGGGGCACTTGCAGCCCCGCGACCACACGGCCATCCGCTGCGCCATGGTTGCGGTAGTGGAACATCGAGATATTCCAGCGCCCACCCAGCTTGTTGAGGAAGTTGAACAGCGCCCCCGGGCGTTCCGGGAATTCGAAGCGCAGCACCACTTCGTCGATGACGTGGGCCGCATGCCCGCCCACCATGTGGCGGATGTGCAGCTTGGCCAGCTCGTTGTCGGTCAAGTCCAGTACCGGGAAGCCTTGCGCGGTCAGGCTGGCGATCAGCGCGCTGCGCGGATCGTTTTCCGGGTGCGTCTGCACGCCAACAAAGATGTGTGCTTCGCTGCCGGTGTTGTAGCGATAGTTGAACTCGGTGATCTGGCGCTTGCCAATGGCTTCGCAGAACGCCTTGAAGCTGCCCGGTTTCTCGGGAATGGTCACCGCGATGATCGCCTCGCGGCCTTCGCCCAGTTCGGCGCGCTCGGCCACGTGGCGCAAGCGATCGAAGTTGACGTTGGCGCCGGAATCAATGGCCACCAGGGTCTGTCCGCTGATGCCCCGCGACTCTACATATTTTTTGATCCCGGCCACGCCCAAGGCACCGGCAGGTTCGGTGATCGAGCGGGTATCGTCGTAGATATCCTTGATCGCTGCACAGATTTCGTCGGTACTGACGGTGATCACTTCATCCACATAGTGCTTGCAGATATCAAAGGTGTGCTGGCCGATCTGCGCCACGGCCACGCCGTCGGCAAACAAGCCCACGGTGGGCAGTACCACTCGCTCACCGGCGGCCATGGCCGCTTGCAGGCAGTTGGAATCGTCCGGTTCGACGCCGATGATCTTGATCTCCGGGCGCAGGTATTTCACGTAGGCCGCGATCCCGGCAATCAGCCCGCCGCCGCCAACCGGGACGAAAATCGCATCCAGGCGCCCCGGGTGCTGGCGCAGGATTTCCATCGCCACCGTGCCCTGCCCGGCAATGGTGTGGGGGTCGTCATACGGGTGGATGTAGACGTAGCCCTTTTCGTCGACCAGTTTCAGCGAATAGGCCAGGGCTTCGGGGAACGAATCGCCATGCAGCACCACTTTGCCGCCACGGGAGCGCACGCCTTCGACCTTGATTTCCGGGGTGGTCTTGGGCATCACGATGGTGGCTTTGACGCCCAGCACCTTGGCCGCCAGGGCCAGGCCCTGGGCATGGTTGCCTGCCGATGCGGTGACCACGCCGCGTGCACGCTCTTCGTCGCTGAGTTGTGTCAGCTTGTTGTAGGCCCCGCGAATCTTGAACGAGAACACCGGCTGCAAGTCTTCGCGCTTGAGCAAAATGCTGTTGCCCAGCCGCTCGGAAAGCTGGCGAGCGGTCTGTAGTGGGGTTTCTACGGCAACGTCGTAAACGCGCGAGGTGAGGATCTTTTTGACGTACTGTTCAAGCATCGGAAAGCATCACTGAGCGGGTTGGGCAGGGCCAAGGAGTCTAACCCGGCTTTTGGCTGGGCGACCACACGAATCCCAAGGTTTTGTTGGGTTATACTCGCGCCCCTCTTTACTCCCTGCCCGCTTTCGGAGCCCGCATGACCCAGGATCAACTCAAACAGGCCGTGGCCCAGGCCGCTGTCGACCTCATCCTCCCGAAGCTGGATGACAAGAGCATTGTCGGGGTTGGCACCGGCTCTACGGCCAATTGCTTCATCGACGCGCTGGCGCAACACAAAGGCGCATTCGACGGCGCGGTCGCCAGCTCCGAAGCCACCGCCGCACGCCTGAAGGGCCACGGGATCCCGGTGTACGAGCTCAACACTGTGAGCGACCTGGAGTTCTACATCGATGGTGCCGATGAAAGCGATGCGCATCTGAACCTGATCAAGGGCGGCGGCGCGGCCCTGACTCGCGAGAAGATCGTCGCGGCCGTGGCCAAGACCTTCATCTGCATCGCCGACGCCAGCAAACTGGTGTCGGTGCTCGGTGCGTTTCCGTTACCGGTGGAAGTCATCCCGATGGCCCGCAGCCATGTGGCCCGTCAATTGGTGAAGCTGGGCGGCGACCCGGTGTATCGCGAAGGCGTGCTGACCGATAACGGCAATATCATCCTGGATGTGTACAACCTGCAGATCACCAACCCGGTGGAACTGGAAACCCAGATCAACGCCATCGTTGGCGTGGTCACCAACGGTCTGTTCGCGGCCCGGCCGGCGGATGTGCTGTTGTTGGGGACTTCTGAAGGGGTGAAGACCCTGAGCCGAAGCTAACCAAATTATTGAGCTGCACTCGAACCCTGTGGGAGCGGGCTTGCTCGCGAAGAGGCCATCACATTCAACATCGATGTTGGCTGCGGCACCGCTTTCGCGAGCAAGCCCGCTCCCACAGGGGGCCTGCGTCAGGCCAGGATCAGCAGATCAAGGCTGCGGTTTCTTGAATACGTAGAACAGATTCGGCTCGCTCACCACATACAGGTTGCCGTCGTCGTCCATGGCGAGTCCTTCGGCCTGGGGCACGGTTTTCTGCAAGCCTTGGCGGCCCTTGCTCAATGACAGCGTGCTCAACGGTCGGCCGTCGATATCCAGCTCGATAATCAACCTCGACTCATCGGACAGCGCCAGCAAATGGCCGCTGCGTTCGTCGTATTGCAGACTCGATAGATCGCGCACGAACAGCCCGGCGTCGCGCTTGGGGTTGTTGATCACATGAACTGCGTAGGACTTTTCCGGATTGTGGTGGGGAAACCCATGCACTTCATAAATCAGCATCGGGTCGCGTTCCTTGGCCACGAACAGCCGCTTGCCCACCGAATCGTAGGCCAATCCTTCAAACCCTTTGTTGCTGCTCATATGCACGCCGAGGGTCATTTGTTCAGCGTCGGCTGCATCGAGGAATTGGGTGTCGTCGGCGAGATGAACCTTGATCAGCCGTTGCTGGCGTTCATCGGTAATGACGTAGGTGTCTTCGCTGATGAATTCCACCGCCTCCGGATCACCGAAGCCGATCAAGGCGATGCGCCGCAGGATCTTGCCGTCGAGTGACAACTCGATCAGCTCGGCATTCTGGTTGGTGACGGTAAACAGGCTCTTGCGTATCGGATCGAACGTCAACGCCGAAACGTCGTCATTCAGGCCATCGATTGTCTGCGCCTCCACCGTGACCCGGTATTGGTCCAAGGCAATGACCTGCTCGCTGGTAGGTTTCCAGAGGGTATTGAGGTTGAACCAGGCGCGCTCGAACAGGCGCAGGTACTGCCCAGCAGCGATCAAAGCGATTAGCGAGATCGTAAGTAGCAATAAGATCAAAGGCTTAGGGCGGGCGAGTCGACGCATCTGGGTAAGCTCGGATAAGAACAGGTGGTTGGAATACCACGGCTGCCTGAACTGAAGCTTAATGGCTGTGTGCCACACCCTACAACGAAGGAGGAGTTGTCCTACAAAACTGGTGTTATCAGCGTTGTTTTTCGAAGCGGTAGAACAGGTTTGGTTCACTGACCATATAGATATTGCCAGCCTCATCAACGGTAACGCCTTCGGCACGGGGGATCGTGTCTTTCAGGCCGTTGAAGCCTCCGAGCAACGTCATGAAGCTGACCTGCTCGCCTTTTTCATCCAGCTCCAGCAGCAGATGGGAGTCGGCCGACAGCACCAGAAGATGATCGGTGCGCGGGTCGATGGCCAGTGCCGAGAGATTGCGCAGGTCCAGTTTATTGCTGATATGGATCTGCTTGTCGCCGTTAAGCAACTGGCTGCCGTCGCTTTTCCAGGTGAACAGCGCCGGCGGGCGTTCTTCGCCAAGTACCAGTTGCTGGTTGCTCGGGTCCCAGGCGATGCCTTCGAAGCCCTTGTTCTGGTTTTTTGAAGGTCCGAGATCGTAGTGAGGGAAATCGGCTTTGTTCAGTTCGCGGGTATGGGCATCTATCTGGACGATCGACAGCGTGTGCTTTCGCTCATCGGTTATGGCCAACAGGCCGTTTTCCATGTAGGAAACGCCTTCGGGATTGCTCCAGCCCACCAAAGGCATCTTGCGCAGTACGTCGCCCTGCAAGCTCAGCTCCGCCAGAAACGGGTTTTTGCCCATGACGGCGAACAGGGTTTTGGTCTGCGGGTTGTAGGTCACATCGGACGCTTCATCCTTCTCCAGGCCTGGCAGCGGCTTGGCGTCGATGACGGCGCGGTAGTTCGGCAGCCAGACGCTCTCTTGGCGCTGGGCCGGGCTCTGGAAGCGTTCCGACAGCCAGAGCAGGCCGCGATCATCCCAATGCATCGCAAACGCCAGGCCATAGGCAGCAGCCACCGCTAGCAGCGTCCAGGCGTACCAGGGCAGGGCGAAGCGAGAGCGGGCGGGGTTGGCGGGGGGCAGTGCTTGGGGCTTGGCCATCGGGGAATGCGTTCCAGAGAATTCGGCTAGGGGAATGGCTGGCTCAGATGCCGCATTCCCCGGAATTATCCGGATGGCATGTGAAAAAAACGGTAAATGGCGAGGCAGGATCCATATCCTGTGGGAGCGAGCTTGCTCGCGATGAGGCCATCACATTCGACATCGATGTTGGCTGGCACACCGCTATCGCGAGCAAGCTCGCTCCCACAGGGCGGTTAACGAACGCTGCTTTCGAAGCGGCTCGCCCCTGGCAACTCCAGTACCAGCTCATCGCCCACATTCAGCGGCCCGACGCCCGCCGGGGTGCCGGTGAGGATCACGTCGCCGGCCTGCAGCGAGAAGCAGCCCGCCATGTACTGGATCATCGGCACGATAGGGTTGAGCATCAGGCTGCTGTTACCGTCCTGGCGCACTTCGCCGTTGATGGTCAGGCGAACGGGGATGTCCGCCAGGTCGGCAAAGGTGCCGTTGGACACGAACGGTGCGATTACCGCCGCGCCGTCGAAGGACTTGGCCACTTCCCAGGGCAGGCCCTTGGCCTTGAGTTCGGCCTGCTTGTCCCGCAGGGTCAGGTCCAGGGCCGGGGCGAAGCCGGAGATGGCGTCCAGCACTTCTTCGACGCTCGGACGGGTCGACAATGGCTTGCCGATCAGCACGGCGATTTCCGCCTCGTAATGCACCGACCCGCGCTCGGTCGGAATGCTGAAACCGCCTTCCAGGGGTACCACGCAACTGCCGGGCTTGATGAACAGCAACGGTTCGGTGGGCACCGGGTTATCCAGTTCCTTGGCATGTTCGGCGTAGTTACGGCCAATGCACACCACTTTCCCTACCGGGAAATGAATACGGGTACCGTCGACATACTGGTGCTGATAGCTCATTACCGACTCCTGCTTCTGGGATTCATCAGGTGTTTTTTAAACCGCGAAAATCTTGCCGGGGTTCATGATGCCGTTCGGGTCGAATACGGCCTTCACCGCTTTCATGTATTCGATTTCCACTGGCGAACGACTATAGGTCAGGTAGTCCCGCTTGGTCATGCCGACGCCGTGTTCCGCGGAGATCGAGCCGTTGTACTTCTCGACGGTTTCAAAGACCCATTTGTTTACGGTTGCGCACTTGGCGAAGAATTCATCCTTGCTCAGGTTTTCCGGCTTGAGGATGTTCAAGTGCAGGTTGCCGTCGCCGATGTGGCCGAACCAGACGATTTCGAAATCCGGATAGTGTTCGCCAACGATCGCATCGATTTCCTGCAAAAACGCCGGGACCTTCGAAACGGTGACCGAGATGTCGTTCTTGTACGGCGTCCAGTGGGAAATGGTTTCCGAGATGTACTCGCGCAGCTTCCACAGGTTTTGCAGTTGGGTTTCGCTCTGGCTCATCACGCCGTCCAGCACCCAGCCTTGTTCCACGCAGTGTTCGAAGGTTTCCAGGGCGTGGTTGGCGACTTCTTCGGTGGTGGCTTCGAATTCCAGCAGGGCGTAGAACGGGCACTCGGTTTCGAACGGTGCTGGCACGTCGCCACGGTCCAGGACCTTGGCCAACGCCTTGTCGGAGAAGAATTCGAAGGCGGTCAGGTCGAGCTTGCCCTGGAAGGCGTGCAGTACCGGCATGATCGAGTCGAAGTCCGAGGTGCCGAGCACCATCGCCGTGAGGTTTTTCGGGGTGCGATCCAGGCGCATGGTGGCCTCGACCACGAAACCGAGGGTGCCCTCGGCGCCGATGAACAACTGCCGCAAGTCGTAGCCGGTGGCGTTCTTGATCAGGTCCTTGTTCAGCTCCAGCAGGTCACCCTTGCCGGTGACGACTTTCATGCCAGCGACCCAGTTGCGGGTCATGCCGTAGCGAATGACCTTGATCCCGCCGGCATTGGTGCCGATATTGCCACCAATTTGGCTGGAGCCGGCCGAGGCGAAGTCCACCGGATAGTACAGGCCGTGTTCTTCAGCCTTGTTCTGCAATTGTTCGGTGACCACGCCTGGCTGGCAGACGGCGGTGCGGTCGGTGAGGTTCACGTCGAGAATCTGGTTCATGTAGTCGAATGACACGACCACTTCGCCGTTGGCCGCTACGGCGGCGGCGGAAAGCCCGGTGCGCCCGCCCGAGGGCACCAGCGCGACTTTGTGTTCATTGGCCCAGCGCACGATGGCCTGGACCTGCTCGGTGGTCTTGGGGAAGACAATGGCGCTCGGCGCCGGGGCGAAGTGCTTGGTCCAATCCTTACCGTAAGCGTTCAGGGAGTCGGCATCGGTCAGGACCTTGCCAGGCTCAACCAGGGTCTTCAGCTCATCTATCAGGGCAGGATTGGTCATCGACAGAACTCTCGAACAATTCATGGTCATCCTGAGAACGCTTCACGTCGCAGGAATGAGTGTTTAGCGGGGTGCATATGCTAGCATACCGACCCCGCAGCGTAGTGCCCAACGGCTGTTCTGCGGCGACGGCTGTCACGCCGGTCGGGCCAGCATGCGCTGTCCGATTCCCTGCCATTTTTCTCCGGGACACAGGTTTACGCAGATGAGCAAGACTTCTCTCGATAAGAGCAAGATCAAGTTCCTTCTTCTCGAAGGCGTCCACCAATCGGCTGTCGACGTCCTCAAGTCGGCGGGCTACACCAGCATCGAGTACATCACCAGTTCTCTGCCGGAAGCCCAGCTCAAGGAAAAGATCGCTGATGCTCACTTCATCGGCATTCGCTCCCGTACGCAATTGACCGAAGAGATCTTCGACCACGCCAAGAAACTGGTCGCGGTCGGCTGCTTCTGCATCGGCACCAACCAGGTTGACCTCAACGCGGCGCGCGAGCGCGGTATCGCGGTGTTCAACGCGCCGTACTCCAACACTCGTTCCGTTGCCGAACTGGTGCTGGCCGAAGCGATCCTGCTGTTGCGCGGCATCCCTGAGAAAAACGCTTCCTGCCACCGTGGCGGTTGGATCAAGAGTGCGGCCAACTCCTTCGAAATCCGCGGCAAGAAGCTGGGTATCGTCGGCTACGGCTCGATTGGCACCCAGTTGTCGGTACTGGCCGAAGGCCTGGGCATGCAGGTGTTCTTCTACGATACCGTGACCAAGCTGCCGCTGGGCAATGCCACTCAGGTCAACAACCTGCACGAGTTGCTGGGCATGTCCGATATCGTGACCCTGCACGTGCCGGAAACCGCTGCCACCCAGTGGATGATCGGCGAGAAGGAAATCCGCGCCATCAAGAAGGGCGGGATCCTGATCAACGCCGCTCGCGGCACCGTGGTCAAGCTCGACGCCCTGGCCGAAGCGATCAAGGACAAGCACCTGATCGGCGCCGCTATCGACGTATTCCCGGTGGAGCCTCGCTCCAACGACGATATCTTCGAAAGCCCGCTGCGTGGCCTGGACAACGTGATCCTGACCCCGCACATCGGCGGTTCTACCGCTGAAGCCCAGGCCAACATCGGTCTGGAAGTGGCGGAAAAACTGGTCAAGTACAGCGACAACGGTACTTCGGTATCGTCGGTGAACTTCCCGGAAGTGGCCCTGCCGGCGCACCCTGGCAAGCACCGCCTGTTGCACATCCACGAGAACATCCCGGGTGTGATGAGCGAGATCAACAAGGTCTTCGCCGAAAACGGCATCAACATTTCCGGTCAGTTCCTGCAGACCAACGAGAAAGTCGGCTACGTCGTGATCGACGTCGACGCCGAATACTCGGACCTGGCGCAAGAGAAACTGCAGCACATCAATGGCACGATTCGTTGCCGCGTGTTGTTCTAAACAGGCCTGGCATGCAATAAAAAACGGGAGCCTCGCAGGGGGCTCCCGTTTTTTTCTGTCGAACACATAACCTGTGTCAGCCAGTATTGCGTTATTTCACGTTGACTGTGATTTTCTCGGACACGATCGATGGGTCGAATGGCATGTGGCCGCTGTCGCCCAGGATCAATTGCAAGGTGTGCTTGCCCGGGGCCAGTTTGATGGTGGCCTCGGTTTGTGCCTTGCCAAAGTGCATGTGGTTGGCATCGGTCGGAATCGGCGCGCCTGCGGCAGGTAGTTTGTCGACATCGATCAGCAAATGGTGATGGCCAGTGTTCTTGGTCACATCGCCCGCCGGAGCCAGGGCAATGTTCTTGACGCCGAACTTGACCTTGAATTCCTGGGTAACGGTGGCGCCGTCTGCCGGGGAAACGATGAACACTTCAGCGCCTTTGGGCGCCGGCGTCGCGGCGCTTGCCAGCATCGAAGCGCCCAATAACAGACCGGCCAACGCGGCACGTGACATAAAGCTTTTCATTTTTTTCTCCAGTTTTTCCATGAAATCTGCGTGGCCATGACAACTTCATGACCATTCGTTGTCGAAGCCTGCAACAACCATAGCAAAGCGAACCTGAAACGAGCGTCGCTTGTATAAATTACAAAGGAGTGACCATGCGTTTTCTGCCTGGCCTGATCTGCCTGCTACCCCTTTTGAGCCCTCTGGCCCATGCCGAATTGATTGACGACATCAATGACCGTGGCGAACTGCGCATTGCCCTCGAGGCCAATACCGCTCCTTTCAACTTCAAGGAAGACGGCAAGCTCACTGGCTTTGAAGTGGAACTGGGCCAGATGCTGGCCGGTGAGCTCGATGTACAGGCCGATTTCGTGGTCACCGATGCCGGGGATCTGCTCACGGGTGTGGAAAGCGGTAAGTACGACGTCGCGATCAACCACATAGCAATGACCCCGGAACTGGCTGAACGTTTCGACACCAGCGCCGTATACAGCCATCCGGATGCGCAATTGTTGGCGAGCAAAGACGAGGCACCACGTCCGCTGGTCATGGCGCAGTCGTTCCAGCCGGAAGAAAAGAACGAGCCGGCGCCGAACCTGGTGATTCCGTTCCAGAAGGGCAACCCGGCGTTCAAGGCCAGCCTGGACAATGCCCTGGCGCGTATCAAGGATGATGGGCGGCTGGAGCAGTTGTCGCAGAAGTGGTTGGGTAAGCAGGGCGTGACAGGCAACTGAAAAACAGGACTCAAGCACGGTTCATTGTGGCGAGGGAGCAAGCTCCCTCGCCACAGGGTTCACCATTCGCTCGATCCAAACGGACCTGTCCTCAAGTTTTACGCCAGACACTCGCCAACCAAGGCTGCTGCTCCCGCGGCAGCCCCGCTGGCCGATAGTAATGCTCCAGTTCCACAAACCCTGCGTCAGTGAGCAGCGTGCGCCACGCCGCCAGGTCGTGATAGGCGCCAAAGCGCTGGCCATTCCAGCCTTCCTGGTTCTCGCCGCGAGGGTTGGAGCTGAACAGCACGCCACCGGGCTTGAGCGTGGCATGCAATTGTTTGAGCACTCGAGGCAATTCCTGGAGCGGAATGTGGAACAGCACGGCGTTGGCGAAGATCCCGTCGAAACGTTCGGCCGGCAGGTCGAGTTTCAAGAAGTCCTGTTGCCACACTTCACAGCCGCTGTCCTGGCGCGCCATCCGGGCAAACTCCGCTGAGCCGTCGAGGCCGACCGCGACATGGCCCATGTCGGTGAACGTTCGCAGGTCTCGCCCGGGGCCACAGCCGAAGTCCAGGATGTGCAACGGTGCCTTGGCCTGGATATGCTGCAGCAACGCGTCGATGTTCTGGCTGACGTCGTGGTCACGGGTGCCTTCGCGAAAGCTCTCGGCGACCGCGTTGTAATTGCCCAGGGTTGTAGCGGTGATGGCTTGCAGGTCTTCGGCGGTATGTTTCATGAGTCATGACTGGGTTGGGAGCGTCAGCCGACTATACCGCAAGGACACTGACGGCTTCGCAGCCAATCGCGAGCAAACTCGCTCCCACATGAAAAGCCCCGCGTCAGCGTTTGTTCAGCCCCCGCGCCAACCGATCTCCGCCCAATTGAATCACCGCCACCAACGCCACCAGCAACACGATCACCGTGAGCATGATCTGGCTGTCGAAACGTTGGTAGCCATAACGGTAGGCGATGTCACCCAGGCCGCCAGCGCCAATCGCTCCGGCCATGGCCGAGGAGTTGATCATGGTTACCAGCGTGATGGTAAAACCGCCGACGATCCCGGGCAGGGCTTCGGGCAGCAGCACATGCCAGACGATGTGCCAGCGCCGGCAGCCCATGGCTTGGGCGGCTTCGATCAGGCCATGGTCGACCTCCCGCAGGCTGACTTCGGCAATGCGGGCGAAGAATGGTGTGGCGGCGATGGTCAGTGGCACTACCGCAGCCCAGACGCCGTAAGTGGTGCCGACGATCAGCCGGGTGAACGGAATCAGCGCCACCATCAGAATCAGAAAGGGTATCGAGCGAAACAGGTTCACGAACGCACCCAAGGCGCGATTCAAGACTGGCGCTTGATAGATCCCGCCCTTGCCGCTGGTGACCAGGACCACCGCCAGCGGGATGCCTGCCAGCAACGCGATCAGCGACGACACGCCGACCATCAGGAATGTGTCGATGAAGCCCTGCAATAACCGATCAAACCACATAACCCAGCACCTCCACCCGTTGCGCCCAATTGCCGGCACGTTGACGCAGTTCCTCGGCGTCCCATGACGAGCCACTTACTGCGAGCAGCAATTGCCCCAGCCCGTGGCCCTGAATCCGTTCGATGCCGCCGTGCAGCAGCCGTACTCGACCACCGAGGGCGCTGAACAACGCGGCGAGGTCCGGCTCATCATGGCCAACCCCGGTGAATTGCACACGCAGCACGGTCGCTGCATCCGTCGAGGCCGGCTGCGCTTGCAAGCGGCTTTGCAGCTCGTCCGGCACGGCGTGTTGCAACGGCGCCAACAGCGTCCGGCTGACCTCATGTTGCGGGTTGCCGAACACTTCCCAAACAGGGCCCTGCTCGACGATTCTCCCTTGTTCGAGCACCACCACCCGGTCGCAGACTTCGCGGATCACCGCCATCTCGTGGGTGATCAACACGATGGTCAGGCCCAAGCGCTGGTTGATCTCGCGCAGCAGGCCGAGGATCGATTGGGTGGTCTCCGGGTCCAGGGCCGAGGTGGCCTCGTCGCACAGCAGGATCTGCGGGTCATGCACCAGCGCCCGGGCGATGCCGACCCGCTGCTTTTGCCCGCCGGAGAGCTGCGCCGGGTAGGCCTTGTGCTTGCCTTGCAAACCCACCAATTCCAGCAGCTCGCGGACTTTGCGCTGGCGCTGGTCTTTGGGCACGCCAGCGACTTTCAGCGGCAGCTCGACGTTCTGCCAAACGGTCTTGGCCGACATCAGGTTGAAGTGCTGGAAGATCATGCCGACGCGCCGGCGCAGAGCCACCAGGCGGTCTTCATCGAACTCGCCGATGTCCACCTGATCGATCAGCACCCGCCCGCTGCTGGGTTGTTCCAGACGGTTGATGGTGCGGATCAGCGACGATTTGCCGGCGCCGCTGCGGCCGATGATGCCGAACACCTCGCCGCGTTGGATCGCCAGGTCGATGCCGTGCAGTGCGGCCACCGGCCCTTGGCGGCCGTTGTAGGTCTTGCCCAGGCCGATGAAGCGCACATGGGCGCGATTCAGCTCCGGGTGCAGTTCGGTCTGTTCGGCGCTCCGGGGCGTGGGGGCTTCGTGTCGGAGTCGAGCGTTGAGGGCGTTCATCATCAGCCTTCCCAACCGGCCTGGTAGAGCTTGCCGTGGGCCTTGTCCAGGGCTGCGCGCACCGCTGGCGAGTGCTGGTAGATGTCGACGAACTTGGCCAGCCGCGGGTCGTTCTTGCTCTTGGGCTGGATCACGAACTGAATCACGTATTCCTTGTGATCCAGGCCGTCGAACAGCAAGGCCGACGTGGCATCGAAGGTCTTGGCCAGGCGGATGTAGGCTGGGTAGCCCTGCACCAGATCGGCATCTTCATAGGCCCGCACCAGTTGCACGGCTTCGACCTGGAGGATCTTGAGCTTCTTCGGGTTGGCAACAATGTCGTCTTCAGTGGCCTTGTAGCCCACGCCTGGTTTGAGCGTGATCAGCCCAGCCTTGGCCAGCAGTTGCAGGCCGCGACCGCTGTTGATCGGATCGTTGGCAATGGCCACGCTCGCGCCCTCGGGCAGTTCGTCGAAGCTTTTGTATTTCTTCGAATAGAGGCCGACGTTGTTGATGATTCCCGGCGCAAAGGGCACCAGGTCGAACCCGGCGGCGGCCTTGGCGTTTTCCAGGAAAGGGATGTGCTGGAAATAATTCACGTCGATATCCCCGGAGGCGAGGCTGACGTTCGGGGCGATCCAGTCACTGAACTCCACCAGCTCGACTTTCAGGCCTTGCTTGCCGGCTTCTTCCACGGCGGCCTCCAGGGGAATGGCGAACGCGGCGGTGGTGCCGATTTTCAACGGTGCATCGGCGGCGAACAGCGCCGAGCTGAATAGACCGAGGGTCAGGGCCAGTGCTTTGACTGGCAGGGTCAGGAGTTGCTTGGTCATGTCGGTCATTCCAGTCATTGATTAAGTGAATCGCATGCCTTTGTGGCGAGGGAGCAGTGTCGGTAGGTTGAGCCGGTGTGTTGTCCAGGTAGATGGGCCCCTGCCTGAAACAGCTTTTCACGCAGACTGCCGTTGTCGTATTCGGTCTTGTACGAACCGCGTCGCTGTAACTCGGGAATCACCAGCTCGATGAAGTCCACATAGCTTTGTGGCGTGACGATGCGGGTCAGGTTGAAGCCATCCAGGCCGGTTTCGGCGATCCACGACTCCAGCTCATCGGCCACCTGCTCGGGCGAACCCACCACGGTGATGTAGCGACCACCGAGGGCGTGTTGCTCCAATAATTTGCGCCGGGTCCAATCGTTGTTCTGCAGGGTTTTGGTGGCTGACTGGATGGCGTTGCTCTTCACGTATTGGATCGGCTCGTCCAGTTCGTACTGGGAAAAATCGATGCCCGTCGACGCGGAAAAATGTGCCACCCCGGCCTCGGCACTGGCGTAGCCCAGGTACTCGGCATGCTTGGCCCAGGCGGCCGCTTCGGTCTCGCCGACGATCACGTTCAGGCCCATGAACACCTTGATGTCCTCGGGGTTGCGCCCGGCCTCGACGGCGCTGGCGCGAACCTTGTCCACCTGGACCTTGGTCGCCGGTTTGTTCTGACCGCTGATGAATACGCACTCGGCATGCCGTCCGGCAAACAGCAAGCCACGCTCCGAACTGCCGGCCTGGAACAACACTGGCGTGCGTTGGGGCGACGGTTCACACAGGTGATAGCCCTCGACCTGATAGAACTCGCCCTGGTGCCGGACCTTGTGCACCTTCTGCGGCTGGGCATAAATCCGCCGCTGGCGGTCGTTGAGCACCGCGTCGTTTTCCCAGCTGCCTTCCCAGAGTTTGTAGAGCACTTGCAGGTACTCGTCGGCCTGGTCATAGCGGCGGTCATGTTCGACTTGCGCGGTCAGGCCCATGGCTTTGGCGGCGCTGTCCAGGTAGCCGGTGACGATGTTCCAGCCGACCCGGCCGCGACTCAGGTGGTCGAGGGTGCTCATGCGTCGGGCGAACAGGTACGGCGGTTCGTAGGTCAGGTTGGCGGTGAGGCCGAAGCCGAGGTTTTTCGTCACGGCGGCCATGGCCGAGACCAGCAGCAACGGGTCGTTGACCGGCAGTTGGATCGACTCCTTCAGTGTGACGTCCACCGACTGCTGGTACACGTCGTAGACCCCGACGATATCGGCGATGAACAGCCCGTCGAACAGTCCGCGCTCAAGCAGCTGCGCCAGCCCGGTCCAGTATTCAATGGTGTTGTACTGGGTCGAGGTGTCCTGGGGATGGGTCCACAAGCCGTGATTGATGTGCCCGATGCAGTTCATGTTGAACGCGTTGAGCAGGATTTTTTTCTTGCCCTGGGCCATCAAATGGTCCCCCGCAGCGGCGGCTTTTCGTCGTTGAGGTAGAAGTTGCCGACGGCGTGGTACTTCCAGCGCACCGGGTCGTGCAGGGTGTGCACCCGGGCGTTGCGCCAGTGGCGATCCAGGCCATGTTCGGCCAGGGTCGCCTGGCTGCCGGCCAATTCGAACAGCGTGCTGCCGGCGGCCAGGGAAATTTCGGTGCTGATGGCGCGGGCTTCGGCCACGGCAATCGAGGCAGCGGCGACCGTGTCGGCATCGGTGTCGGCCTGGGCCCGGTCAAGGAACTCACCGGCACGCTCCAGCAGGGCTTCGGCGGCGTGCAGGCGGATGCTCAACTGGCCGAAACTCTTGAGGGTGTGCGGGTCTTCGGTGGCGACATCGCTGGTGGCGTCGATCCATGGCCGGGTTTTGCTACGAACAAAGTGCAGGGCGTCTTCATAGGCGGCGCGAGCGATGCCGGTGTCGATCGCGGCGTGGAGAATCTGCGCCAGTGGCCCCACCGGCGTCGGTCGCTCGAAGGCGCTCTGGAAGGGCACGATGTCTTCGGCGTCGACATAGACATCTTCGAACACCACCGAACCGCTGCCGGTGGTGCGCTGGCCGAAACCGCTCCAGTCGTCGATCACTGTCAGGCCCTTACTGTGGCGAGGGACGAACGCCAGTTGCTGTACACCGTTTTCATCCACCACCGACGTGGGAATGCGCTGGGCGTAGATCGCGCCGGTGGCGTAGAACTTGCGGCCGTTGATGCGATAACCCTCGCCGTCGCGGCGCAGTTGGGTGATGCGGTCATGGGCGGTCTTGGTGCCAAGCTCGGCCAGGGCGTTACCAAAACGCTGGCCGGCGAGCACTTCGGTGTACAGGCGTTGTTTTTGCGCTTCAGTGCCGTTTACCCGCAGCACTTCCAGGGCGTAGAAGTGATTTTGCGGAATTTGCCCCAGAGAGCCGTCGGCCTGAGCAATCAGCGCAATGACCTTGGCCAGGGTGATGTTGGAAACGCCCGCGCCGCCGCAGGCCTTGGGTACGCTGATGCCCCACAGGCCGGAACGGGAAAAAGCCTCCAGCTCCGGGTGCGGCAGGCGGCGTTCGCGGTCGCGCAGGGCGCTATCGCGCTTGAAATCTTCGGCCAGGTCGCTGGCCACGATCAGGGCTTGTTCATCGCTGGTGATCACCGCGACATGTTGGGAAAACGTCATGTGCTGCTCCAGAGGTCGGGTCGTCAGATCCAGGAATGCCGGGCCGGCAAGGTGCCGTTCAGGTGGTAGGCGCCTACCGCGTGATATTTCCAGCGCACCGGGTCGTGCAGGGTGTGGACCCGTGCGTTGCGCCAGTGGCGATCGAGATTGAATTCGGCGAGGGTGGCGCGGCTGCCGGCCAGCTCGAACAGCTTTTCACTGGCTTGCAGGGCGATCTCGGTGGTGAGCACCTTGGCCTCGGCCACGGCAATCGAGGCGCGGGCGGCGGATTGCGCGGTGATGGGCGCGGCACTGACCTGATCCAATACCTGCCCTGCTTTGCGCAGCAGCGCCTCGGCGGCATGCAGTTCTATTTTCAGCTTGCCGATGTCGGCGATCACATAGAGGTCGTCGCTGGCCCGCTCGACCTTGGCATCGATCCAGGGCCGGGCCCGTTCGCGAACGAAGGTGATCGCATCGTCGATGGCGCCACGGGCAATACCCGCATCAATGGCGGCCTGGATCAGTTGTGAAATCGCGCCCTGCACGTTCGGCGTTTCGTTGATGCGCCAGTTGTCCAGCACCAGTTCGGCGTCGACCCGGACGTTGTTCAGCAGCACGGTGCCGCTGGCCGTGGTGCGCTGGCCGAAACCCGACCAATCGTCAACGATCCGCAGGCCCGGCGTGCCGCGCCGAACGAATGCCAACACTTGCCGGCCTTGGTCATTCAGCGCCTTGACGGCCACCCAGTGGGCAAACAGCGCGCCGGTGGAATAGAACTTCTGACCGCTGACGACAAAACCGTCACCGTCAGCGCTGATCCGCGCCTTGAGTTCAAGGGTATTTCGAACGCCGCGTTCCGGCCCGGCATTGCCGATGCGCCAGCCTTCGAGCACGCTCTGGAAAAGGATTTTTTTCTGCCGTTCGGTGCCCGTGCCAAGAATCAGCTGGAGCACGCCGAACTGGTTCTGCGGAATTTGCCCCAGGGCCGGGTCGGCGGCGGAAATGATCGCGAACACGTCGGCGATAGTGACGAACGAAACCTGGGGGCCGCCGTATTGGCGGGGGATGGCGATGCTGCCCAGTCCGCTGCGGGTAAATTGCTCAATCTCTGACCAAGGCAGCTTGCGCTGTTGATCGCGCCGCGCCGCCTGTTGACGGGCGACCTGTGCCAGGTCATGGGCGGCCTTGATGGCCTCGGTATCGTTGCGCAGCACCTGCGCGGGTAGCAACAGGGGTGCGACGTCCAGGTCGCTCTGGACCTTTGCTTGCGCCAGATCAGACATCACCGCCACTCCGTGGCTGCAGGCAGTGCCTTGACGTCCTGCTCCGGGACGATTGTGTTCCGTACCATACCCACCTCACATCTCAAGAAAACGCCGCGATGAATGCGGCGAACGAAAATCAAGAATGTCCGGTGGTCCGGTGTATATACCCTAAACGCGTGTAAATTATTTATGAACTAACTTTTAGGAATATGTATAGGTTGGATTTAAATTGGGGCTATACGCGCACTGGGGCGAGGGGGCAAGCTCCCTCGCCACAAAAAGCGGTCCTCGCAAAAGCGTTTTCCGTATCAGGTTTTTTTGCGTCGCGGCTCGGCCGCCATGAGGGCTTCTTTGGGCGGGTTTTTCAGGTAGGGGTTGGCACAACCGATCTTCAGCGTCAGCGGTGGTGCCCACAGGGAGTTGTTGCCCACGCGGTCGAGGATGCAGTAGGTCACCTCCAGGCGCAGGTCTTCCCCCGCTTCGAGAATGATCTCTGGCGGCACCCAGATGTTGATCGGCTGGCCTACTTCGCCAGGTTTGATCCGGGGCAGGTCCATGCGCACGTCGCCCCAGCGCAGGGTGATCGCATCGTCGGCAGTCATGTTCAGGTAGGGTTCGATCGTCAGCGGTACGCCGCGCTTGATCTGGTTCGGGTTCACGCCCTGGCGCCGAATGGCCGCAGGAATACGCACCGGTGCCAGCCCCTGGTTTTCCTCGCCACTCAGAGCGGGCGGCTGGCCGCCGGGGCAATCGAGCTTGACCTGCACCTGCTGCGTGGCTGATAGCGCCGGCCCGCGCCCGACCTGCATCACGCGATAATGGATGCGCGACGTCCCGTTGACGATGAAACTCTCCGGCACCCGCAACGTCACGATCTCTTGTGTATCTGACTCCGACAGCAGGCGGGAGCCAACGTAGCAGTTGTCCCAGAACAGTTCGATCAGATCGCCCGCGTCCATGCCAGGGTAGGGCGCGATAGCGACCTCCAGGTGGGCTGCGCTGGTGATGTTGATGCCGGTGCGGTGGGCATTGGCCAGGGAGGGCGCGGCCAGTTCAGGGATGGTTGACGTACATGTCATGGTGTTCTCCTTGATGCTTGAAAACGAAGTCCGTTTCGGGTGTATCACGGCGGTTAGTAATAGCGGCATATTTTATTTGCGCCGTTGCGCAGAATTAAAATGATGTGCTTCGCCCGTTGCTCTCTAGATAAGGGGTCGCTAGTTGCAGTGTCAATAGAGGCACTTGGTTAATAATTAATTGGGTAAGGCTTCAGAAACATCCTACGCATGGATGTTAGTAATACTCGGGGCCAAACGCCCTTTTCCTAGGCTTATCTGTTCGCGAAAAAAAACGTGAGGGGCACCCGCTGGCCAGAGCGGGTTAGAGCATAGCCCGAAGTGAAGTGTTACGAGAGGTATGCATATACCGCACATAGAGTATGTCGAGGATGTCAGGTGCCGTGCAGGTTGTTTCGTTATGGGTAAGTTGACGGTGCAGTGTTGGCCTTGTCGTAGTTGCCTCACTCCCATCCCTGGAAGTGACGACACTACGAATAACTTACTGGGTGCTGTGTCCGGCTGAGAGGAACTTGCTGAGAAACTGCCGAGTGCGTTCTTCCTTAGGGGCTGCAAACAAAGCCTTGGCTTCACCTTGTTCGACGATCACGCCTTTGTCGAAAAACACCACGCGGTTTGCCACGTCCCGGGCGAAGCCCATTTCGTGGGTGACGATGACCATGGTGCGTTTTTCTTCGGCCAGGCCGCGAATGGTTGCCAGTACTTCGCCCACCAGTTCCGGGTCCAGGGCCGAGGTCGGCTCGTCGAACAGGATCACCGCCGGCTCCATCGCCAACGCCCGGGCAATCGCCACACGCTGTTGCTGGCCGCCGGAGAGGCGTCGCGGGTAGGCGTCCTCCTTGCCCGACAGGCCGACCTTGGTCAACAGCTTGCGGCCCAGGGCTTCGGCTTCGGCGCGCGGCGTCTTTTTCACCACCAGCGGACCTTCGATCACGTTCTCCAGCGCGGTGCGATGGGGGAACAGATTGAAGTTCTGGAACACAAAACCCACCTGCTGGCGCAAACGCCGCACCAGGTTCTGCTGCTGGTTCAATGGGCGGCTGCCATCGATCTCGATGTCGCCGACCTTGATCCGGCCGCTGCTGGGTTCTTCGAGGAAGTTCAGGCAGCGCAGGAAGGTGGTCTTGCCCGAGCCACTGGGACCGATGATCGCGACCACTTCGCCTTCTTCGATCTTCAGGTCGATGCCGTTGAGCACTACCTGACCCTTGAACTGCTTTGTCAGTTTTTCCACGACAATCATGGGTCAGGACTCCTGGTCATGCCGATTGACCCGGGCTTCCAGGACGTTCTGCAGGTGTGAGAGCACGCTTGCCAGAATCCAATAGATCAGCGCGGCGGCAAGGTACATGGTGAAGATTTCGAAGGTTCGCGCGGTGATCAACTGCGCCTGGCGGAACAGCTCCGGTACCTGGATGGTCGCCGCCAACGCGGTGTCCTTGACCAGGGAAATGAAGCTGTTGCCCAGCGGTGGCAGGGCGGTGCGGGCGGCTTGTGGCAGGATGGCCCGACGCAGGGTCTGGGCGCGGGTCATGCCGATGCTCGCCGCCGCTTCCCACTGGCCGCGCTCGATGGAACTGATGGCGGCCCGCAGGATTTCACACGCATAGGCGGCCATGTTCAGCGAGAAACCGATCAGGGCCGCCGGCAGCGGATCCAGTTCGACACCTAGTTGCGGCAACCCGTAGTAGATCACGAACAACTGCACCAGCAACGGCGTGCCGCGAAAGAACGACACGTAGATGCGGGCGATCCAGCTCACCAGTTTGAAGCGCGACAGGCGCATCAGCGCCAGGCCGAACCCCAGCAGCAAGCCGAAGAACATGCCGCCCAGGCTGAGGATGACCGTGTAGTACGCGCCCTTGAGCAGGAAGGGCGCGGAGTCCAGTGCGAGTTGGAAAGCCTCTTCCATTATTGGGTGACGTCAGCGCTGAAGTATTTTTCCGATAGCTTTTTCAGCGTGCCGTCGGCGCGAAGTTTGTCGATGGCCTTGTTCACCGCGTCCAGCAGTTCAGGCTCGCCTTTGCGCAGGGCAATGCCGGCTTCCTGGCGGGAGAACGCTTCGCCTGCGGCGGAAGTGTCCTTGGCTTTTTTGGCATATTCGAGCGCGGCGAGGCGGTCGATCAGAATGGCGTCGATACGGCCAACGCGCAGGTCCTGGAACTTGGTCGGATCATCTTCGTAGGTACGCACGTCAGCGCCGGGTACGTTGGCTTTTACCCATTGTTCGTAGTTGGTGCCCAGGCCTACGCCGACTTTCTTGCCAGCCAGGTCAGCGGCGGTCTTGATGGTGTCTTTATTCTTGGTCAGGGTCAGTGCCTGGATCCCGGAAACGGTATACGGCGTGGAGAAGTCATATTTTTTCTTGCGCTCTTCGGAGATGGTCACCTGGTTGACCACCGCGTCGAGACGCTTGGACTCCAGCGCCGCGAGAATGCCGTCCCATTTGGTCGGCTGCAGCTTGACCTTCACGCCCAGCTCTTTGGCCAGGGCTTCGGAAAACTCCACTTCGAAACCGGCCAGCTTGCCGTCGGCGTCGACGAAGCTGAACGGTGGGTAAGTGCCTTCCAGGCCGACGTTGATCACGCCTGCGTCCTTGATTTTTTGCAGCTGCTCACCGGCAACTGCCTGCCCCAACAGGCCGGCGCTCAAAGCCAGGCCCAGCGAACCCACCAACAGGTTGCGACGTAATGCGGAGAAATTCATGACAAGCCCCTGTGTTTTCTTATGAAGACGTTATTTTGGATGAGAAAAGGCGAAGCCGCGATCCGAAAAGATTGCCACATCCTGCCTTAAAGCAACCCGGGCGTCTCGCGGCAAATGCGCCGGTGGCGAGACTATAGGGAGGCCTTTATAGATTGGAAAATAATATTAAATAAGTCACATATTCCAATATGGAATGTTGATTCTGTGGGAGCGAGATTGCTCGCGAAAGCTATTTGTCAGTCCCTGTGATGCTGAATGTGCCGACGCCTTCGCGAGCAAGCCCGCTCCCACAAAAGCACTTAACTAAGCCTGGAGCGCCGCGTCATAGGCGAACAACGCCGGCGCGCCACCGGTGTGCAGGAAGATGATCGGGCCTTCGTCGAAGCGGTCGCGGCCAATGCCGTCGAGCAGGCCGGCCATGGCCTTGCCGGTGTAGACCGGATCCAGCAGCAGGCCTTCCTGGCTCGCCAGCAGCTTGACCGCCGCCAGTGTCCCGGCGTTCGGTTCGCCATACCGGGGGGCGAAATATTCGTCCCACAGGTTCACCTTGAAGGCGGCTGGAAGGGCAACATCCAACAGTTGCGCGGTACGTTCGGCCAAGCCCTGGACCTTCGGAAACTGGTCTTCCTCGCTGCGCGAAACCGTAACGCCGATGACGGGAAGCTCCGGCAGCGTTTCACTCAGGGCCAGCGCCAGGCCGCTGTGGGTGCCGGCACTGCCCGAGGCCAGCACCACAGCGGCGAAATCGAGACCGGTGTCCTTGATCTGCTCGGCCAATTCCAGGCCGGCACGTACATAGCCCAGCGCGCCCAAGGCGTTCGAACCGCCAATCGGCACCAGGTAGGGCTTTTTCCCGTTGCTGCGCAGGCGACCGGCGAGGGCTTGCAGTTGGTCGTCGGCGTTGTCCAGGTTTTCGACCAGTTCGACCTTGGCGTCGAACAGTTCCAGCAGCAGCCGGTTGCCGTTACCCAGGTAATTGCTGTCCTCGGTGCCGATGGGGTTTTCCAGCAAAGCCACGCAACCCAGGCCCAGCTTTGCCGCCAGGGCAGCGGTCTGGCGTACATGATTGGACTGGATCGCGCCGGCGGTGATGAGGGTGTCGGCGCCCTGGGCCAGGGCGTCGGCAGCCAGGTATTCGAGTTTGCGCAGTTTGTTGCCGCCCAGCGCCAGGGGCGTCAGGTCGTCGCGCTTGATATAGATGTCGCGCCCGAGCCAGGTGGAGAGGCGGTCGAGCTTTTCCAGGGGGGTCGGGTGGCCGAGCAGGTCGAGACGATTAAAACGCGCCAACTGTTGATTGATCATGGGGCCGTACTGATTGCAGGAGATGCCTGGACTATAGGCACGCGGATATTCATGGGCAACCGGCAATCGTTTATCGGGGCTTAAACCGGAGAGGGACTCCGATTTGTTGAGCCCTAGAAATCCTGTGGGAGCGGGCTTGCTCGCGAAGGGGCCGTCACATTCAACATCAATGCAGATTGGAAGCCCGCCTTCGCGAGCAAGCCCGCTCCCACAGGGTTTGCGTTTGCCAGGGCATACGGTTGAGCCACTGAACGAATACACACCAAGCAGCGTCTACCCTCCCACGGGCTCGCGTAGGAAACGTGCCGTCGAGCCCAGCGATTAGTCCTTAGCTGCCTATTCATGTTTAACTTGAACGTTCATTCAAGTTAAACCGTCGGTTTGCTGCCCGCTCACAACAGGAGGCTTGCCTTTGCCGAGTCCGTTTTCGACCGTCCCTCTTTCGCTTCCCGGGGTGCATCGCTCATGAGTGCCTCGTCTCTTCCACCCAGCGGCCTGGTCCGCATGAATCCGCCGGTGTTTTACTTCGCCGCGACCTTCATTCTGCTATTCGGCCTGGTGGTTATTGCTGTGCCGGAGCAGGCCGGCGCCTGGCTGTTGGCGGCGCAGAACTGGGCGGCCAATACGGTCGGCTGGTATTACATGTTGGCGATGACCCTGTATCTGGTCTTCGTGGTGGTCACCGCCTTGTCCGGCTACGGCAAGATCAAGCTCGGTGCCGACCACGACGAACCCGAATTCAGTTACCTGTCCTGGGCCGGCATGCTCTTCGCCGCCGGGATCAGCATCACGCTGTTTTTCTTTTGCGTCTCCGAGCCGCTGACCCACATGGTGCAGCCGCCTCAGGGCGAGGCCGGTACCGCGGACGCGGCGCGCCAGGCCATGCAGATTCTGTTTCTGCACTGGGGCCTGCACGGCTGGGGGGTATTTGCTTTTGTCGGCATGGCCCTGGCGTATTTTGCCTATCGGCACAATCTGCCGCTGGCTCTGCGTTCGGCGCTGTACCCACTGATCGGCAAACGCATCAACGGTCCCATCGGCTATGCGGTGGACGGCTTCGGCATCATCGCCACCGTGTTCGGCCTCGGCGCGGACATGGGCTTTGGGGTATTGCACCTCAACTCCGGGCTCGATTACCTGTTTGGCATCGCCCACACCCAATGGATTCAAGTCGGCCTGATCGTGTTGATGATGGGCGCGGCGATTCTCGTGGCGGTGGCCGGCGTCGACAAGGGCGTGCGGGTCATGTCCGACATCAACATGTTGCTGGCCTGCGCGCTGCTGCTGTTTGTGTTGTTCGCCGGGCCCACCCAGCATTTGCTCAACACCTTGATCCAGAACATCGGCGATTACCTTGGCGCCTTGCCGATGAAGAGTTTCGATCTGTACGCCTACAACAAACCCAGTGACTGGCTCGGCGGTTGGACGGTGTTCTACTGGGCTTGGTGGATCGCGTGGTCGCCGTTCGTGGGGTTGTTCATCGCTCGGATTTCCCGTGGCCGCACCATCCGCGAATTCGTGTTTGGCGTGTTGCTGATTCCCCTGGGGTTCACCCTGGCGTGGATGTCGATCTTCGGCAACAGCGCCATCGACCAGGTGCTGAACCACGGCATGAGCGCCCTGGGCATGTCGGCCCTGGAAAACCCATCGATGAGCCTGTACTTGTTGCTGGAAACCTACCCGTGGAGCAAGACCGTCATCGCGGTCACGGTGTTCATCAGCTTCGTGTTCTTCGTTACGTCCGCCGACTCCGGCACCGTGGTGCTTTCGACGCTGTCGGCCAAGGGCGGCAACCCCGATGAAGACGGGCCGAAATGGCTGCGGGTGTTCTGGGGCGCGATGACCGCCCTGGTGACCAGCGCGTTGCTGTTCTCCGGCAGCATCGATGCCTTGAAGTCGGCGGTGGTGCTGACGTCGTTGCCGTTCTCGCTGATTCTGTTGCTGATGATGTGGGGCCTGCACAAGGCGTTCTACCTGGAATCCCAGAAGCAGATCGCGCAACTGCACTCCCTGGCACCGGTGTCGGGTGCACGCCGGGGCACGGGCGGCTGGCGCCAGCGCTTGAGCCAGGCGGTGCATTTTCCGTCCCGCGACGAGGTGTACCGTTTCCTCGACGCCACGGTGCGCCCGGCCATCGAAGAAGTGAAGGCGGTGTTCGCCGAGAAGGGCCTGACGGTGATGACCCAGCCAGACCCGGCCAACGACAGCGTCAGCCTGGAGATCGGCCACGGCGAGCAGTATCCGTTCATCTATCAGGTGCAGATGCGTGGCTACTTCACGCCGTCCTTCGCCCGAGGTGGCATGGGTTCCAAGGAACTCAACAACCGACGTTACTACCGTGCCGAAGTGCACCTGAGCGAAGGCAGCCAGGATTACGACCTGGTGGGCTATACCAAGGAGCAGGTCATCAACGACATCCTCGACCAGTACGAGCGGCACATGCAGTTCCTGCATCTGGTGCGCTGATCGAGGCCCGAACAGAGCCCACCGTTTTTCATCTGCGCCGGCCTCATCGCGAGCAAGGCATCACTTAATCCTGTGGCGAGCTTGCTCGCGATGGCGGTATGGCTGGCGACGCGGAAAAAAACCTCAGACCAGCCCGCCGTTGGCCCGCAGGATCTGCCCGTTCACCCAGCCGGCGGCGGGGCTCACCAGGAAAGCGATGATGCTGGCGATGTCTTGGGGCTGGCCGAGGCGTTCCAGGGGCGGCATTTTGGCGTAGTTCTGGATCTGCTCTTCACTTTTGCCATGCATGAACAGTTCGGTCGCGACCGGGCCGGGGGCCACGGCATTGACAGTGATCTGGCGGCCACGCAGTTCCTTGGCGAATACCTGGGTCAGGGATTCCACCGCGGCTTTACTGGCGATGTACACCGAGTAGCCGGGCAGGTTCAGGCCCACGGTGCTGCTGGAAAAATTCACGATCCGGCCACCGTCGTTCAGGCGCGTTGCGGCTTCGCGCAGGGTGTTGAAGGTGCCACGGGTGTTAATGGCGAACGTCTGGTCGAACAGCTCGTCGCTGTGCTGCGCCAGGGGCATGACCTGGAGGATGCCGGCGTTGTTGATCAACACATCGACCTTGCCCAGTAGCGCTTCGGTTTCATCGAACATCCGCCGGACATCGACGGCAGAGGACACATCCGCCTTGATCGCTATGGCTTGGTGACCGGCCTGGCGCAATTGCACCACCAGTTTCGAGGCTTCGCTGGCGCTGTTGGCGTAGTTGATTACGACGGCAAAACCTTCGCTGGCCAGTTGCTTGGCGATTTCGGCACCGATGCCGCGAGAGGCGCCGGTTACGATGGCAACTTTGGCTGTTTGAGTCGTCATGAGGGAGGTCCTTTGGAAGTGGGTGAAGCCAGATTCACATGTTTACTCTTGGCGATAAATACCCGACAGTTGGCTTGACTGTTCAATAATTGCCAACAATAAGGGCGTTGGACTCAGATGGATCAAGTCAAAGCTATGAAGGTGTTTGTGCGCATCTACGAGCGCAGCAGCTTCACCCTGGCCGCCGAGGACCTGAACCTGCCCCGTGCGACGCTGACTTATACCCTTAATCAATTCGAAGCCTGGCTAGGCGTACGTTTGCTGGAGCGCAGCACCCGCAAAGTACGACCGACCCTCGATGGCGAGGCGTATTACCCGCGTTGCGTGCAGTTGCTGGCGGAACTTGAAGAAGCCGAACTGGCATTTCGCAGCGTGGCACCCAAGGGACGGTTGCGGGTAGACATGCATGGCACGCTGGCCCGGCACTTCGTGATTCCGGCCCTGCCGCAGTTCATGGCGCGTTACCCGGACATTGAACTGTCCATCAGCGAGGCCGATCGGTTTGTCGACCTGATCGCCGAAGGGGTCGATTGTGTGTTGCGCGCTGGCACGCTGGGGGATTCGTCGCTGATTGGCCGCCGTGTCGCCAACCTGCGGCAGATCACCTGCGCCAGTCCAGCCTACCTGCGCCAATATGGCGAACCGAAAAGCCTCGATGACCTGAGCCGGCACCGGGCGGTGAACTACGTCTCGCGCACCACCGCCAAACTGTATCCGTTCGAATTCATGGTTGACGGCGAGCTCAAGGAGGTCGCAATCGACGGCGCGCTCTCAGTGTTCGGCGCTGAAATCTACTCCGCCTCGGCCATCGCTGGCCTGGGCCTGATCCAATGTCCGTATTACCGGATGGAAACGCAGATCCAGCAAGGCCTGATCCAGGAAATCCTCACCGCCACTCCACCACCGTCCATGCCGATCTCGGTGCTCTACCCCCACAACCGCCACCTGTCGCCACGGGTGCGGGTGTTTGTGGATTGGTTGGCTGAGGTGTTTGCGCAGGCACGATGACCCGGTGGGTTGCGACGGTGTATTTGCTGGGAAGTTGAGCTAATATTTTTCATGGTGTGTATTGTGTGTATAAGGATCGCCATTCGCAGCTAGAGTTTTCCGGCAGAGCTGTCGAATAAGGCACAGGTGATGCGAAGTCGGGAAATGATCAGGAAGATCGAAGAGGACGGTTGGTATCTGGTGGCAGTCAAGGGTAGCCATCATCAGTACAAGCATTCCTTCAAGGCTGGGAGGGTGACGATCAAACACCCTGACGCCGACCTGCCGAAAGGTACGATTAATAGCATATTGAAACAGGCGGGCCTGAAATGAGGCTCATGACCGATGACGAAATCCCCGATGGGGATGCATTGTTATCAGACCGGTTGCTACGGTTGCCGGATCTGAAGGAAGGATTCATCCAAATGAAATTTCCGGTCGTTCTGCACAAGGATGCCGATTCCGAATACGGAGTGACGGTCCCGGATGTGCCGGGTTGTTTCTCCGCGGGCAGTACCGTGGGCCAGGCATTCGAAAATGTGAAGGAAGCGCTCTCGTTGCACTATGAAGGGCTGGTAGCCGACGGCGAGCCGCTGCCGCAGATCCATGAAATTGACGATCATCTCGACAATCCGGATTACGCCGGAGGGATATGGGGGGTGGTTGAGTTCGATGTCACGCCCTATTTCGGCAAGTCAGTGCGGTTCAACGCCACGCTGCCTGAGCAATTGCTTGAACGCATTGATCAAACCGTGCGACGTGATCAGCGCTACAGCTCCCGCTCGGGTTTTTTGGCGGCGGCTGCCTTGCGCGAACTTTCGGCCTGACCCATGCGTCTGTGAAGTGTTAGCTTCTGCCATCCGCATCCGTCGCTCGAACAGAGAGTCTTTCGATGACCTATACCGCTGCCGAAAACCGCTACGAGTCCATTCCTTACCGCCGCGTGGGTCGCAGCGGGTTGGTGCTGCCGGCGCTGTCGCTGGGGTTGTGGCACAACTTTGGCGACAGCACGCCGATCGACACGCAGCGTGCCTTGCTGCGTACGGCGTTTGACCTGGGTATCAACCACTTCGACCTGGCGAACAACTACGGCCCGCCCTACGGCAGCGCCGAGATCAATTTTGGTCGGTTGCTGCGCGAAGACTTCAAGCAGTACCGCGATGAGTTGATCATCTCCAGCAAGGC
Source organism: Pseudomonas sp. CFBP 5748 (assembly GCF_053850495.1). Taxonomy (NCBI): domain Bacteria; kingdom Pseudomonadati; phylum Pseudomonadota; class Gammaproteobacteria; order Pseudomonadales; family Pseudomonadaceae; genus Pseudomonas; species Pseudomonas sp. CFBP 5748. The sequence goes on from NZ_JBSPTN010000007.1 coordinate 82,867, forward strand.
CGGTTGGGACATGTGGCCGGGGCCTTACGGCCAGGGCGGTGGCTCGCGCAAATACGTGCTGGCCAGCCTTGACCAGAGCCTGCAACGCCTGGGGTTGGACTATGTGGATATCTTCTATTCCCACCGCTTCGACCCCGACACCCCACTGGAAGAGACCGCCAGTGCGCTGGCCACCGCCGTGCAGCAGGGGAAGGCGTTGTACATCGGCATCTCTTCGTATTCCGGCGTGAAGACCCGGGAAATGGCCGCGCTGCTCAAAGAGTGGAAAGTCCCGCTGCTGATCCACCAGCCGGCCTACAACCTGCTCAACCGCTGGGTGGAGAAAGACCTGCTGGACGCCACTGACGAACTGGGTACCGGTGTGATTGCCTTCACCCCGCTGGCCCAGGGCCTGCTGACCGACAAGTACCTCAAGGGCATTCCGGCCGATGCACGGGTCAACCGCCCCGGTGGCGGCTCGTTGCAGGCTTCGCACCTGTCGGAGGCGAACATCGCCCACGTGCGCGCCCTCAATGAAATCGCCCAGCGTCGCGGGCAGAGCCTGGCGCAAATGGCCCTGGCCTGGACCCTGCGCGATCCACGCGTGACCAGCGCGCTGATCGGCGCCAGCCGGCCTGAGCAGATTATCGAGAACGTCGGGGCGTTGCAGAACCTGAGCTTCAGCGCGGAAGAACTGGCGCAGATCGATCGGTTTGCCCAGGAGGGTGGCATCAATCTTTGGGAGAAGCCTTCGTCGGCCGAATAACGCCTCTGCAAATACGGCGAACACAAAACCTTGTGGCGAGGGGATTTCTTAGCTGTTTACCTGAAAAACGGCACATCCCCCAATACCGTCGCCCGGTGCATCACGCGCCGGGCCGGGCGATAGTCGTCCACGGCGAAATGCTGGGTGACGCGGTTGTCCCAGAACGCCACGTCGTTGACCTGCCAGCGCCAGCGCAGGGTGAATTCCGGGCGGGTGGCGTGGGCGAAGAGCAGTTTCAGGATCGCCTCGCTTTCGCTTTCCGACAGTTCGTTGATGCGCGTGGTGAAGCCTTCATTGACGAACAGCGAGCGACGTCCGCTCACCGGGTGGGTGCGGATCACCGGATGGGACAGCGGTGGGTTTTTCCGCCGTGCTTGTTCCCAGCGCGCCAGGTCCCCGGCGGTGTTGCCAAAGCGTTCCAAGGGAAACGAGCGGGTGAAATCGTGGGTTGCCGTCAGGCCTTCCAGTAAGCGCTTCAAGGGTGCCGACAAGGCTTCGTAGGCCGCGATGCCGCTGGCCCACAAGGTATCGCCACCGAACGCCGGTAGCAGTTTGGCGCTGAGCACCGCGCCCAGGGCGGGCGTCGGGAGAAAGGTCACGTCGGTGTGCCACACGGCGTTGTCGCGAACATCGGTAACGGCGGTATCGAGCACCAGCACTTCGGGCTGCTCCGGCACGTTGGGGTAGATCGGGTGAATGTGCAGGTCGCCAAAGTACCCGGCGAAACGCGCTTGCTGCGCGGGGTCGATCGGCTGGTCGCGAAAGAACAGCACCTGATGCTCAAGCAGGGCCTGCTCGATGACATCGCGATGTTCCTGGCACAGGGGCTGGCTGATGTCGATTCCGCTGATCTGCGCACCAAGGGCGATGCTCAAAGGGGTAATGGTCGGGCGGCTCATCGTCGTGTTCTCGCAGTGGGGCGCCGAATGGTCGGCGTGGTCATTCGCTCTCAATGGGCCTGGCCGTGCCACGGCACCAGTTTGCGTTGCAGGGCGCGCAAGCCCATCTCCATGGCGAAGGCGATCAGTGCGATCACCAGGATTCCCAGCACCACCACGTCTGTGACCAGGAACTGCGCGGCTGACTGCACCATGAACCCCAGGCCACTGGTGGCAGCAATCAGCTCGGCGGCCACCAGGGTCGACCAACCGACGCCCAGGCCAATGCGAATGCCGGTGAGGATGTCCGGCAGGGCACTGGGCACGATCACATGGCGAATCAACTGGGCCCGCGTAGCGCCCAACGATTGCGCGGCCCGCAACTTGGCCGGGTCGACGGTGCGCACACCCGTGGCGGTGGCGATGGCAATCGGCGCGAAGATCGCCAGGTAAATCAGCAGCACTTTCGACAGCTCACCGATGCCGCACCAGATCACGATCAACGGCAGATACGCCAACGGTGGAATCGGCCGGTAGAACTCGATCAACGGATCGAGCACGCCGCGAGCGACACGGCTGGCGCCGATGGCGATACCCACCGGCACCGCCGTTAGCACGGCGAACAACAGGCCCACGCCGATTCGCTGAAGGCTGGCGGCCAAATGCTGCCAGAGGGTGGAGTCCATGTAGCCGCTGGTCGCCAGCAGCCAGCCCTTTTGCAGGACGGCGGAGGGCGAGGGCAGGAACAGCGGTTCGATCAGCCCGCTGGCGGTCACCGCCCACCAAACCGCTAGCAATGCGATCAGGGTCAGGCCGCTGATCCACCGCGTACTCAGGCTCAGTCTCGAACCGATGGCCGGGCGCTTGTTCGCGGGCTTACTGACCAACGCTGGAATTTCGTAGCTGCTCATGCGCGCTCCTGTGGTCGAGTGGCGCTGCGTTGGGAGAAGACCTTGGCGAGTACGTGCTCGCGGGTTTCGATAAAGCGCGGGTCGGACTTGATCGACCGCGCCGACTCCCCGGCGCCGTAGCGTTGGCCGAAGTCCAGGCTCAGGCGCTCGACTATTTGCCCCGGGTTGGGCGCCAGCAGAATCAGGTCGGTGGCCAGGAACACGGCTTCTTCGATGTCATGGGTAATGAGAAACACCGGTTTGGCGGTGCGCTGCCAGACTTGCAGCAACAGTTCCTGCATCTGCTCGCGGGTGAAGGCGTCCAGCGCGCCGAAGGGCTCGTCCATCAGCAGCACGCGCGGGTTGGCTGCCAACGCCCGGGCCAGGCCCACACGCTGCTTCTGGCCGCCGGAGAGCTGCCAGACGCGGCGTTGGTCGAAACCGGCCAGGTCCACCAGGGCGAGCATTTCCCGGGCGCGAGCCTCACGTTTTTCCTTGGAGACTCCGGCCAGTTCCAGGCCGAACCCAACGTTGGCCAACACGTCCTGCCAGGGCAGCAGCGCATCGTCCTGGAACACCACGCCGCGTTCGGCACTCGGCCCCTTGATCGGCACACCGTCGAGGGTGATCTGCCCGGCGCTGGGCTCGACGAACCCGGCGATCAGGTTCAACAGCGAAGTCTTGCCACTGCCGGACGGGCCGAGGGCAACCAGCAATTGCCGGGGCCCCAGGGTCAGGGAAATATCCGCCAGCACAGGTTCCGCTGCGCCGGGGTACTGTGCGCTGATGCGCTCCAGCTGTAGCAAAGCCATCGCCGTGACTCCTTCTATTGTTCGATCACTGGGTGATGTATTTGGCGCTGACAAAAGGCGCGTAGTCCGGCAGCACGGCTTCGACCTTACCCTGCTCTTTGAGGAAGGCTGCGGTGTCGGTGATGGCTTTGGTGGTCGGAGCACCGAGGCTCACGACCTGATCGGCTGCCAGGGGAAACACGTTGCCTTGCAGCAACAGCGGGATGTCGCTGGCCTTGGCGCCGGAGAGTTTCACCAGTTTGTCGATATTGGACGCATCGGCCAGCCAGGCTTGTGGGTCCTTGCGATACCGGGCATAGGCATCCAGGGTGACTTTGGCGAAGGCTGTGACAATTTCCGGATGCTTCTGAGCGAAGTCCTTGCGCACGATCCAGGCGTCGAAGGTCGGTGCGCCGAACTGGGCCAGTTCTGCGGAACTGATCAGTACCTTGCCGTTTTCCTTGGCCACGCCCAGGGCCGGGTCCCAGACGTAGGTGGCGTCGATGTCGCCGCGCTTCCAGGCCGCAATGATGGCCGGTGGCGCGAGGTTGAGTACGGTGACTTTCGACGGGTCGATGTTCCAGTGCTTCAGCGCGGCGAGCAGGCTGTAGTGCCCGGTGGACACGAAAGGTACGGCGATTTTTTTGCCGATCAGGTCTTGTGGGGAGTTGATCCCGGAACCGTCGCGGGCCACCAGGGCTTCGGCGGCGCCGATCTGGGTGGCGATGAGGAAGGTTTCCACCGGGACCTTGCGGGTGATGGCCGCGGTCAACGGACTGGAACCGAGGTAGCCGATCTGCACATCGCCCGAGGCGATGGCGGTGATGACGTCGGCGCCGTTGTCGAATTTGCGCCAGTCGATTTTGGCTTGGGTGGCTTTTTCATAGGCGCCGTCGGCCTGGGCGACTTTGGCCGGGTCGACGGTGGTCTGGTAAGCGACGGTCAGGTCGGCCGCCTGGGCAAAAAGGCTCGCGGCGGCCAGGGAGGCGACCGCGAGAAGGCGAAGGGGGGAACGCAACGTCATGGGAAAGCTCCTCGACAGGTCGCCGGAGATTCGGCGTTCGAGGAGACTAAATGATCTAAGAATTCAAAAATAAATAACTTTTTCGAATGAGCTTATTTGCGAAAAATTCTATGCATCGGGCAGAAGTAGGGCTTGCCTGCAGCTTTTGTGGCGAGGGGATAAATCCCCTCGCCACAAAAGCTGCACTTTCACGCAGGAGCCATGGAAATGTTTGGTCAGTTACTGATCGCCAGAATGCTCGCCTGATACGAACCCACGAACACATCGAAATCCCCCACCTCGTTCTGCTCCAGCTCAGTTTGCTGAACCAGGGATTCCCGGGCGGCGTCTTCGAACGCTGTCTGCTCCTGGGCTGGCAACGGCTCGGCGCGGAAGAATTCGGCGTGGGCCTTGCTTTGGCGCAGGGAGAACTGGGCGAAGCTTTCCTGATGCTCGGCCATGGCGGCGAGCACTTGGGCGGACGGCGTCAGGGACGGATCGCGGACTTTCGCCAGTTGCGCGTCCAATGCCTGGCGGTGGGCGTCGCCACCGTGGCTCTGGTCGAGTAGCGAGGCCAGCGGCGCGATTTTTTCCAGTAATTCGATGGCCCAGGCCTGCATGTCCACCGCTTGGCCTTGTCGCTGCAATTGCAGGCCAGGCTTGCGACCTTCCTTGACCACCGTCAGGAAGTTGCTCGTGGCGTTGCTGCATTCATTGTTTTCCAGCGGCGGACTGTCGTTGAGGCCGCAATACAGCAGGAACGCATCGAGGAATCGCGATTCGGTGAGGTCGATGCCCATCGGCAGGAACGGGTTGATGTCCAGGCAACGCACTTCGACGTACTGGATGCCCCGGGCGATCAAGGCCTGGATCGGCCGCTCGCCGGTGTAGGTCACGCGTTTGGGGCGAATGTTGGAGTAGTACTCGTTTTCGATCTGCAGAATGTTGGTGTTGAGCTGCACCCACTCACCGTTCTGATGAGTGCCGACTTCGACGTACGGCGCGTAGGGCGTTGCCACCGCTTTGCGCAGGCTGTCGGTGTAGCTCGCCAGGTCGTTGTAGCACGGTGTCAGGCCGGCTTGGGCGTTGCTCTGGTAACCCAGGTCGCTCATGCGCAGGCTGGTGGCGTAGGGCAGGTACAAGGTGTCCGGGTCCAGTTGTTCCAACTGGTGCGGGCGGCCCCGCAGGAAACCGGCGTCCAGGGCCGGCGAGGCGCCGAACAGGTACATCAGCAGCCAGCTGTAGCGACGGAAATTGCGGATCAGTGCGATGTAGGCCGACGACTGGAAGTCACGATCGCTCACGTCGGCAGCTTCGTTCTGCCGGAGCAGGGGCCAAAGCTTTTCCGGCAATGAAAAGTTGTAGTGGATGCCGGCGATGCATTGCATGGTTTTGCCGTAGCGCAGGGCCAGGCCCTTACGGTAGACGTACTTGAGTCGACCGATGTTCGAGGTGCCGTAGTAGGCGATCGGGATGTCTTCTTCTTCCGGCAACGGGCACGGCATCGAAGGACTCCACAGGTACTCGTCGCCGAGTTTGCTGTAGGCAAACCGGTGGATCTTGTCGAGGCTGCGCAGGGTATCGGCCGGGTCGGCCAGGGCCGGGGTGATGAACTCCAGCAGCGACTCGGAATAGTCCGTGGTGATCTGTTCGTTGGTCAGCGCTGAACCCAAGGCCTCGGGATGCGGGGTCTGGGCCAGGCGCCCATTGTCCGTGACGCGCAGGCATTCACGCTCGATGCCATGCAGGCACTGTTCGAGCAGGGAGAGGTTGGCGCGCTCGCCGAGCAGGGCCAGGCGGCGGTTTAAAAGGTCGCTCAAGTTGAATTCCTTCACGCGTCAGTCGCCCCAATATGGGGGTGGGCAAGACGGTCTACAAGGGTGAAGTTAAAACTGGCGTTTTCGCCTGGTTTTTGTGCGGCCAAGGACTGATCGCCTTGATCCCTGTGGAAGCGGGCTTGCTCGCGAAAGCGGTGTGTCAGTCGGCATTGGAGTTGCCTGACACACCGCCTTCGCGAGCAAGCCCGCTCCTACAAGGAGTCTCGACACCGCATTCGTGGGGTCGAAATTACCCCAAATCGATGACGGGGAGCTATAGGACAGCGAACGTGCCTTGCGCTTTTGCGACCAGTTTGTCGCCTTGCATCACCTCGGCCTCGACCACCAGCGTGCGTCGGCCCGGGTGGATGACCCGAGCCGTGCACAACACTTCGCCGTCGGCCACGGCGCGAATGTAGTTGATCTTGCATTCGATGGTCGCGCTCTGCTGGTCAAAGCCGTGGACACTGGAACAGGCCAGGCCCATGGCGATGTCCACCAGGCTGAACAGCGCGCCGCCGTGCAGCTTGCCGCCGCGATTGCGCAACGGCGGCACAAGGCTCAGGGCGACTTGCGCCACCCCGTCCCCCAGGCTTTGCAGACGGCAGCCGAGCAGCTTGAAAAACGCGCTTTCCACCAACCCGGCTGGCGCGTCCATCAGCGTTTCTTCAGCTGCTTGGCGTTGGCGAACAGCGAGGCCATGGCGTTGTTCGTCGGAGCCGCGGTGGCGGTTTCCTTGCGCGGCGCGGTGTTCTGCGACTGACGCGGCGTCGAGCCCGGACGAGCCCCACGGGCACCGTCGACTTTTTCGCCCGGCGTGTCGCTCATGCGCATCGACAGGCCAACGCGTTTGCGCGGGATGTCGACTTCCATGACCTTCACTTTCACCACATCACCGGCCTTCACGGCTTCGCGCGGGTCCTTGATGAACTTCTCCGACAGCGCTGAGATGTGCACCAGGCCGTCCTGATGCACGCCGATGTCGACGAAGGCGCCGAAGTTGGTGACGTTGGTCACCACACCTTCGAGGATCATGCCCGGTTGCAGGTCCTTGAGGTCTTCGACGCCGTCCTGGAACTCGGCGGTCTTGAACTCGGGACGCGGGTCTCGGCCCGGCTTCTCCAGTTCCTGGAGGATGTCGGTCACGGTCGGCAGGCCGAAGGTTTCGTCGGTGAATTTTTTCGGATCCAGGCGCTTGAGGAACGCGGCGTCGCCGATCAGCGAACGGATGTCGCGGTCGGTCTGGGCGGCGATGCGTTGCACCAGCGGATAGGCTTCCGGGTGGACAGCCGACGAGTCCAGTGGATTGTCACCGTTCATGACGCGTAGGAAACCGGCGGCCTGTTCGAAGGTTTTCTCGCCCAGGCGCGGGACTTTCTTCAACGCGGCGCGGGTCTTGAATGCACCGTGCTCGTCGCGGTGGGTGACGATGTTCTGCGCCAGCGTGGCGTTGAGGCCGGAGATACGCGCCAACAGCGCCACCGAAGCGGTATTCACGTCCACGCCCACGGCGTTCACGCAGTCCTCCACCACGGCGTCCAGGCCACGGGCCAGTTTCAACTGGGAAACGTCGTGCTGGTACTGGCCGACACCGATGGATTTCGGGTCGATCTTCACCAGTTCCGCCAGCGGATCCTGCAGGCGACGGGCGATGGACACCGCGCCACGGATCGACACGTCCAGGTCCGGGAACTCCTTGGAGGCCAGTTCCGACGCCGAATAAACCGAAGCGCCGGCTTCGGAGACCATGACCTTAGTCATTTTCATGGCCGGGTATTTCTTGATCAGCTCGGCGGCCAGCTTGTCGGTCTCGCGGCTGGCGGTGCCGTTGCCGATGGCGATCAGGTCCACCGAATGCTTGGCACACAGGGCGGCGAGCACGGCGAGGGTCTGGTCCCACTTGTTGTGTGGCACGTGCGGGTAGACCGTGGCGTGGTCCAGCAGCTTGCCGGTGGAGTCCACCACCGCCACCTTGCAACCGGTGCGCAGGCCCGGGTCCAGGCCGAGGGTGGCACGCGGGCCGGCCGGTGCGGCCAGCAGCAGGTCGTGCAGGTTGTGGGCGAAGACATTGATCGCCTCGGTCTCGGCGTTGTCGCGCAACTCGCCCAGCAGGTCGGTTTCCAGGTGAGTGTAGAGCTTGACTTTCCAAGTCCAACGCACCACTTCGGCCAGCCATTTGTCGGCGGCGCGGTTCTGGTTCTGGATGCCGAATTGCTGGCCGATCATGCCTTCGCACGGGTGCATGGTGCCTGGCAGTTCATCGCCGACCTTCAGCGCGGAACTGAGAATGCCTTCGTTGCGGCCACGGAAAATCGCCAGGGCACGGTGGGACGGCATGCTCTTGAGCGGTTCGTCGTGTTCGAAATAATCACGGAACTTGGCGCCTTCCTCCTCTTTGCCGGCGATCACCCGGGCGCTGAGGGTGGCTTCCTGCTTGAGGTAACTGCGCAGTTTTTCCAGCAGATTGGCGTCTTCGGCGAAGCGCTCCATGAGGATGTACTTGGCGCCTTCCAGCGCGGCTTTCACGTCGGCCACGCCTTTTTCGGTGTCGACGAAGCGTGCGGCTTCGGTTTCCGGGGCCAGGGTCGGGTCGTTGAACAGGCCGTCGGCCAGCTCGCCAAGGCCGGCTTCCAGGGCAATCTGGCCCTTGGTGCGACGCTTTTGCTTGTAGGGCAGGTACAAGTCTTCAAGGCGGGTCTTGGTGTCGGCCAGTTTGATGTCGCGCTCAAGTTGCGGGGTCAGCTTGCCTTGCTCCTGGATGCTGGCCAGGATGCTGATACGCCGTTCGTCGAGTTCTCGCAGGTAGCGCAGGCGCTCTTCCAGATGACGCAATTGGGTGTCATCGAGGCTACCGGTGACTTCTTTCCGGTAACGGGCGATAAAAGGCACCGTGGAGCCTTCATCGAGTAGCGCGACGGCCGCTTCGACCTGTTGTGGGCGTACGCCGAGTTCCTCGGCAATGCGGCTGTTGATGCTGTCCATAAAACCACCTGACAAATTGTGAAATCAGGCTCGCCACCGCGCAAACGGGGCTCGGCGAGACTGGTTGAGCGGCCTGGCGTGCGCCGCTGCCTGGGTCAAAAGGCTGCCTGTTGACCCGCGAAATTCAAAAAATGCTGCCGGGCCAAGGGAAAAAACGATATGCCGGGATAACGATCCGACATTCCCTGGCACAAAAGGCCGCGCATTATAACCAGCGTTCCGTCCTTCCGGGGGCGTCGTGGTCTGTAGGCTCGATACCCGGATTTGTTCAGATAGAAGAAAAATCTGCTAACAATGCACACCGTACGTATAACGGCAGCTAGGCCATAATGCGCGCCGAGATCAAAGGAGCTTCCTATGAGCAGCACAGCACAAACTGCTGAAGGCGAAAAAATTCTTATCGTTGACGATGACCCGGGGCTGAGCAGCCTGCTGGAGCGTTTCTTCGTCAGCAAGGGCTACCGTGCCCGTACTGTACCGAATACCGAGCAAATGGATCGGCTGTTGGCCCGTGAGGTGTTCAACCTCGTGGTGCTTGACCTGATGCTGCCTGGCGAAGACGGCCTGACCGCTTGCCGTCGCCTGCGCGGCGCGAATAACCAGATTCCGATCATCATGCTGACCGCCAAGGGCGACGAGCTGAGCCGTATCAAGGGTCTCGAACTGGGCGCCGACGACTACCTGGCCAAGCCGTTCAACCCCGACGAGCTGATGGCCCGGGTCAAGGCGGTACTGCGTCGCCAATCGGCTCCGGTACCTGGCGCGCCCGGCAGCGAAGATGAAAGCGTGACCTTCGGCGACTATGAACTGTCCCTGGCCACTCGCGAGCTCAAGCGCGGCAATGAGATCCACATGCTCACCACCGGTGAATTCGCCGTGCTCAAGGCCCTGGTGATGAACGCTCGCCAGCCGTTGACCCGCGACAAGCTGATGAACCTGGCCCGTGGGCGTGAGTGGGATGCGCTGGAGCGTTCCATCGACGTACAGATTTCCCGTCTGCGCCGGATGATCGAGCCCGATCCTTCCAAGCCGCGGTATATCCAGACCGTCTGGGGTGTGGGTTATGTATTCGTGCCGGATGGCGCCGCCAGCAAGTGATCGGCGATTTGTAGGAGCGGGTGGCCTGGTGGGTTGAATGTCCTCTTCCAGGCGACTCGCGGTCCGTCATTGTGCGAGCATCGCTCGCTCCTGCAAGTGTGTAGCGGTTATTCATGAAAACCCCCGTGTGGTTCCCCCAGAGTTTCTTCTCTCGCACCCTCTGGTTGGTGCTGATCGTCGTGCTCTTTTCCAAGGCACTGACGCTGGTCTACCTGCTGATGAACGAAGACGTGCTGGTGGATCGGCAGTACAGCCACGGCGTTGCCTTGACCCTGCGGGCCTATTGGGCCGCCGATGAAACCAATCGAGCGAAAATCGCGGAAGCGGCGACCTTGATCCGGGTGGTCGGCGCCGGTGTGCCGGAAGGCGAGCAACACTGGCCTTACAGCGAGATTTATCAACGACAGATGCAGGCCGAACTCGGTGCCGATACCGAGGTACGACTGCGCATGCACTCGCCGCCGGCGCTGTGGGTACGTGCCCCGAGTCTGGGGGACGGCTGGCTGAAAGTGCCGTTGTACCCTCATCCGCTGCGTGGCCAGAAAATCTGGAACGTGCTCGGCTGGTTCCTGGCCATCGGCCTGCTGTCGACGGCTTCGGCGTGGATCTTCGTCAGCCAGCTCAACCAACCGCTCAAACGCCTGGTCTACGCTGCGCGCCAGCTGGGCCAGGGTCGCAGCGTGCGGCTGCCCATCAGCGACACGCCGAGCGAGATGACCGAGGTCTACCGTGCCTTCAACCAGATGGCCGAAGACGTCGAACAGGCCGGGCGCGAGCGTGAACTGATGCTCGCTGGTGTCTCCCACGATCTGCGCACACCGCTGACCCGGCTGCGGCTGTCGCTGGAGTTGATGGGCGAGCACACCGACCTGACCGACGAAATGGTCCGCGACATCGAAGACATGGATGCGATTCTTGATCAATTCCTGGCGTTCATTCGCGACGGCCGTGACGAGTCCGTGGAAGAAGTCGACCTCAGCGAACTGGTGCGCGAAGTGGTCGCGCCCTATAACCAGAACGACGAAAAGGTGCACCTGCGCCTGGAGCCGATCCAACCGTTCCCGCTGCGTCGGGTGTCGATGAAGCGTTTGTTGAACAACCTGATCGGTAACGCCTTGAATCACGCCGGCACCGGCGTCGAGGTGGCGGCCTATGTCTCTGGCGACACCAGCGCGCCGTATGTGGTGCTGAGTGTCATGGACCGTGGCGCTGGCATCGATCCGTCGGAGCTGGAAGCCATCTTCAACCCCTTCACCCGGGGCGACCGTGCCCGGGGCGGAAAGGGCACGGGCCTGGGCTTGGCCATCGTCAAACGCATCGCCTCGATGCACGGCGGCAACGTCGAACTGCGCAACCGCGTCGGCGGCGGGCTGGAAGCGCGGGTGCGCTTGCCGTTGGGGTTGCTGCTGCCACGGGATGCGGTGTGATAACTGGCTAACCGAGAACTTGTGGGAGCCAGCCCAGTTCACCTTGTGGGAACTGAGCTTTTGTGGGAGCCAAGCTTGCTCGCGATGAACGATAACGCGGTCTTACTGTAAACCGAGGTGCCTGCATCGCGAGCAAGCTCGGCTCCCACAAAAGCCCGCCCCCAACAGGTCTTGTATCGGAGTTAACCCTTGCCCTTGGTCCGGGTCATGTTCGGCCCGCCATTCTTTTCCAAGTGCTCGATGATGATCCCTGCCACGTTCTTGCTTGTGGTGGTTTCAATCCCTTCCAGGCCCGGCGAGGAGTTGACCTCCATCACCAGCGGCCCGTGATTGGAGCGCAGGATGTCCACGCCGGCCACGGCCAGGCCCATGACTTTTGCGGCGCGCAGGGCAGTCATGCGCTCTTCCGGGGTGATCTTGATCAGGCTGGCACTGCCGCCGCGATGCAGGTTGGAGCGAAACTCGCCGGGCTTGGCCTGTCGCTTCATCGAGGCGATGACCTTGTCGCCGACCACGAAGCAGCGAATGTCCGCGCCACCGGCTTCCTTGATGTATTCCTGGACCATGATGTTCTGCTTCAGGCCCATGAACGCTTCGATCACCGACTCCGCTGCTGTCGCGGTTTCACACAGCACCACGCCGATGCCCTGGGTGCCTTCCAGCACCTTGATCACCAGCGGCGCACCATTGACCATTGCGATCAGGTCGGGAATGTCGTCGGGGGAGTGGGCAAAGCCGGTCACCGGCAAGCCGATCCCGCGTCGCGACAGCAGTTGCAGCGAGCGCAGCTTGTCCCGGGAGCGGGCAATGGCCACGGACTCGTTGAGGGGAAACACCCCCATCATTTCGAACTGACGCAACACCGCGCAGCCATAGAACGTCACTGACGCGCCGATGCGCGGAATCACTGCGTCGAACCCTTCCAGCGGTTTGCCACGGTAATGGATCTGGGGCTTGTGACTGGCAATGTTCATGTAGGCGCGCAGGGTGTCGATCACCACCATTTCATGGCCACGTTCGGTGCCGGCTTCAACCAGGCGACGAGTGGAATACAGACGCGGATTACGCGACAGCACAGCGATCTTCATGCAACACCTGTGGCAGAGGTAGTGGACACCGGGAATACCGGCTTGTCTTGAACGTATTTGATACCTGGATTGACCACCAACTGGCCGTCGATCAAGGCTTTGGAACCCAATAAGAGGCGATAGCGCATGGATTTGCGGCAGGCCAGCGTGAACTCGACTCGCCAGATCCGATCACCCAGCGCCAGCGTGGTGCTGATCACGTAGCGGACCTGCGCGTGGCCGTTGGAGCTTTTTATCGTCTTGCGCGCCACCAGCGGGGCTTCGCAGCGGCGATGGCGCAACTGCACCACCGTGCCCAGGTGCGCGGTGAAGCGCACCCACTTTTCACCGTCGCGCTCGAACGGCTCGATATCGGTGGCGTGCAGGCTGGAGGTGCTGGCACCGGTATCGATTTTTGCCCGTAGGCCCGCAACTCCCAGATCTGGAAGCGCCACCCACTCGCGCAGACCGACAACGGTCAAATGGTCAAAAGTCTTCAATAAAAACAACCTGCGATCAGTACATCGGATCGTTGAGCCCGCGAATCGCGGTATTCACGCAGAATAATCACAAAATGGCGACAGTTATCTACTCAGCTGTTTCCGCGCGTAACTTTCTACACAACCCTGGCCGGTGAGGCCGGCCTGGCGGGCATTCTATCTGTCGGGCCGAATTCGTGTGTCCGACAAAAACGGTAGTACAGTTCTGACTATTGGCAGAAAGAGGAATTGCAGTGGCACAAAAACAGGAAGAGGACGACAAGGTCCGTCTCGATAAATGGTTATGGGCGGCGCGATTCTATAAGACGCGGGCCCTCGCCAAGGCTGCCATCGAAAGCGGCAAGGTCCATCATCGGGGCGATCGCTGCAAACCGGGCAAGGAGCCGCGCATCGGCGACGAATTTGTCATTCGCACCGGGTTCGATGAAAAAACCGTGGTTGTTGAAGCCCTTTCGATCGTGCGGCGTGGCGCGCCTGAAGCGCAGGCACTGTATCGCGAAACCGAAGCCAGCATCGCCAAGCGCGAAACCGCAGCCGCCCAACGCAAGGCCGGCGCCCTGGGTGTCAGCACCGATGGCAAGCCGAGCAAGAAGCAACGTCGGGATCTGTTCAGGTTTCATGGCAGCAATAGCGAATAAAGCGTCGGTAATTTTGAGGTCATCCGTGGCGAGGCTTACAAGTGGAGCTGAGTTGTCAGCCCCTTCCTGTCAGGCAAGCCCAAGCCTTGCTTGGAACCCACCCGGAATGCCCATAAAATGCCCGCCATCAATTGTCATCACCTCAGATACCAGATCCTATGACTGATTTACCGGATACCGACTACACCCAGCGTTTCATCTTCGATGACAGCGACGCCCGCGGCGAGCTGGTGGCGTTGGAGCGTAGCTACGCCGAAGTCCTCGCCAAACACCCCTATCCGGAACCGGTCGCGCAAATGCTCGGTGAGCTGATGGCGGCAGCGGCACTGTTGGTCGGCACCTTGAAGTTCGATGGCTTGCTGATTCTCCAGGCCCGCTCCGAAGGCTCGGTGCCATTGCTGATGATCGAGTGTTCCAGTGAGCGCGAGATCCGTGGCCTGGCCCGCTACGATGCACAGCAGATCGCGCCCGACGCGACGCTGGCCGACATGATGCCCAACGGCGTGCTGGCCCTGACGGTCGATCCGACCCAAGGCCAACGCTACCAGGGCATTGTCGATCTCGACGGCGCAACCCTGGCCGATTGCTTCACCAACTACTTCGTCATGTCCCAGCAGACCAACACCCGCTTCTGGCTCTATGCCGACGGGCGGCGTGCTCGCGGCCTGCTGCTGCAACAATTGCCCGCCGATCGCCTTCGCGACCCGGAAGAGCGGGACGCCAGCTGGCAGCACGTCACCGCTCTGGCCAGCACCTTGAGCGCCGATGAGTTGTTGAGCCTGGACAACGAAACCGTGCTGCATCGCCTCTACCACGAAGAGGCCGTGCGCCTGTTCGATGGTCAGCCATTGCGCTTCCAATGCAGTTGCTCCCGTGAACGTTCCGGCAATGCGCTTGTCAGTCTGGGTCTGGAAGATGCGCAGCAGTTGGTGATCGAACATGGCGGTGCCATTGAGGTCGATTGCCAGTTTTGCAATGAACGCTACCTGTTCGACGCGGCCGACATTGCTCAATTGTTCGCCGGTGCGGGTGTCGACACACCGTCAGATACTCGTCACTAAAACGTTTCAGCGCAGGTAAATCTCCTGGCAAACGCCGGATTTACGCCGTACTGACGGGAGGGCCCTACTTTTTTTGGGCTTTTCTGGCATAATCCGGCCCACTTTTTTCGGGTAGTAGTGCGCGACTTCCTACTACAAAACGTTTGGAGCACTCGGCCACGGGCCGACGGGGAACCTCATGACGCAAGCCAATAACGCCGTGTACATCGATCTGAGTGTCGATGATCTGGTTAAAGAAGCCCTGAGTCGCGGTGAAGGCGAGCTTGCCGATACTGGCGCGCTGGTTGTCCGTACCGGTCATCGTACCGGTCGCTCGCCAGTTGACCGTTTCATCGTAGAAGAGCCGACCACCCAGGCCGCCATCGCCTGGGGCCCGATCAACCGCAAGTTCCCGGCCGACAAGTTCGATGCCCTGTGGAGCCGCGTGGAAGCCTACCTGGGTGAGCGCGAGCGTTTCGTCTCCCACGTGCATGTAGGTTCCGATCCTGCGCACTACCTGCCGGTCAAGATGACCACCGAGACTGCCTGGCACAACCTCTTCGGCCGTTGCCTGTTCATCAACCCCGAGCAGTACAACGCTGGCGGCAAGGATGAATGGCAGATCCTCAACGCGCCGAATTTCGTCTGCGAGCCTGAGCGCGACGGCACCAACTCCGACGGCACCGTGATCATCAACTTCGCGGCCAAGAAAGTGCTGATCGCCGGCATGCGTTACGCCGGTGAAATGAAGAAAGCCCTGTTCTCCGTGCAGAACTTCCTGCTGCCAGCCGTTGACGTGCTGCCGATGCACTGCGCTGCCAACATGGGCGAAGAGGGCGACGTGACCCTGTTCTTCGGTCTGTCGGGCACCGGCAAGACCACCCTGTCCGCCGACGAAAGCCGCTACCTGATCGGCGACGACGAGCACGGCTGGGGTGTGGGCGTGGTCTTCAACATCGAAGGCGGTTGCTACGCCAAGTGCATCGACCTGTCCGAGAAGAACGAGCCGGTGATCTGGAAAGCCATCCAGCATGGTGCCGTACTGGAAAACGTTGTCCTGGACCCGGTCACCAAGAAAGCCGACTACGCCGACGACAGCCTGACCCAGAACAGCCGCGCCGCTTACCCGCGTGAGCTGATCGAGAAGCGCGCACCGAAAAACCTCGGTGGCGAGCCAAACGCCGTGATCTTCCTGACCTGCGACCTGACCGGCGTATTGCCGCCGGTGTCGATCCTCAGCGAAGAACAAGCCGCCTACCACTTCCTGTCCGGCTACACCGCGCTGGTGGGCTCGACCGAAATGGGTTCGGGCAGCGGCATCAAGTCGACGTTCTCCACCTGCTTCGGCGCCCCGTTCTTCCCGCGCCCTGCCGGTGAGTACGCGGAACTGCTGATCAAGCGTATCCGTGGTTTCGGCTCCAAGGTCTACCTGGTCAACACCGGCTGGACCGGCGGCGGCTATGGCGTCGGCAAGCGCTTCAACATCCCGACCACCCGTGCGGTGATCGCGGCGATCCAAAGCGGCGCGCTGATCGGTGCGCAAACCGAACACCTGGACATCATCAACCTGGACGTGCCGTTGGCTGTTCCGGGCGTTGAGACTGGCCTGTTGAACCCACGCAACACCTGGGCCGACAAGGCTGCGTACGACGAAGCTGCCAAGGCCTTGGCCGGCTTGTTCACCGAGAACTTCAAGAAGTTCGACGTGAGCGACGCGATCAAGGCCGCAGGGCCACAGCTGTAAGGCTCGGCTAGCGAATAAAAAACCGCCCTTTGTGGGCGGTTTTTTTATGGGCGGCTATTTGTACGAACATGGTTTGGAAACTGCCATTCTTCCAGCTGAAATCGAGCCAAACAGCCAGAATAATCCCACTTAAGGTATCCCGATCAACTAGGTCTCTTCCACTTCCCGCGTATCCCATCGTTGTGCCTTGATCGCCTTGTAGAGCATGCCGATGGTCAGCGGCATCTTGTTCCCACGGCCCTTGGCCCTGCGCTTTTGAAACACATCAAATCCTTCCGGTTGAAAGTAGCGATACGCGTCGTAATCGATGAGGTCGAGGGCGAACCGCTCCTCCAATGCCTCCATCAGATGCCGGGCATCCGCGCCATCGCATCCCAGATCGAGATTGATCGCCGTGTCCAAACGGATCGTCTTTCGCTCAGGCAGGCCGATTTCTTCGTGGAGCAGTTCCATGAGTTGGCGCATGGCAGGGTCGTCGGGGAAGTCTGGGGCGAGGTGCATGGTGAAATGTCCGGACTGATGGGGCGGGTCTGTGGGTGAGCGTTCAGGGTGAAATCGTTGGCCACCCAGGAGTGTGTCGTGAAGCTGCCTCAAGGTCCATCAACCCTCTGCCATAGGCATGGCTGTTGGCGTAGATACCCGTGCGGTTGGTTGTCGCCAGCAGGTGTTCGCGCACTTGCTGCGGGCTGAATTGCGGGTAAAGGCTTTGCAGCGCCGCCAGTGCACCACTGACCAAGGCTGCGGCGGGGGAGGTGCCGGCGGTTTGCACGTAGCGGCCATCCTTGCCCACCGTGAGCAGGCCTGCCTGGGCACCGCCATCACCGCCGGGAACGGCAATGCACCAGGCTGCTGCAATGCCGCAATAGTTGGATTTTCCATTGATGGCGCTGCCGTCGTTTTTCAATGCCACCACCGCGATCCAACCTTTTTCAAGTTCGGGTACTGCCACCGGCAATCCAGGTTCGGCCAAGGGCTCGCGCCTGAGCTCATTGCCTGTGGGGAAGACAAATACGGCGCCATCTGACACCAGTTTTCGAGCAGTGGCCAGGGAATCGGGCATGACTTGGTTGTAACGTGCTTCATTGATTTCGGTAGCGGGGATGGCATTGGCCCAGGAGTTGTTGAGCAGGCGAGCGCCCTTGTCGAAAGCGCTTTGCCAGGAGTGGGCGATTTCGCTGTCGAAGAAAAACGGCTCGTTGTCGTCACCAAAACGAAAAGGGAGCAACCGGGCGTTGAACGCGATGCCATGCATGCCCTGATCGTCCTTGTTGGCGGCGAGTATGCCGGCCATTTGCGTGCCATGGCCGACACGGTCCACCGTTCCCGGCCGGTTTTCGACGTAGTCGAATCCGGGATCACCCAGCCTGCCTTCGAACTCTTTCAAGCTGGCGTTGAGCCCCGAATCGATCAGCGCCACGGTCACGTCCTGACCGGTGCCGCCACGGGCATATAAAGCCGAAGCCTTGACGACGGCCAAGCCTTGTTGCGCGTGGTATTCCGGGGTTTCGAACAGGCTCGGTTCGATGCCGGATTGTTCAGGGACGCTCAAACAGCCGGCCAGTAGAGAGGCTGACGTTAACGTCAGAGCGCGTAGTGTAGAAAATGGAGGTGGCATGGTTCATTCCTTGAACAAAGTCTTGGGCAACAGGCTTCCGAGCCTCGGTGTAGCGCATGAATCGACGGCGCACCTTAACCCGCAAACGGAGTGGGAACGAGGCATCAAAATGCCTGGATTTGTATCCGCTCGTGGCAAAGCCAAAGGGCGCTGAGGCTGTATCATCCGGTAGCGTTTTTAACCCCGACCTTTTCTCGACTCGCTGCGTTGTCCCGCTAGGCTTTGGGCATCGCAGCAGTCAAAGGAGCGACCGCGTATGCACAGCACCCTGGAACAGGTTTTCGGTTATCCACAGTTTCGCCCCGGTCAGGAAGTGGCCATCAGCGCCGTACTGGCCGGTCGGTCGGCGGCGGCCATTTTCCCCACCGGGTCCGGCAAGTCCCTGTGCTATCAATTGCCGGCCCTGCTGTTACCGCACCTGACCCTGGTGGTCTCGCCACTGCTGGCGCTGATGCAGGATCAGTTGGCGTTCTTGCAACGCCACGGCATCGCATCGGCCAGCATCGATTCGGCCCAGAGCCGTGACGAAGCCAGCGATGCCATGGCCCGGGCACGTTCGGGCGAATTGAAGATTCTGATGATTTCGGTGGAGCGGCTGAAGAACGAGCGCTTCCGCAATTTCCTGCAGCAGGTGCAGATCTCGCTGCTGGTGGTGGACGAGGCTCACTGCATCTCCGAATGGGGGCATAACTTCCGACCTGACTACCTCAAGCTTCCCGATTATCAGCATCAGTTCAACATCCCCCAGGTGTTGCTGCTGACGGCCACCGCCACACCCAAGGTCATCGCCGACATGCAGGCGAAGTTCGCCATCGCCGCCGAGGACGTGGTGACGACGGGTTTCTACCGGCCCAACCTCAATTTGCTGGTCGAGCCGGTGCGCGGTGCAGACAAGCGCGGGCGATTGGTGCAATGGCTGGGCGAGCGCGCCGGGCAACCGAGCATCGTCTACGTCACCCTGCAGAAAACCGCCGAGCAGATTGCCGAACACCTGAACCAGCATGGTATAGGGGCCGAGGCCTATCACGCCGGTTTGCCCCATGAGCAACGTGAAGCGATCCAGCGGCGGTTCATGGGCGGGGAGTCCAACTGCATCGTCGCGACCATCGCTTTTGGCATGGGCATCGACAAGAGCGATATCCGCAACGTCGTGCATTTCGACCTGCCCAAATCCATCGAAAACTACAGTCAGGAAATCGGCCGGGCCGGGCGGGACGGGCAGCCGTCCGATTGCCTGGTACTGGCCAACCGCGACAGCCTTAATGTGCTGGAAAACTTTGTGTATGGCGATACGCCCGAACTGGAAGGCATCCGGTGTGTGCTCGATGAGCTGAAGGCCGCCGCCCCCGATGGGCAATGGGAGTTCTTGCTGGGGCCGCTGGCGGATCAGAGCAACATCCGGCAACTGCCGCTCAAGACGCTGCTGGTTCAGCTGGAACTGCGCCGGCTGATCGCGCCGCGTTATGCCTATTTCGCCGAGTACCGCTTCAAGTTCCTGGTCGAGCCACAAGCGCTGCTGGAACGCTTCGAAGGTGAGCGCCGGGATTTCGTCTCGGCCATCATCCAGACCTCCAGTCGTGCCCGGAGCTGGGCCACGGTGAATTTCGACGGGATGTACCAGCAGTATCGCGCCGAGCGAAATCGGGTGGTCAAGGCGCTGGATTATTTCCAGGAAAAGGGCTGGATCGAGCTGGAAAGCAAACAGATGACCGAGGTGTACAACGTGCTGGAGACGGACCTTGATCCACAGGTCCTGGGTGCCGAGCTGTACGCTTATTTCAGCCGTCACGAGCACGGTGAGATCGCGCGGATCCACGCCATGCTCGAGTTGTTCGCCAGCGATCGTTGTCTCGGCTATCGCTTGGCGCAGTATTTCGGCGACGAGAATGCGCCTCGGCAGTGTGGCCATTGTTCGGTGTGCCATGGACATGTCACACGCCTGCCGGAGCCACCTTCGTTGCCGGCACTTGTGGATAAAGGCTTCGAGGCGCTGTGTGGCGATTTTATCCACAGGCATGAGCAGCATACCGGCAGCGTGCCGTCTGCAGAGCGGCTGACCCGGTTTCTGTGCGGGATCAGTGTGCCGCTGTTTACCAAACTGAAGGCGCGGACGATCCGGGGATACGCCGCTTTGGAGGAGTATCCGTACGCTGAAGTTCGCCAGTGGACCCAGGCGCATTTGTGAGTTGCATCCATCCGCTGAATGCCCGGCATCACACGAATAAATTTCAAAAATAGCCGGGTGCTGACTAAGGTGAAGGCTGTCTTTGGATCGCCAACAAGAGAGCAAACATGAGCCAGACACCCTTCGATATTCAGCGCGCCGCCGTGGTCGGTGCAGGCACCATGGGGCGAGGCATCGTGATGTGCCTGGCCAATGCCGGAGTGACGGTGCAGTGGGTCGACAACAACCCGCAGATGCTCGAACAGGCGCTGGCGGCCGTGGCCGAGACCTATGCCCACAGCGTGCGCCAGGGGCGGATCGATCAACGTGAAGCCGATACTCGGATCGCACGGGTGACGCGAGCAGATAATTACGCGGCGATCCGCAATGTGGACCTGGTGATCGAAGCGGTCTACGAGAACCTTGAACTCAAGCAGAAAATCTTTCGCGAATTGGACGGCCTGCTCAAGCCCGAGGCCATCCTGGCGAGCAACACGTCGGCGCTGGACATCGATGCCATCGCCGCTGCCACCCGCCGGCCAACCCAGGTGCTGGGCCTGCATTTCTTCAGCCCGGCGCACATCATGAAGCTGCTGGAGATCGTTCGCGGTGCACAAACTTCCAAAGCGGTGCTGGACGCGGCCCTAGTGTTGGGCAAGCGCATGGGTAAGGTCAGCGTGGTCTCGGGCAATTGCCATGGCTTTATCGGCAACCGAATGCTCCACCCTTATGTGTTGGAGGCTCGCAAGATGCTGCTGGAGGGGGCGTTTCCCCATCAGGTGGATGCGGCGTTGCAAGGCTTCGGTTTTGCCATGGGGCCGTTTCGCATGTACGACGTGGTCGGGATCGACCTGGAGTGGCGTGCCCGTGAGCTGGCGGGCAAAGGCCAGGATGCGCCAGAGGTGCAAGTGGATAACCGGCTGTGCGAACTGGGACGGTTCGGGCAGAAAAGTGGCAGCGGCTACTACCACTATGCGCCCGGCAGTCGGCAAGCTGAGCATGATGTCGAGGTCGATGCGCTGGTGCAGCAGGTCAGCGAAGCGCTGGGCTTTCAGCGCCGGGAGATCGGGCCTGAGGAAATTCTCGAACGTTGCTTGCTGGCGCTGGTCAACGAAGGCGCGAAGATCCTGCAGGAAGGCATTGCCGAGTCGGCTCACGATATCGACCTGGTCTACCTCAACGGCTACGGGTTCCCTGCGGACAAGGGCGGCCCGATGGCCTGGGCCGACGGGCAGGGGCTTGAGGATATCCATACTCGCCTGCTGGAGCTCGAAACCAAGCAAGGGGACCAATGGAAGCCTGCGCGTCTGATCGGGGAGTTGGCGGCGCAAGGCAAGGGGTTCGCGCAGGCCTGAGCCTCCGTGCCATATCAAGAACATTGAACGACCGCAAGGACTTCTGATGCCCCAACGTATCGAGTACCCACACCTGCAACCCATCACCACGCGCTGGCATGACAACGATGTGTACGGTCACGTCAACAACGTTACCTACTACAGCTTTTTCGATAGTGCGGTGAATACCTACCTGATCGAAGTCGGCGGGCTGGATATTCATGGTGGGGAGGTGGTGGGGTTCGTGGTGAGTTCGGCTTGCGACTACTTTGCGTCGATCGCCTTTCCAGATCGGATTGAAATCGGCCTGCGGGTCGGGAAGTTGGGCAGCAGTTCGGTGCAATACGAACTGGCAGTGTTCAAGGCGGGTGAGGAGGAGGCTTGTGCTGCGGGGCGCTTTGTCCATGTCTTCGTGGACCGGGCGTCGAATCGGCCGGTGGCGATTCCGGACCGCTTACGTGGGGCTTTGGAGCGGTTGGTCGTCTGAAACGAAAAATCGCAGCCTGCGGTCAGGCTCTGGGAAGAGCTGCCGCACGCTGCGATTTTTTAATCGCTGATATTTAAAACCAGCGATTAGTCGCGGTAGCGATGTTTATGCTTGCGGTGCCCATAGGCATGGCCGCGACCCGGATGGCCGTCACGGTAGTAGCGGCGGTCACCACGGCGACCTTCATAACGACGGTCGTCGTCATCGTCCTTGCCCATGTAGTTACCCAGCGCGCCACCAGCGCCACCGCCGGCGGCTGCGCCGATCAGGCTGCCGGTGCTGCCGCCCATGCTGCGGCCGACCACGTTACCGCCGGCTGCGCCCAGTGCGCCGCCGATCGCCGCTTCGCCGCGGCTGTGTTTGTCTGCACCGACTGCGCTACCACCTGCACCGCCCAGGGCCGCGCCGATAGTGGAGCCGGTGTTGCCGCCCAGGGATTGGCCGACGACTGAACCCAAAACCCCGCCCAATGCGCCGCCCACGCCTGCTTCGGCGGTGCCTCCGGCAGAAGCGATACCACTGACCAGGCCAAGGGACAACAAGAGAATGGAGGAGAACTTCATAGAGGAGCCTCAAAGGGATGACGGCGCGATCCTGAGGCTCGCTTCGCTTGGTTACAATCGAAATCCGACGAGTAACACGACTTGTGCACAATTCTCTAAGTTATTGTTTTTAGGGCGGAACTTAAGGTGTTTTCGCGGGTCTCTAGCTACTTCGGACAGGCCGTTTTTTATAGAAAACGGCCTTTTTTGTGGGCGTTTGAAAAGTGCTTTGCGGTGAGGGGATAAATCCCCTCGCCACAGGTCCACCATGATCCAAGCAAGGTCGTATCAGGCCGACTTGGCCAGGATCAACCCATTCTCGCTCGCCGCTTCCAGGCGGATCGCGACGAATTTCGAGGTCGGAGTGTGGCTGCCGTCACCGGTGCTTTCCAGCGGCACCAACGGGTTCACCTCTGGGTAGTAGGCGGCAGCCTGCCCGCCTGGAATGTCAAACGCCAACAGAGTAAAGCCCTTGACCCGTCGCTCGCGTCCGTCATCCCAGAGCGAGACGATGTCGGCCTTCTGTCCCGGCTTGAAGCCCAGGCGAATGATGTCCGCTTCGTTGACGAACAATACATCCCGCTGGCCCTTCACACCGCGATACCGGTCATCGAGGCCATAGATGGTGGTGTTGTACTGATCGTGGGAGCGCATCGACTGCATGATCAGGTCAGGCAACTGGCCGGTAGCGCGGGTGCGTTCGTGCACCAGGTCAACCGGCAACAGGTTGGGCTTGAAGTTGGCGCGACCTGAAGCGGTACTCCAGCGACGCGCACCGGCACTGTTGCCCAGGTAGAAGCCGCCGGGGTTCTGGAGCTTTTGGTTGAAGTCCTTGAAGCCGGGAACCGTGTCGGCGATCAGGTCGCGGATGCGACTGTAGTCGGCGACCAACCAGTTCCAGTCCACCGGGCGGCTGCCCAGCGTGGCGGCGGCGATCCCGGCGATGATCCACGGCTCGGAGCGCATCTGGTTCGACAGCGGTTGCAACTGGCCTTTGGAGGCGTGGACCATGCTGAAGGAGTCTTCAACCGTTACCGCTTGTGCGCCTTCGGTTTGCAGGTCGATGTCGGTACGGCCCAGGCATGGCAGGATCAGCGCTTCTTTGCCGTGGGCCAGGTGGCTGCGGTTGAGTTTGGTGCTGATCTGCACGGTCAGGTCGCAATTGGACAAGGCCTGGAAGGTCCGATGGCTATCCGGTGTGGCTTGGGCGAAGTTGCCGCCCAGACCGATGAACACCTTCGCCCGGCCGTCGGCCATGGCGTGGATCGCCTCGACCACGTTGTGGCCGTTCTCGCGCGGTACCTTGAACTGGAAACGCCGTTCCAGCGCGTCAAGGAACACCGCCGGCGGTCGCTCGTTGATGCCCATGGTCCGGTCGCCCTGCACGTTGCTGTGGCCGCGCACCGGGCACAGGCCTGCACCTGGCCGGCCGATATTGCCACGCAGCATCATCAGGTTGGCGATTTCCTGGATAGTCGCCACCGAGTGGCGATGCTGGGTGATGCCCATCGCCCAGCACATGATCACGTTCTTGCTTTTGGCGTACATGCGTGCCGCTTGTTCGATCTCGACCAGGGTCAGGCCCGATTGCTCGACGACCTGCTCCCAAGAGGTGTCGTCGACCACGGCCAGGTAATCCAGCACGTTAGCGCTGTGTTCATTGAGGAACGCATGGTCGAACACCGCAGGAGCGCCAGTGTTTTGCGCATCACGCTCCCATTGCAGCAGGAACTTCGCCATGCCGCGCAATATCGCCATATCGCCCCCCAGGGCCGGACGGAAATACGCGGTGTTGGTCGGTTTATCACCGTTGGTGAGCATTTCGAGCGGGTGCTGCGGATGCTGGAAACGCTCCAGGCCACGCTCCTTGAGCGGATTGATGCACACCACCTGGGCGCCACGCTTCACCGCCTCGCGCAGCGGCTCGAGCATCCGTGGATGGTTGGTGCCTGGGTTCTGGCCCCAGACGAAAATCGCGTCCGAGTGCTCGAAATCATCGAAGGTCACCGTGCCTTTACCCACGCCGACACTCTGGGACAGTGCCACACCGCTGGCCTCGTGGCACATGTTCGAGCAGTCGGGGAAGTTGTTGGTGCCGTAGGTGCGCACGAACAGCTGATACAAGTAGGCTGCTTCGTTGCTGGCCCGGCCCGAGGTGTAGAACTCGGCCTGGTTCGGGCTGGAAAGCCCTTGCAAGTGCTTGCCGATCAGGGCAAACGCCGCTTCCCAACTGATGGGTTTGTAGCGGTCGCTCTCGGCGTCGTAGCTCATCGGCTCGGTCAGGCGACCCTGGTATTCGAGCCAGTAGTCGCTCTGCTCCAGCAGCGAGGTGACACTGTGCTTGGCGAAAAATGCACTGTCGACCCGGCGCTTGGTCGCTTCCCAGTTCACCGCCTTGGCGCCGTTCTCGCAGAACTTG
Organism: Pseudomonas sp. CFBP 5748; assembly: GCF_053850495.1. NCBI lineage: Bacteria > Pseudomonadati > Pseudomonadota > Gammaproteobacteria > Pseudomonadales > Pseudomonadaceae > Pseudomonas > Pseudomonas sp. CFBP 5748. Next base: position 108,048 of record NZ_JBSPTN010000007.1, read on the forward strand.
ACCATGCCGCTTTCCGGTGAATCCCCCCAGGCACAGCCTGGGCAGTCGAAACCACCGTTCTGATTGGTCTTGAGCATCATGCGGATGTTTTTCAGCGCGTTGTCGCTGGTCAGCCAGGCCTGAGCGACGCTGATCAGCGCACCCCAACCACCGGCCGGGCCCTTGTAGGGCTTGTAGCGCGGTACGGGTTTCTGGTCGGCTTGTTGATGATTGCTCACGCTTGATTCTCCATCGCAGGGCTGTAGACCCGCGGCGCACTTTTTTGCGGCAGGTGGATGAGATTGAGGTTGTGTTGGCGGGCCCACTGCACGGCAAGGCCCGTGGGCGACGACAGGCTGACCAGGGTCTGGATACCGGCGCGCAAGACTTTCTGGATCAGTTCGAGGCTGCAACGACTGGTGACGATCGCCACACCACCGGCCGCCGGGATCTGTTGTCGGATCAATGCGCCGATCAGTTTGTCGAGGGCGTTGTGCCGACCGATGTCTTCGCGACCCAGCAGTAACTCGCCCTGGGCGTTCATGAACAGTGCCGCGTGTACCGCGCCGCAGTGCTGGCCCAAGGGTTGGAACTGGCCGATGCGTTGACGCAGGCCATCGAGCCATTGCGCCGGTGGCAGCGGTGCGCCGGGCAGCACCTTGAGCTCCGGCAGCGCCTGCTCCACCGCCTCCACGCCGCAGAGGCCGCAGCCACTGGTGCCGGCCAGCTGTCGGCGTTGCTGCTTGAGGTTCCAGAAGGCGCGGTTGGCGATGGTCACCTGGGCGTAATGCGCAGAGCCCGCGCCGCTCAGTTGCAGGTCATAGATGTCCGATGAGTCTTCGATGATGCCACTGCCGAGGCTGAAACCGACGATGAAGTCTTCCAGGTCAGAGGGGGTGACCAGCATGACGGCCTGGCTGATGCCGTTATAGGCAATCGCCAGCGCCACTTCCTCGGCCAGCGCGGTGCTGTCCGATTGGGAGTGGTCCAGATTGCAGTAGCGATAGCTCTGGCTGGCAGCCGGCGCGGGTGTTTCCACCGAAGGCGCTGGACAGACAGGGGGCTTGTCGTTCATGGGCATCACTGAAAGTAGGAATAGTAGTAAGACTAAATGCGGCAATCTGCCACGTCTAATCGCTATTACTGATCTATCAATAGATGACGTCGATCAAGATGCTGTTGTTGATTTCTGATAGAGGGCGAAGCAAGCCTCGGCCAACGCCGAGCGTGGAGCCCCGCGCCGCATGATCAGGCCCAATGGAACCAGCGTCTGTGCGTCTTCAATGGGTTGCATGCGCAGGTCTTCGGTCAAGATGTCCAGGCCGCTGTTCAGGGGCATCACTGCGCAACACAAGCCACCGTGCACGGCTTGTAGCAATTGATGCACCGCGTCGGTTTGCAACAGCGGCCGAGGTGTCAGGCCCCGACTGTGGAAGCTGTGATCAATGGACTGACGAAAATGCATGCCGCTGGTGAGCATGCCCAGGGGTAATTCGATCAGCGCTTCCCAACTCAACGGTTGTTCACCGAAAAAGAAAAACCGCTGGTCGTACAGCAGGCCCATGCGGGTATGGCTGAAAGGCAGGGCTTCGAAGCGCTCGTTGTCCAGACGCTCGAGGTAGGAAATGCCCAGGTCGATGCGGTTGTTCGCCAACTGTTCGAGGATGTGTTCGGAACTCAGGGAGGACAATTCGAAACGCAGATTAGGGTGTTCGATGTGCAAGCGCTGCATGATCGACAAGGGGTCGAAGTCCGACAGCGGCACCACGCCCAGGCGCAGCGTACCCACCAGGTTGCCACGACAGGCCGCCGCTTCGGCCTGTAGGCCGTCATAGGCCGCCAGCACCGTGCGCGCCCAGGCCAGCACCCGTTCCCCTGGCGCGGTGAAGCCCTCAAAACGCTGGCCGCGGTTGACCAGCGGCAGGTCGAGTTCTTCTTCCAGGCTGCGCAGGCGCATCGACAGGGTCGGCTGGGTGATGTGGCAGCGAGCGGCGGCCTGGCCGAAGTGGCGGGTTTCGTCCAGCGCGATGAGAAATTTCAGCTGCTTGATGTCCATCTTCGCTCCAGGGCGCGGGAAGGTTCGGATTCTAGCGCTTTGCGCGGGGTGGGGTCATTGGTCGGCTGGGAACCGGCTTCACCTGGCCTGGTCTAGTCTTTTGCGTCAGGACACTTAACCCAAGGAGCGTGCACCATGAGTCTTTTTAGCTTTGTGAAGGAAGCAGGCGAAAAACTGATCGACCTGCTGACCCCCGGCAACGCCAATGCCAGTGAGCAGTTGAAGGAACACATCAGCAAGGTGGGCCTGGGTAATCCGAATGTTCAAGCGACTATCGAAGGCGATCAAGTCACCGTCACTGGTGAAGTCGCAAGCCAGGAAGAGAAGGAAAAAATCCTGCTGGCGGTGGGCAATATTGCAGGTGTCGGCAGTGTTGACGATCAGATCACGGTGACCGGGCCGGTGGCCCAAGCCGCGCGTTTCGTAACTGTGAAAAAAGGCGACACCCTCAGTGCCATTTCCAAGGCCGAGTACGGCGACGCGAACAAGTACAACAAGATCTTCGAGGCCAACAAACCGATGCTGTCGCACCCGGACAAGATCTATCCGGGGCAGGTGTTGCGTATTCCCGAGTAACCCGTTCCTCTGTGGCGAGGGAGCTTGCTCCCGCTCAAGTGCGCAGCACTGGTCTGTGAGAGGGGCCGCTTCGCGCCCCAACGGGAGCAAGCTCCCTCGCCACATTGGTCGTGTCAGAGCCCTTCGATCAGCGTTCGATAATCCCCCAACGCTTCGAACTCCCCGGTGTCCTTCGGCCCTTTGCGGCTGTCCGGCTCGCTGACCGCCAGCAGGTGCGCTACACCGAAATCCCGGGCGCTGCGTAACACCGGCAGGGTATCGTCGATAAACAGGCTGCGAGCCGGGTCGAAGTTCAAGTCGGCTTGCAGGGCGTCCCAGAATTGCCGGTTTTCCTTGGGGAAACCGTAGTCGTGGGAGCTGATCAAACGCTCGAAATAGGGGGCCAGTTCGATACGTTCCAGCTTCAGGGACAGCGAATCGCGGTGGGCGTTGGTGATCATCACCACGCGTTTACCGGCCCGCTGGATCGCCGCCAGGAAGGTGTCGGCGTCGGGGCGCAAGGCAATCAGGTGCGCGGTCTCCAGCTTCAGTTCGCGCACCGGCAGCTTCAGCTCAGTGCTCCAGAAATCCAGGCAATACCATTGCAACTGGCCGGCGTTGCGTTCGAACAACGGCTGCAGCTCCATCTCGGCCATCGTCCGGCTTACCCCGTGCAGTTCGGCGTAGCGCTGGGGCAGGTGTTCCATCCAGAAATGGTTGTCGTAATGCAGGTCCAGCAAGGTGCCGTCCATGTCCAGCAGAACCGTATCGATCTCATGCCAGGGCAGCAAAACCATAAAACTTCTCCAGCGGTAATCGGATATCCGACACAAACAATCAGAATAGGCCGGGTATAGTAGCCCGCTATCGCCCAGGGAGCCGTTTATGCGCCAGAAACCCACCATACTCGATCGCCAGATCGTCGCCACCAGCCGCCTGTTTTGTGTGGAAGAACTGAAACTGCGTTTTTCCAACGGTGTGGAGCGCACCTATGAACGTCTGGCGAGCAAGGGCGCGGGTTACGGCGCAGTGATGATCGTGGCGATGCTCGACGCCGACCACGCGGTGCTGGTGGAAGAGTATTGCGGCGGCACTGAGGCCTACGAACTGTCCCTGCCCAAGGGTTTGATCGAGCCGGGTGAAGATGTGCTGGCGGCGGCTGAACGCGAGCTCAAGGAAGAGGCCGGTTTCGGCGCGCGACAATTGGAGCACCTGACAGAGCTGTCGCTGTCCCCCGGCTACATGAGCCAGAAGATCCAGGTGGTGCTGGCGACTGATTTGTATGAAGAACGGCTGGAAGGCGATGAGCCCGAGCCGATGCGTGTGGACAAGGTCAATCTGCGCGAATTGTCTGCCCTGGCGCAAAACCCTCAGTTCACCGAGGGGCGGGCCTTGGCGGCGTTGTACCTGGCCCGTGACCTGCTGACCCAGCGCGGAGCGTTCCTGTCATGAATTTCCCCCATCCTCTGATGGCCCCTGTGATTGAGCTGGCGCTCAAGGCTGGCGAGGCGATCCTGCCGTTCTGGCGTGCGAATGTGCAGGTCAACCACAAGGCGGACGAGTCGCCGGTGACCGCCGCGGACATGGCCGCTCATGATGTGATCGTGGCGGGGTTGACGGCGCTGGCACCGGATATTCCGATTCTCTCCGAAGAAGACGCCAATATCGCCCAGGGCGTGCGCGCCGGCTGGCAACGCTGGTGGCTGGTGGATCCGCTGGATGGGACCAAAGAGTTCATTTCCGGCAGTGAGGAGTTCACGGTCAACATCGCCTTGGTGGAACAGGGCCGGGTGGTGTTTGGCGTGGTGTCGATGCCCACCAACGGTCGCTTCTACGTTGGCGGCGCGGGGCTGGGTGCCTGGCGCGGCGACCAGGGCGGTGAGCCCGCGGCCATCGCGGTACGTAACGTACTGGCACCGGGTGAAACCTTCACCGTGGTCGCCAGTCGCCGTCACACCAGCCCCGAGCAGGAACGCCTCTTGGGCGGTTTGAGCGCGAGCCTGGGCGAGTTGCAACTGACCAGTATCGGCAGTTCGTTGAAGTTCTGCCTGCTGGCCGAAGGTGCGGCCGATTGCTATCCACGGCTGGCGCCGACGTCCCAGTGGGACACCGCCGCCGCCCAAGGTGTGCTGGAAGGGGCGGGTGGCGAGGTGTTGGACTTGAGCGGCGAGCCGTTCTGTTATCCGGCCCGTGAGTCTCTGTTGAACACGTCGTTCCTGGCGTTGCCGGCGAAAGCGGCGTGGCGCGCAAAGCTGTTGGAGCTTGCCCGCTCTTAAGTCCGGCTCGATCCCTTGTGGCGAGGGGATTTATCCCCGCTGGCTGCGCAGCAGCCCAGTGGCTGGACGCGTTTTGTCTGGTACATCGAGGTGACTGATCTTGGGGTTGCTTCGCAACCCAGCGGGGATAAATCCCCTCGCCACAGAGGTTTCGTGGCGTTTCCAGAGTCAGCGGTGCAACACGTACTGCCCCACAAACTCCACCGCCGGCTCCTCGCTCCCGTTATTCAACACCCGAGTCTGCAAGGCCAGCCGTGCCCGTCCGTAGCGCCGGTAGGTGGCCAGGAAGCGTTTCCACACCTTTTCCTCTGGCGCATCGCAGACGACTGTCGCGTCGCGGGTGACCGGCAGCGGGTAGCTGATTTGCCCTTCCTGAATCACGATATGCCCGTCTTCAATGCCTTCCTCGCGCAAGGCCAGGTGCAGCCAGCCCCAGCCCCCCAATACCGCGCCGCAGTACAGGCTGCCGCCGAACATGGTGCTCTTGTGATTGACGTTGGCCGCAAGCGGCAAGAACAGGCGCAGCTGTCGGGCCTGCCAATCGAGCACCTTGAGGCCCATGTCCCGCGTCAGGGGGATGTCGTGGTGCAGGATCGATTCCAGGTAACGACTGTCGCGGTTCATTGCGGGGCCTTTTGCTTGCAAGGGAAATGACGATAACTCAATCGGATTCATCGGCCGGGCCCTGGCTGCTGTCGCCGAAATTCAGCCCATGCTTGCGCAGTTTATCGTGCAAGGTCTTGCGCGGAATGCCCAAGGCCTCGGCGAGGCTGCGTACCGAGCTGTGGGGGCGGGCCAGTTCGGCGGCGATCAGGGTTTTCTCGAAGTTTTCCACCTGCTCGCTCAAGCCGCCAGTGACCACTTCGACCAGTGCCCCGGGGCTGCCGTCCGGTGCGCTGTTGTCCAGTGCCAGTTCCAGACCCAAGGCGAAGCGTTCGGCGGCATTTTGCAACTCTCGCACGTTGCCCGGCCAGGTATGGCGCAGAAGCAGCGCCCGTTGCGCCGGTTGCAGGTGGTGAGGCGGCAGGCCGTGACGAGCACTGGCTTCGTCGGCGAAGTGCTGGAACAACATCAGCGCATCTTCCCCCCGTTCACGTAGTGGCGGTATGCGCAGCGGCGCAACGTTCAGGCGGTAATACAGGTCGGCGCGAAAGCGCCCTTGGTCGGCGGCCTGGCGCAGGTCTTCCTTGGTGGCGGCGATGATGCGGATGTCCAGCGGGATCTGTTGATTGCCCCCCAGTCGCTCCACCATGCGCTCTTGCAGCAGACGCAGCAACTTGACCTGGACATCCAGGCTCATGCTTTCGATTTCGTCGAGAAACAGCGTGCCGCCGTTGGCGAATTCGAATTTGCCGATGCGGCGTTTTTGCGCGCCGGTGAACGCCCCCGGCTCGTGGCCGAACAGTTCGCTCTCCACCACCGACTCGGCCAGGGCCCCGGCGTTGATCGCCACGAATGGCCCGTTACGCCGACCCGAGAGATCGTGCAGCGCTCGGGCGACCACTTCCTTGCCGGCACCGGTTTCACCGAGGATCAGCACGTCGGCGCGGGTCGCCGCCAGTGCACCGATCTGTTCGCGCAGGCGCAGCATCTGGGCTGACTGGCCGATCAGCCGCGCGCTGAGTTCATGGCGATCGCTGAGGGCCAGGCGCAGGCTCCGGTTGTCCAGCACCAGGCGGCGCAGGGCCAGGGCCCGGCGTACGCTGTCGAGCAGGTGATCGCTGGGAAATGGTTTTTCCAGAAAGTCATAGGCCCCGGCGCGCATCGCCTGCACCGCCAGTGGCACGTCGCCGTGACCGGTGATCAGTAGCACCGGCAGCTCAGGGTCCTGGGCGTGGAGTTCGCCCAGCAGTTGGAGACCGTCGATGCCTGGCATGCGAATGTCACTGACCACCACCCCCGGCCAGTCACGCGACAGTTGCTCGGCCACGCCCTTGGCCTCGGCCAGTGGCAGGATTTTCAAGCCGGCCAGGTCGAGGGTCTGGCTCAAGGCCTGACGCAAATGCGGATCGTCGTCGATCAGCACCACCTCAATCCGGTTATCGATGGTCATACGCTACGGTCCTCGGACGGTTGCAGGCTCACTCCGGGGGCGCCGGCGCGCAGCTTCAGGGTGATCAGGGCGCCGCCTTCCTTATGGTTGGCGAACGACAGTTCGCCGCCGAAGGCGCGCATCAGGGTGTCGCAGATCGCCAGCCCCAGGCCAAGGCCCTGGGTGCGGGTCTTGGTGGTATAGAAGGGTTCGCCGGCGCGGCCAAGGGCTTCCATGCAAAACCCCGGGCCGTTATCGCGGATACACAGGTTGACGCCGGTTTCGGTGGCCTGGGCACTGAGCCAGAGTTTGCGCGGCGGGCCTTTCTCAGTCAGGGCGTCGAGGGCGTTGGCCAGCAGGTTGCCGAGCACTTGGCGCAAACGGGTTTCCCCGGCCTCGACCCACAGCGTGGCGGCCGGCAGGTCGCGGATCAGTTCCACTTCCATGCCGCGCCGGCGCTTGGCAAGCAGCGCGAGGGCATCGTCCAAGGCCGGTTGCAGGGCAACACTTTCCGGGGCATGCCGGTCGCGCCGGGCAAAGGCGCGCAAGTGGGCGATGATCGAGGCCATGCGTGCGGTCAGTTCGCTGATCAGCTTGAGGTTGCCCCGGGCGTCCTCGGTACGTTGATGGTCGAGCAAAATCTCGGCGTTTTCCGCATAACTTCGAATCGCCGCCAGCGGCTGGTTGAGTTCGTGGCTGATGCTGGCCGACATCGTGCCCAGGGCCGACAATTTTCCGGCCTGCACCAGGTCATCCTGGGCGCGGACCAGTTCCTGCTGGGCCTGTTCGCGCTCCAGCACTTCCTGGCGCAGTCGCCGGTTAAGGCCTTCCAGGTCGCTGGTGCGCTCGGCCACGCGGCCTTCCAGCTCGTGACGGGCCTTGGCTTCGAAGGCGATCCGATCCAGGTAATGGCGCCTGCGCTGCATCATCAAGCCGAGCAACAGCATCAAGACCAGCAACGCCGCACCGCCTATGGCGACCACAGTGCGCACTGGGCGGTCGATCAGCGTGCGCGGGGCGAGAATGCTTACGCTCCAGCCGGTCTCTTCAATGGACTGGGTCTGGGTCAGCCAGGCGTTGGCATCCAGGTTCAGCGGCTTGGGGTCGCGGGTCGGATAGGGTTGCACAGCACTGATGGCCTTGCGTTCGTCGTCACTCAAGGGTCGAGTCGAACGGAATCGCCATTCCTGTCGCGACGTGAGGATGACCACGCCGTTGTGATCGGTCACCAGCAACTGCTCCGGGGTTTTGCCCCACAGGCTTTCGGTGTGGTCCAGGTCGACCTTGACCACCAGCACGCCGATGACCTTCTCGCGGTCGCGCACGGCGGCGGCGAAGAAATAACCGCGCTTGGCCGATGTGGTGCCCAAGCCGAAGAAGCGCCCCAGGCGCCCGGCCATGGCTTCGATGTAGTACGGCCGGAAGGCGAAATTACGCCCGACGAAACTGTCGTGCTTGTCCCAGTTCGACGCGGCCAGCGTCTTGCCTGTGGCGTCCATCAGGTACATGACTTCGGCGCCGGTCTGGGCGCTGATATTTTTCAGCAGCCGGTTGGCGTTGCCTTGGATGATGCCATCATCGGGGGTCGACAACGCCGCGCGCAGGGCCGGCAGTTCACCGAGAATCTGCGGTAATACCTCATAGCGATGCAAGGTACCCAACAGGTTGGCGACGTAGAGATCAAGGGTTTGGCGGTTCTGCCCGGCCAGTTCGCTACGGTAGTAACGCTCGGCGAGGTGTTCCAGCGGCCACAGCAACGGCGCCAGGCACAGTGCAAGCAAGGCCAGGCTGCGCCAGCGGGGTCTGCGGGGAAGGGTGGGGTTCATAAGCATCAGGCGCCTGTGGGAACAGGCGCATTATGCCTAGGCTTGCTCGGCAAGACACTGGTGCAACGCGCTTCGCCAGTCTGGCTGGCTCACCCCCCACTCCTGGAACAGGCGCGTGCAATCGAGGCGCGAGTTCAGTGGGCGTGAGGCCGGGGTCGGGTAAGCGCTGGACGGGATGGGCTCGAGCTCGGCACAAGGCTTGTGTTGCTCGATCAGGTGTTCGCCGATGGCCTGGGCGAAACCGAACCAGGACGTCTCACCCCGGGCAGTCAGGTGATAGGTGCCCCAGGCGCCGCTTTGACCGGCCCGCCAACGCTCGATGAGTTTGGCGGTGCTGTCGGCGATGGTGCCGGCCCAGGTTGGTGCACCGATCTGGTCGGCCACCACGCGCAGTTGTGGTTTTTCCTGGAGCAGACGCTGCATGGTCAGCAGGAAATTGCGGCCTTCGGTGGAATAGACCCAACTGGTGCGCAGAATCAGGTGCTGGCCGGCGGCCTGGCGAATGGCGTCCTCGCCTGCCAGTTTGCTGCGTCCATAGACACTCAGCGGGTTGGGCATGTCGTCTTCGGTGTATGGCGTGGGCTTGCGGCCATCGAAGACGTAGTCGGTGGAGTAGTGGATCAGCGGGACGCCCAGCTCAACCGCCACCTGGGCCAGGACGCCCGGTGCGATGGCGTTGATGGCGAACGCCAGCGCCGGTTCGCTTTCGGCCTGGTCGACGGCCGTGTGGGCGGCGGCGTTGATGATCAGGTCGGGTTTCAGGGCGTCGATGGGCGAGTGAATGAGGTCCGGGTGCGCCAGGTCGAGCTCGCTGCTGCCGCGCACGATCAACTCGCCCATGCCGGCCAGGCGCGACTGGAGTGCCCGGGATACCTGGCCGTTCTGGCCGATGATCAGGATGCGCAAGGTAGTATTCATGGAAACAGGTCGGCCTCGCCCAGGGCCTTGCCGGCTTGATCCTTGGGCGACAGGATGGGTGCGCCTTGCAGTTCCCAATCGATGGCCAACTGCGGGTCGTCCCAGCGAATGCAGCGCTCGGCCGAGGGTGCGTAGTAATCCGTGGTTTTGTAGAGAAAATCCGCTGACTCGCTCAGCACCACGAAACCGTGGGCAAACCCCGGCGGGACCCACAGTTGCCGATGATTCTGCGCCGACAGGTGCACGCTCACCCATTGGCCGAATGTGGCCGAACTGCGGCGAATATCCACCGCCACGTCCAGGACTTCCCCTGCCGTGACGCGTACCAGTTTCCCCTGGGCCTGCTCGATCTGATAGTGCAGGCCGCGCAGGACGCCTTTGGTCGAGCGCGAATGGTTGTCCTGGACGAACTGCAGCGCGCATCCCGTGGCCTCGGCAAAGGCCCGGGCATTGAAGCTTTCTTGGAAAAAACCGCGATCGTCACCGAAGATCTTCGGCTCGATGATCAGGACTTCTGGCAAACGGGTGGCAACGACATTCAATGGGTTTCTCCAGCGATATTGAACAGGTACTGACCATAACCGGTCTTGCCGAAGTACTTGGCGCGCTCAAGGACATGCTCGCGGCTGACCCAGCCCTGTTGATAGGCAATTTCTTCCAGGCATGCCACTTTCAAGCCTTGGCGGTGCTCGATGGTCTGCACGTATTGCGAGGCTTCCAGCAGGCTGTCGTGGGTGCCGGTATCGAGCCAGGCGAAACCACGGCCGAACCGCTCGACGTGCAGGTCGCCGCGTTGCAGGTAGGCATTGTTGACGTCGGTGATTTCCAGCTCGCCGCGCTTGGAGGGCTTGATGGCCTGGGCGATCTGGATCACGTCGTTATCGTAGAAATACAGGCCGGTCACCGCGTAGCTGGATTTGGGTGCGCTGGGTTTCTCTTCGATTGAAATGGCCCGCCCCTCAGGGTCGAAGTCGATCACGCCAAAGCGCTCGGGGTCCTTGACCCAGTAACCAAACACCGTCGCACCGCTCTGCCGGTTGACGGCGGTCTGTAACTGCTCGCCGAAATGTTGGCCGTGGAAAATGTTGTCGCCCAGGATCAGGCAGACCGAGTCGTTGCCAATAAATTGCTCGCCGATCAGGAACGCCTGGGCCAGGCCATCGGGTGATGGCTGTTCGGCGTAGCAGAACTGCACGCCGAACTGGCTGCCGTCACCCAACAGGTTGCGGTACTGCGGCAGGTCCTGCGGGGTGGAAATCACCAGGATGTCCTTGATGCCGGCGAGCATCAGTACCGATATCGGGTAATAGATCATCGGTTTGTCGTAAACCGGTAATAACTGCTTGGACACCCCTAGGGTGATCGGATGCAGGCGTGTGCCGGAACCGCCTGCCAGAACAATTCCTTTCATCATGCAATCACGTCCTGGTTGTCGAGCGAGCCCAGGCGCTCGCCTTGATAGCTGCCGTCCTGGACACGTCGGCACCACAGCAGGTTTTCGAGGTACCACAGCACGGTTTTGCGCAGGCCGGTCTCGAAGGTTTCCTGCGGCGTCCAGCCGAGTTCGCGTTCAATCTTGCCGGCGTCGATGGCATAGCGCAGGTCGTGGCCGGGGCGATCCTTGACGAAGGTGATCAGGTCCGCATAGCCCGCGACCCCTTCGGGTTTGTGGGGGGCGAGTTCTTCGAGCAACGCGCAGATGCTGCGCACCACCTCGATGTTTTTTTGCTCATTGTGGCCGCCGATGTTGTAGGTCTCGCCGACCACGCCTTCGGTGACGACCTTGAGCAGCGCCCGGGCATGGTCTTCGACGTACAGCCAGTCGCGCACTTGCTGGCCATCGCCATACACCGGCAGCGGTTTACCAGCCAGTGCGTTGAGGATCACCAGGGGAATCAGTTTCTCGGGAAAGTGGAACGGCCCGTAGTTGTTCGAGCAATTGGTCAACAGCACGGGCAAGCCGTAGGTTCGCTGCCAGGCGCGGACCAGGTGGTCGGACGCCGCTTTGCTGGCCGAATAGGGAGAGCTTGGCGCATAAGCGGTGGTTTCGGTGAACAGGTCGTCCACCCCGTGCAGGTCGCCATACACTTCGTCGGTGGAAACGTGGTGGAAGCGAAACGCGCGTTTCTGCGCCTCGGGCAGGGTCTGCCAATAGGCGCGGGTGGCCTCCAGCAGGCTGTAGGTGCCGACGATGTTGGTCTGGATAAAGTCTGCCGGTCCGTCAATGGAACGGTCTACGTGGGACTCTGCCGCCAAGTGCATGATGGCGTCGGGCTTGAATCGTGCGAGCACCGCGCTGACGGTCGGTTGATCGACGATATCGGCCTGCACGAACTCGTAGCGGCTGTCGTGATCGATGCTGCTCAGCGATTCGAGATTGCCGGCGTATGTCAGCTTGTCGAGGTTCAGGACCTGGTGCTCGGTGTCCAGGATCAAGTGGCGTATGAGAGCTGAGCCAATGAAGCCAGCACCACCACTGATAAGAATGCGCATCCGGTTAAGCCTTTTTCCGTGAGAGCCAAAGCATAGGAGCATAGCTTGTCGGCATGTCGGGGGTGGTGCAAGCAGGATATTTCGGGCGGCGTCCATGAGTATGGACATCCCCCTGTGGCGAGGGAGCCTGCTCCCGCTGGGCCGCAAAGCAGACTGGTCTTGGCGGTTGCTGCACAACCGAGCGAGAGCAAACGCCTTCGCCACAACAGCGCGCTGTCAGCCTGTAAAGAGTGCGCCCCCGCCCACGTCTCAATAGAGAGGGGTTGCTTATCCCTCAAGTCAGTGGCGAGATAGACATCCGATAAAACCACCCTAGGGGTCGTTGTATGCCGTTCGCCACGTTGGTTCACCGTGCCAGTTTGCCAAGCCCACAGGTCAGCGCCGAGCAGGCGTTGGTGCTGTTGCGCTCCAATTATGGACTCAGCGGTGACCTGCGACCCCTTGGCAGCCAGCAGGACCTCAACTACCGCGTCGACAGCGAGCGTGGACGGTTTGTGCTGAAAATCTGCCATGGCGACTACGCCGTCCATGAGCTCCAGGCCCAACACGCTGCCCTCAAGCAATTGGCCGAGCACAGCACAGTGAGAGCGCCGCGGGTGATGGCTGCCAATAACGGCCAGGACCTGTTGACCCTGGAGGTCGATGGGCAAGCGGTCCATGTCCGGTTGCTGGAGTACATCGACGGCCAATCCCTCACCCAACTCAAACACCTGGGGCCTGAGTTGGTGACTGGGCTGGGGCGTTTGTGCGCGGAAATCGACCTGGCCCTGGCGACGTTCGAACATCCAGGCCTGGAACGCACGCTGCAGTGGGACGCTCGCCACGCCAATACGCTGATCGGCCATCTGCTGCCGGTGATCCAGGATGATCAACGGCGCAATCTGATCGCTGAGGTCGCGCAACAGGCCGAGCGGCGTTTGCAGCCGCTCAAGGCCAGCCTGCCGGTGCAGGCGATTCACATGGATATCACCGATGACAACGTGGTCTGGCAGCGCGATGCCCTGCGCCAGTGGCAGTTGCAGGGCGTCATCGATTTCGGCGACCTGGTCCGTACGTGGCGCGTCACCGATCTGTCGGTGACCTGCGCGGCCCTGCTGCACCACGCCGACGGCGATCCGTTCTTTATTTTGCCGGCGATCAAGGCCTATCACGCGGTCAACCCGTTGCAGCGCGAAGAACTGTTGGCGCTGTGGCCGCTGATCGTGGCGCGTGCCGCCGTCCTGGTGCTCAGCGGCGAACAGCAGGTCTCTATCGACCCGGACAACCAGTACAGTCGCGACAATCTGGAGCATGAGTGGGAAATTTTCCGGGTCGCTCACTCGGTGCCTCTGGAATTGATGGAAGCGGCGATTCTCTGCGCTGTCGACCATAGCCTGCCGACCATTGCCAGCGAAGGCTTCGTGCCATTGTTGCCGACCTTGGTGGGGCGTGAGTTCGCCTTGATTGACCTGGGTGTGTTGAGCGTGCATTTCGAGGCCGGTAACTGGGAGCAGCCGGGGATCGACCAGCGTTTGCTGAGCGAAGCCGCCGCCGTTCATGGGCTGGCTGCCAGCCGTTACGGGCAGTACCGGTTGTCTCGCACCCGACCGGACAGCGCCGTTGAGCCCGATACCTATCCATTGCACGTGGAGCTGCATGTCCCTCAGGGCACGCCGCTAGAGTCGCCGTTCGCCGGGCTCGTGCATAAGAGCGCCGACGGCATGCTGCAACTGGACAGCGCCCAGTTGAGCGTGCGGTTGTGGGGCGTGACGTCGCCGTTGCATTCAGGGGCAGCGCTGGTCAAGGGACAGGTGCTGGGTGAAGTGACGGGGCCGTTGCGGGTGCAGTTGTGCCGGGGCGCCCAGGTGAATCCACCGCTGTTCTGTACGCCATCCCGGGCCACGGCCTGGCAGGCACTTTGCCCTTCGCCGGCGGTGCTGCTGGGGCTGGCGTGCGATGCCGAGCCGGAAATCGATCCCGAGGCGTTGCTGGCCCGCCGCGATGCGAGCTTTGCCCGCTCGCAGAAGCACTATTACGTCGACCCACCACGTATTGAGCGCGGCTGGCGCAACCACTTGATCGACATGCAGGGCCGTTCGTATCTGGACATGCTCAACAATGTCGCGGTGTTGGGGCACGGCCATCCGCGCATGGCGGCAGTGGCGGCCCGGCAGTGGTCACTGCTCAACACCAACTCACGTTTTCACTATGCCGCGATCGCCGAGTTCTCCGAACGCCTGCTGTCGCTGGCGCCCTCCAACATGGATCGGGTGTTTCTGGTCAACAGCGGCACCGAGGCCAACGACCTGGCGATCCGCCTGGCCTGGGCCTACAGCGGTGGCCGGGACATGCTCAGTGTGCTGGAGGCCTATCACGGCTGGTCGGTGGCGGCCGATGCGGTATCGACGTCTATCGCCGACAATCCCCAGGCCCTGAGCAGCCGCCCGGATTGGGTGCATCCGGTGACCGCGCCAAACACCTATCGTGGTGAATTCCGCGGGCCCGATAGCGCGCCGGATTATGTGCGCAGCGTCGAACACAACCTGGCGAAGATCGCGCAAAACAAGCGCCAACTCGCTGGCTTCATCTGCGAGCCGGTGTATGGCAATGCCGGCGGGATTGCGCTGCCGCCAGGGTATTTGAAGCAGGTCTACGCGCTGGTACGCGAGCGCGGTGGGGTCTGCATCGCCGACGAAGTGCAGGTCGGTTATGGGCGCATGGGCGAGTTCTTCTGGGGCTTTGAGGAACAGGGCGTGGTGCCGGACATCATCACCATGGCCAAGGGCATGGGCAACGGCCAGCCGCTGGGCGTGGTCATTACCCGCCGGGAAATCGCCGAGGCGCTGGAAGCCGAGGGTTATTTCTTCTCGTCGGCCGGTGGCAGCCCGGTCAGTTGCCGGATCGGCATGGCCGTGCTGGATGTCATGGAAGAAGAACGGCTCTGGGAAAACGCCCAAGTGGTGGGTGCGCATTTCAAGGCACGACTGCAAGCCTTGATTGACCAATATCCATTGGTCGGTGCGGTGCATGGTTCCGGGTTCTACCTGGGCGTGGAATTGATCCGTAACCGCGAAACCCTGGAGCCGGCCACCGAAGAAACCACGGCGCTGTGCAATCGCCTACGGGAGCTGGGTATCTTCATGCAACCGACTGGCGATTACCTGAACATCCTCAAGATCAAGCCGCCGATGGTCACCACGCGTCAGAGTGTGGATTTCTTTGTGGACATGTTGGCGAAGGTGTTGGACGAGGGGCTTTAAGGCGGGTCTTGCCCCTGTGGGAGCGAGCAAGCTCGCTCCCACAGATTCAATAAACACAATTCGATTTTTGTCGGTATTTTTCGCTATTTTTTCATGGCGATGAGTTTTTTATACTTTAAAAGCCGATTTTTATCGCTTATAAAGTCGACATTGCACGACGCGCTCCTCCCTCGCGTGCCGTTACCCTTTTGTATCGCTCACTGGAGTCCTGATTCATGACAACGTTGCGCAGCACTCCCCGTGCGGACGGTTTCCACATGCCTGCCGAGTGGGCGACCCAGACCCAAGTCTGGATGATCTGGCCCGAGCGCCCGGATAACTGGCGCCTGGGCGGCAAGCCCGCGCAGGCCGCCCACGTCGCGGTGACCAAGGCCATTGCCCGTTTTGAGCCAGTGACCGTGGCGGTGTCCGCGGCCCAGTACGAAAACGCCCGGGCACGCCTCGACGTGCCGAATATCCGCCTGGTGGAGATGTCCAGCGACGACGCCTGGGTCCGCGATACTGGCCCGACCTTTGTCATCAATGACGACGGTGAGGTACGCGGTGTCGACTGGGACTTCAACGCCTGGGGCGGTTTCGACGGTGGCCTGTATGCGCCGTGGAACCGTGATTCGCAAGTGGCCAGCAAGATCCTTGAAATCGAGCGCAGCCCGCGTTATCGCACCGAGGGTTTTGTGCTCGAGGGCGGTTCGATCCATGTCGATGGCGAAGGCACCCTGATCACCACCGAAGAATGCCTGCTCAACCGCAATCGCAACCCGCATTTGAGTCGTGAAGAAATCGAGGCGGTACTCAGCGCGCAGTTGGCGGTGGACAAGATCATCTGGTTGCCGGACGGCCTGTTCAATGACGAAACCGACGGTCATGTGGATAACTTCTGCTGCTACGTGCGGCCTGGCGAAGTATTGCTTGCCTGGACCGACGACCCGCAGGATCCGAACTACGCCCGCTGCCACGCCGCGATGAACGTGCTGAAAAACAGCACCGACGCCAAGGGACGCCCGTTCACAGTGCACAAGATGCCGATTCCGGGGCCGCTGTATGCCACCGAAGAGGAATGTGCAGGGGTGGATGCCGTGGAAGGTTCCCAGGAGCGCAATCCGAGCGTGCGGCTGGCCGGTTCTTACGTGAACTTCCTGATCGTCAACGGCGGCATCATCGCACCGAGTTTTGACGACCCGCTGGACGTCCCGGCCAGGGAGATCCTGCAACAGCTATTCCCGCAGCACGAAGTGGTCATGGTGCCGGGCCGCGAACTGTTACTCGGTGGTGGGAATATCCATTGCCTTACCCAACAGCAACCCGCGCCGCGGACAAAATGAGTGGCGATGTAACAGCTTGCTGATATCGACTGCGCCGGCTCTAGGTCGGCGTTTTTGGATCCATCCTGGTAAGCCCGCGGCCCGATTGGGCGCGCGGGTTTTTTGTGCCTGTTTCTTGGCGGTGCCGATACATTGGCATAGCTCTTGTATCTGCATCCGAACAGTTCTTGGGAGCGGAACTGAGTTGTTTTGTCATAAACCTTGGATAAATTGGCCGCTCATCAACCAGGAGAGGGCGCTGGAATGAATATGATAAGCGAGCGCACATGCCATCCCTTGGCCGTTAATGGTGAGTCGCTGCAAGCCTTGGCGCAGTGGTTGAAGTCCAACGGAACGCGTCAGATCAGAGAACCTGATCCGCGTCGGGTGATCGTGGAGCGCTACCCCGCTGGCCTGTTCAGCGAGGCGGAGCTGGAAGCGTTGTGGGATGTGATGCAAGGATAGAATTCGACGGATTGATAAAAAGCGCTGGCCGGGATGGCAGCGCTTTTTTTTTGTGCCTGAAGGATCTGTGGATTGATGCGATTCCCTGTGAGAGCGGGCAGTGTCCACCCAAGAGAGGCATTCGACCGATCCACGAAACAAACTGAACGCCATTCCGGCGTTTTTCCGCAGGGCTCCCGAGGCTACCCTGCCATCGAATCCTCACGGCCAGCGGAGAGTTGCCATGACCACCCTTCATTACATCTATGACCCGCTATGCGGCTGGTGCTACGGCGCCAAACCGTTGGTGCAGGCCGCCCGGGCGGTGCTGCCGGTGATCGCCCATGGCGGCGGCATGATGACCGGTGCCAATCGCCAGCAGGTCTCGCCGCAGTTGCGCAATTACGTGATGCCCCACGACCGACGCATCGCCGAATACACCGGACAGCCGTTTGGCGAGGCCTATTTCGAAGGCTTGTTGCGCGACGACAGCGCGGTGTTCGATTCGGCGCCGCCGACCGCAGCCATCCTCGCTGCCGAGCAGCTCGCTGGCCGCGGCCTGGAACTGTTGGGGCGCCTGCAAACCGCACACTACGTCGAAGGCCGACGCATTGCTGACGAAATCGTGCTCCTGGAGCTGGCTCAATCCATCGGTCTGCAAGCCCAGGCGTTTCTGGCGGCGTTCAATGCAGCTGATGTGCAAGGGCATATCAAGGCCAGTCGGGCCTTGCTGACCCAGGTTGGTGGCCAGGGCTTCCCGACGTTTGCCTTGGCGCAGGACGGTCGGTTCACGTTGATCGACATCGGTCCCTGGCTCGGTAAGCCCGAGGCATTTGCCGATTGGTTAAAGCAAGCCGTGCCGGTGCAGGCCTCTACCCCGGCGATGGCCTGCGGTCTGGACGGCTGTGATTCTTAGATGTTTTTCGCCTAATTACAGACGATTCACGAAATTGACACGCTGTTGAGGGCGCGACTAGGATTCGTCCCACGCCTGTGGCTAACAGCCATGACTCTTAAATAATAAAAAGGCCCGACACGATCACTCGTGGGCGGGCCTTTTCATTATTTCAGGAGCAAGAGTCCGAAAAAGAGCGCAAAAGCGCCATTTCGGCTGCCAGTCGCAGTGCGTATCAACCCGTATAAGGAAAATAAACATGTTGAACAAGCGCATTGGTTTGATCGCACTGGGGATTTTGAGCACGACACACGCCATGGCCAACGACCAGGCTGAGTCCAAGGGGTTCGTTGAAGACAGCAGCCTGAAAGTGCTGTTACGCAACGCTTACATGAATCGCGACTACAAAGACGGCAACCAGGACAAGGCCGAATGGGGCCAGGCGGCTATCGGTACGTTCTCGTCCGGTTTCACCCAAGGCACCGTGGGTGTGGGTGTGGATGCGTTCGGCCTGTACGCCTTGCGTCTGGATGGCGGCAAGGGGCGCAGCGGTGCGGGCGGCATCGACTTCTTCAAGCAAGGCGACAGCGGCAGTGCGGCCGATGACCTGTCCAGGTTTGGCGCAGCGGTCAAGTTCCGTGTCTCCAATACCGTGCTGGCCTACGGCGACCAGATGCCGGCCCTGCCGGTGCTGAGCTATGACAACTCGCGCCTGCTGCCGGAAAGCTACACCGGCACGCTGATCACCTCTAAAGAGATCAAGGGCCTGGAACTGAATGCCGGCCGTTTCACCGCCGAATCGCGCAAGAGCGCCGAAGGCCGTGACAGCGGTGGCCTGAAGTCGATCAACGTATTGGGCGGCAGCTATCAGTTCACCGAGCAGTTCAAGGCTTCGCTCTACGCCTCGGACGTCGAAGACGTGTTGAAGAAGCAATACGTGAACGCCAACTATGTGTTCCCGCTGGCCAAGGATCAGTCCCTGACCCTGGACTTCAACGGTTATCGCACCAAGCTGGACAACAGCTACGTTCGCGAAAACAACGTCACCGGTGACGACAACAAGATCTGGAGCCTGGCTGCGACCTTCGCCACAGGACCGCACAGCTTCACCCTCGCCCACCAGCGCAGCACCGGCGACAGCAACCTGGGCTACGCCTACGGCGGTTATCAACGCGAGCAGAATCGTGTGGGCGACGGCGGTAACACGATCTACCTGGCCAACTCCTACTGGTCCGACTTCAACGCTGAAGACGAACGCAGCTGGCAGTTGGGTTATGGCCTGGATTTCACTACCTTCGGCGTCCCGGGCCTGACCTATAACGTCGCTTACGTGCGTGGCGATAACATCACCACGTCCACCAGCGAAGGTGGCACCGAGCGCGAGATCTTCAACCAGTTCAAGTACGTGGTCCAGAACGGCCCGGCCAAGGACCTGAGCGTACGGTTGCGCAGCTCCGTGTTGCGTGTGTCGCAAAAGTCCAGCGAGTACAACGTCAGTGGCAATGAGCTTCGGGTGTTCGTGGATTACCCGATCAACGTCTTCTGATGCCTGATGGTGTGACAAGCGCCTGATGAAAACCCCCGACGCCAACTCGGGGGTTTTTTGCCTTTTGACGCCATAAATATCGCAAAAAATGCCTGTTTTCCCGAGTAAAAGTCGTACTAATTGCATTTCACCCATCGTTTCAAGCTGGGCTTGAAATGCTTCAAAATCTTTCTCATGGACGTAAATCCTGCACCTACTAGATTAGGCCGCTCAACGTAGCGGAGACCTATGAAAAATGATCGTTCTGAACAGGGAAGTGGGCGAAGCGCTAAGACGTGACAAATACGTCAACGTTCGCGGTGGAGACTTCAACCTCTACGGTCATTTCGGCGATTTTGTCCGGCTGACCAAAAGCTGGGAAAACATGGAGCCCGACAGCTACTACGGCCAGGCCGAGTCAGGCATGCGTTTTCGCCGCTACAGCGACTTCGAATACAACCCCACGACCCGTGAGCTCAAGCAGCTTGAGCACCGCGCCTATGTGCAATCCAAGGCCAACAACAGCTATGTTGGCGGATTGGAGCGGCACTTCCAGGATTTTTCCAACGAAGTGATCAACTCGCCGGTGATGCGCAGCCTGATCGATACGGACTTCGAGGTGTACAAGAACGTCCTGCCACAGGAACTGCACGATGAAATCTGGCAGTGCCAGATCCATCAGATCCGCATCGAGATCAAGCCGGGCAAGCAGCTGGAAATCACCCCTGAAGGAATCCATTGCGACGGGTATCCGTTCAGCGGCGTGCACTTCTGGGGTCGTCATAATGTGACGGGTGCAGAAAGCCGTTTGTACACTGCCCAGGAAGAGCAACTGGCGGCTGTTACCTACGAAGACATCCTCGACACCACGTTCTTCCTTGATCGCGACATGCGCCATTACGTCACCCCGGCCCGCAACACCCACAGCCGTGAAATGGCGTACCGGCAGATCCTGGCCATTTCCTTCTCGCGGCCCGGGACCGCTTTCGACATTGTTCGCTGAACGGCTCGAACCCATGGACGACTCTGCGCAGCAGGTTCTGTTGCGTCGGGCCCAGGTCAGGGATGCGGAGCGGTTGGAGCATTTTTTTCGCGGATTCGACGAAGTGTCATTCTGCGAGTGGCAGGATGCCCGATTTTTGCGGGGCGTATTGTTGCAGGACACCACCACCGCCTATCTGGCTGTCGATGCCAGTGGCGAGGTGGTCGGTGCGGTGATCGGGGGCATGCTGGGCACCCGCGGTACGATCAATCACCTGGCCGTCAGTCCGGAGCATCGCACCCGAGGCCTGGGCCAGCGCCTGGTGGAAGCGGCCTCGGCCGATATGAAACGGGTGGGCGTGCTGCGCATGTTCCTGTTCGTCGACGATGCTAATCTGGCCGGCAAGCGCTTTTGGGCTGCCCAGGGGTTCTGTGAGCCCCGGGGTGAGATCACTTTCGAGAGGGATTTATGAACAAGACTTCCAGCCAGCCGCTGGCGGTCGAACCACAAGCCTCGCGTACCTTTGCTGAAGCCAGTCCGGTGGTGGCGGGTTATTTCACGGTTTCGTTTGTGTTCGGTCTGATGGCGGTCAACGCGGGGCTGCCCCTGTGGTTGCCCGTGGCGATGTGCCTGTTCGTCTACGCGGGCGCTTCGCAATTCGCGGCGTTGGCGTTGATTTCCAGCGGCGCCTCGCTGACCACCATCGTGCTCACCACGTTCTTGATCAATGCGCGGCACATGCTGATGTCGGTCTATATGGCCAAGGCTTTGCGAGCGCTGGGGCTCAGTCGTTTCGAGCGCTGGTGCTACGCGGCGGGGCTCACGGATGAGTCGTTCGCCTTCCACAGCGTCAAGCTGGGCAGCGGGGCGCCAGTGAGCGTGCGCTACCTGATCGGCTTCAACCTGTTTTGCCACACCTCCTGGGTACTCGGCGGCCTGTTGGGCGCCGTATGCGCGCAATACGCCGCGCACCTGATCAAATACCAGCTCGATTACGCCCTGACCGCAATGATGCTCTACGTGCTGGTTTCGCTGTGCGATACCCGTAACAAGCTGATCGCAGCCCTGGCAGCTGTCGTCTGCATGGGCGGGCTGAGCCTGCTGGGCAGTTCGCCGTTCAATGTCTTCATCGCCACATTCGTTGGCTGCGGGGTGGGCGTATGCCTGACCAAACGTTCCTGATCCTGGTCGTCGTGCTGATGATGGCCGTGACTTTCCTGCCGCGTGCCTTGCCGTTGCAGATCAACACTGAACACTGGCCGCCTTTCGTCGCCCGCGCCCTGGAATACCTGCCGGTGGCGATCGTCGCTGCCATCAGCCTGACCCCGTTGTTGATCAAGGATCAGCAGATACAGTTGGATCGCCCGGAATTCTATGCCGCGATTCCGACACTGTTATGTGCGTATTTCAGCCGCAACCTGTTTCTCAGTGTGGCGCTGGGCACGGCGTCGTACATCGCGCTCGGTTCGTTCCTGTAGCGTCAGGTCCACCACATCGTGCAGCGCCTGGCCGGACAACTCCGGATTGTTTACCGCCAGGCGGACCTCAAGGAAGTCCTCGAAGTCCGGGAAAATGGCCAAGCCGTTGCGCAGTGCCGCCTCCCGAGATACCAGCCCCAGGCCATCGAGCTGGGTGATCAGCGACAACGTCAGCGTTTCACTGCAGGAATACACCATCCGCTGGCTCGACCCGTATTCGCCCAGGCCTGCATCGAGAAATCGAAGAAAACTGTGGGAATACGGACATTCTTCTGCCGGACGCACCTGAAACTTGTCACCGAGCAAACCCAGGGAGTCGTCCTCGTCGCCACAATGGGCGCCCACCACCCGCACCTGCACATCTGGCATGGTGATGCTGGAAAAACCGCTCTGCTGGTGCCCGATCAGGATCGCCAAATCAAAGGCTTCATTCTTGAGCTTGCTCAGGTTCTCCATCGACTCGGCGTAACTGAACTCCAACTGATACTGGGGGAACACCGCGATCAACCGATCGATCATTCGTCGGTTGAACTCCGCTGGCAGGGTGGTATTGAGCGCCACTTTAAGCGTGCTCTGCCGGGGCGCTTTGAGCGTCGCGACCTTTTCCTCCAGTTGCCGGGTGGCAACCAGCACCTGATCCATGAAAGGGGTCAGTTCCGAGCCTTGGCTCGTCAACGTCAGACCTTTGTTGGAGCGCCGGAACAACCGGAAACCGAACTGCTCTTCGACCTTGTTCAACTGCGCTGCCAATGCTTGCACCGTGAGACACGAATGTTCGGCTGCCGCCGACAACGAGCCGGTCTGCACGATACGCATGAGGTTGCGTAGGGTTCTGCTATCCATGAGGTAATGCCCTCTGCTTAAGTGGGCTCGCTATAGTTTTGCACCTGGCCCGGGTCAGGCAGTGCATGCGGGCTATCATCATGCACCTTGCGCCGCTTGTCGCGATTTTGTGCCGAAAAGCTCCGGGAGGCGATGGTTGGAGCTTATTTGGGATTTTGGGTTTTTGCCGGTTTGGCGTGTATGGGACTGTGTAATTCGCGTCGTGATGGGCTTTGCCTGCAACCTTGTCAGGTATTTCCCAGGGAGAAAAAGGCCCCGCCTGATATACCCGAGTTGTTCGAACAGCCGAAATGTGGCGCTTCCATTAGATAGGCATCGCCACGTCTGGATCGGTTAGATGAAGGCAATTGCCGGCGTCTACGCAACCTGCAAGTGGGTGCTAAAGGTCACTTGCATGAGTTTTCCTGGGACGAAGGAGGCGACTGGTCAAACCCGTTGGAAAGAACTTGGTTTGCCGGATATTTGATATATCACTGTCGCGTCAGCAGTCGCGCCGGCTCTTGAGGTCGATTTCTGGCATGGGTGAGGTTTATGTCAACCGGTGCTTGGATTTCCTTCAGGCCTGAAATGTAACAGGAGAGGGCTCAGAAATTTCAATCTGATCTTCTTTGTTCGTTTGCGAATTAAAACTTAATTTATATCCATATATGTACTACTCTCTCAGTATCACCCGTAGCAAAGGAGCCTAAACCCATGGCTACTTCCTCCATCACCCTCAACGCCCAGCAACAGTTGGATTCCCCGGACGCGGGTCGAGTCGCGCTAAAGTTTTTCTTCAACCTCATGGCGTTGTGGGGCTGCAGCGTCGAGCAGCAGCGCACGTTGCTGGGCAAGATAGGCAACACGACTTTCTACAAATACAAACAACTACCGGAAAACGTAAAGCTGCCCCGTGACACCCTCGAGCGTATTTCCTACCTCATGGGCATTCACAAGGCGCTGAGTATCATCTTCAGCAACAGCCGGGACCGCGTTCATCAATGGGTCAGCAGCCCCAACACCGCAGCGCCGTTCAACGGCCAGTCGGCGTTGGCCTACATGTTGGCCGGACGGGTGGTGGACATTGCCGACGTGCGGCGCTACCTCGATGGAGTGCGCGGTTGATGACGCCACCACTGGCGGACCCGCAATGGAAACGGGCCTATCGGATCGTCAACAGCAGCTTCCCACCCATTGCGCTGTTTGAAGACGTGCTCGACCCCGAAGACCTGCCCATCGCTTATGCCCTGGAGGCGTTGACCAATGACCGGCTGATGGCCGAGGCCGGCGTATTGACCCGGGTGCGTCCCGAAGACCGTGTTTCCGGACCCGGCTCCTCACCCGTGATGGCGGCGTTTACCCACATCGGCAAAAGCAGCCGCTTCAGCGATGGCACCTTCGGCGTCTACTACGCCGCGAGCAGCCAGGAAGCGGCCATCGCCGAAACCTGCTACCACCAGGCCCGATTTCTCGGGGCAACCAACGAGCCGGACCTGGAATTGACCATGCGCACCTACGTCAACAAGGTCATCAAGCCCCTGCACGACATCCGCCACGACTACCCCCATCTCCACGACCCGGACCCCGCCGCCTATGGCCCGTCCCAGGTGTTCGCCCGACAACTGCGCGAAACCCTGTCCTGGGGGCTGCTCTACAACAGCGTCCGCCTGCCCGGCCACGAATGCGTCGCCGCGTTCCGCCCGCCAGCGGTGTCGATTCCGGTGCAGGGCAAGCATATTCGGTACGTCTGGAGTGCGCAGAAACGGGAGATTTCGTTTGTGTTTGAGGTGAGCCAGGTGTGAGCCGGAATATAAAAACCTGACGGAATCGGCAACGCGACCTATCTAGAGGCGTGAATCAATCCGTGGCGAGGGAGCTTGCTCCCGCTTGAGTGCGCAGCACTCATAAAAAGGAGCTGCTGCGCAGCCCTGCGGGGCGGTGCGACGTTTCGCTAAATCCCCTCGCCATAAACGTGCGATACAGCCCTGCTTGATCAGATCTTGAACTGCTGCACCGAAGCCTGCATCGACCCCGCCGCATCGTTCAATTGATCCGCCGTTTGCGTCAAATTGTGAATCGAACGGGTGTTCTCCCGAGACTGTTCGGCGATCGACTCCACTCGCTTGGCCATCTCATCGCTGGCCTTCGATTGTTCGGCAATGGTCTGGGAAATTTCCTCCACCACTTCGGCGGCATGCCGGGCGCCGGTGCGGATTTCGCTGATGGACACCCCAGCCTGCTGGGCCAGGTTCACGCCTTCGTCCACGCGGCTGACGCAAGCCTGCATATTCGCCACCGCATCCCGGGCGCTGGTCTGGATGCGCTCGATCATCGCGGTGATTTCCTGGGTGGACTGGGTAGTGCGTGCCGCCAGGTTACGCACTTCATCGGCCACCACCGCAAAACCGCGTCCTGCCTCGCCAGCGCGGGCCGCTTCAATGGCGGCGTTGAGGGCCAGCAGATTGGTTTGCTCGGCGATGCTCTTGATCACCTGAATGATGGAATGAATGTCTTCGGAAGAAGCGTCCAGGGCCGTGATCTTGCCGGACGACTGGTTGACCACCTCGGCAATCCGGTTCATGCCTTCCACCACCCCGAGAATCACCTGGCCACCACTACTCGCCAGTTGTTCGGACTGCGCCGAAATCGTCCGAGCACTGTCGGCGTGCTGATGGATCTGGCTGATGTTCGCTATCATCTGCTCCATGCTCGCTGCCATGCTGGTCGCGCTATGGGCCTGCTGATCGGCGCTGGACACAATGTGCCGTGCCGTATCGCCCAAGGTCCGGGACGTGCCGTGCAACTCATCGCTCTGGCTGCGGATCGTGGCGATCATCTGCCGCAAATTGGTCTGCATCTGCTCGATCACGCCTTGCAACTGGCCCAGCTCATCTTTGCTTTGAGCCCCCATCGACCGCTGCAAATCCCCTTGGGAAATCGCTTGGGTATTGAGGATGATTTTATTCAGCGGCGTGAGCACCGCCTTGAGCAGGCTCCATGACAACAGCGCCAACGCCACGCACGTGGCCAGCAACGTCACGATCAGCCAGCGCTCCGACATGTGAATACTCTGGTCCTGATGCTGGCGAGACGACTGGGCCTGGTTTTCGATCAGCTCGCTCACCACCTCGTTGCGTTCCTCCAGCGCCGAAAACGCCCCGTCGAACTCTGTCCGCAACGCCTGGCCATCCTGCGCACCACTCAACGCCTTGCCGATCACCTGCTTGGCCTTATCGATGTAGGTATCGATTTGTGGTTTCAACTCGACAATGGCCTTGGCGACAGCCTCCGGCAACCTCGCCTCGGCGTTCTCGGCAATCACCTTGCGCATGCGTTGCGAATGCTCGTCAAAAGCCTCCAGCACCTCCTTGGCCCCCTGCGCATCCCCCGGCTTCACCAGCAGAGCGGCCAGCACATCGGCACGAATGGCGTCGTGCATCATGTCCGCCTCCATGTGCTTGCGCATGGCCGAAATACTGGTCTCGTTCTGCACCAGGGCCTCGGTCATGGAGTGATACCCCCACAACCCGATGCCGCCGAGCAACAGCGCAAAAGAAAGGCTGACCAACCCCGAGCCTATGACTTTGGTGCGGATCTTCATCGCATGCTGCTCCTGGAGCGGGGAATTCTGGGAAAGTGTAGTTGAGCGCGAGCGGAGCCTTGGGACAGGTCGTGCGCATATCTGAAGCTATCGGCGGGGAAAATGATTAGATGAGGGTTCCGCCGCTCCCCGTTGCGGGGGAGCTTGCGCCCGCTGGGCTGCGAAGCAGCCCTTCTCTAACTTGCACCCTTTCTCGCGGCGCTACTACAGATTAAAGCCCAATGCTGCCCCGCTCAGTGAGCAGCATTGCACCAGCAGCTCTTAGGCAGGATTACTCCCCGGCGCCTCCAGCACCTTTACCACGTCATCGATGACGGCCTTACTCATATCCTGCAAATAACACGACGCCCAGGCGTACCGATCCGTGCTGCGAATCATCGCCGCGTCCTCGGCCAAGACCTTGGCGACGTGGAGCAGGTCGGAAGCGTGGGACAGGGCTTCGCTAATGGGGATGCCGCTGTTGACGCGGAATAGCGGGCGGTCGGAGTGGTAGGAGAAGGGGGTTAGGCCTGGGGTTTTGAGGTCTTGCGGATTTGGCATTGTCTGGCTCCTTGACTGTGAGAGCCGCAACCGTCCTTTCCTACGGGATTGGGTGGCGGCCATGCACGGGGTAGGAAAACCGGGAATCAAGGCACCCGGCACACCCGAAGGTGTCCCGCGCACAGCCGCCATAACGCATATCGCAGACACAAAAAAAGCGCCTGCAATAGTAAGCGAGGCGCAGCTGATGCGCCTTGATTTACTTCGGGTTTCCTACGCCCGGTCGCTGAATTGGCAGCGACAGTTGGAGGGTAGCGGTCGATCGGATAGGGGACAATCGTGGCGCGATGCTGGCGGGGTTAGAAATTGTGTGTCCGGGATTAACGCATCACCGGTACGAGGTCAGGTCGGATAGCGCGAGCTTGCAGCTGTGTGGCGGAGTGCTAGCTTTATGACATTGCCGCATCCGAGCCAACACCATCCAAGGAAAGCTCGTAATGGATCTACACAACGAATTCGAAAACAGTAAATTCTTCCACCGTGCCCGCATTGATCGACGCGCTGCTGACGCATTGGTCGGGCTGGCGGCAGGGATTGCGGCAGATGGCTTGGTGAATACCACCGAAGCGGTTTTCCTGAAGCAATGGTTGGAAAGCAATCTGGCGCACCTGAACGATCCGGTGATCAACCTGCTGTATTCGCGTTTGGCGTGCATGCTTCAGGACGATGTCTTGGACCAGGATGAGTCTCTTGAGCTGCTTAATATCCTGCATGGCTTTTCTGGAATGGACATCGAGAGACCAAAGGTCGGCGGTGCTGTTGCCGTTGCGCCTACGGATCTTCCATTCAACTTGCCGGCCCCTGATTTGGTGTGGGATGGCCGGATGTTTGTGTTTACAGGTGTCATGGCCTTTGGGCCGCGCAAAGACTGTCAGGCGTTGGTCGAGGAGCGGGGTGGTTTGATTGGGGGCGGTGTGAGTAAGAAGGTGCATTACTTGGTGGTCGGCAGCGTGGGCAATGAGCAGTGGCGCCACAGCACCTATGGAACGAAGATCATGAAGGCGGTAGAGCTGCGGGAGGCGGGCGCTTCGATTGCCATTGTGGGTGAGGACCATTGGCAAAAGATGCTGTTTGGTTGAGATTGCTTCGTTCGTTGTGTTCCAAGCAGCCCTTTGTCTTGGCTGGTAGATTGTCGGTGGGTTTTACGGCCTCATTGCGAGCAGGTTTTAGCGTGTGGATGAAAAGTGGATGCTCCAGAAACAACAAAGCCCTCGCATTTCTGCGAGGGCTTCGTTTTGTATGGTGCGGCACCAGGAGTCGAAAAAGCCAATAACCTATTGTTAATTAATAGGTTTTATAGTTGTATTAAAAGTATATCTCTAAAAATACCCTTTTTGTCATATGTACGTAAAGGGTTTTGAAATGGTCGAAATTAAAAAATACCGAATGAGATTTACGCTACTGCCTTATTGTTGGTGTTGTAAATAAATGTAAGGCTTTTCATGATTGGATTGCATGTGTTGCTTGGTTATAAGTGTTTATTTGAAAGCTAAGATGCGTCTTTGTGGTTAGGAAAAGTTTGCAAGGCGAATGCCTATCGTCATGTCTATACATTCTCCAAGTGTTCTGAATTTATCTATATAGTCGATCAGGTCTGCGCCAGACGGAGGAGTTTGATGCCGTCCTGTATGCGCACATACGTTTCGCATCTCTATAAAGGATGTAAGAAACATATCAAGTTGCCCATGGGATTTGTTTAAGTCATTTATCGAGCTCCATCCTTTATCTATCTCTAAGCCTGATAGTAGTGTTGAAATTGTTTCGGTGCCAGGATTGGACTTTGTGTTGGCAAAAGATTCCCAAGCGAGATAATATTTCGGTTGATCAAGGGAGCCTAGCCTTCTAGTGAGATCCTGAGATATTGATGTCGATTTGAGCTTTTTATCCCTTTTGCTCGCGAAAACTAAAGCTTCGGCCCCTCCCGAATAATGTTTTAGTCGCATGCTTAATGGTATGTTGGCTAGAGGCTTGTTAAGGCTGTTAATGGATTCCACATACTCTCTAATCACATCCTTCAAGTAACTTTCAAAATATCCTGAGAGCAAAACTATAATTGAGCAACTAACCGCATTCGTACTTGGAAGTTGGCTTGGTTTAAGTGCTTCGGGAGAGGAGAGTGATTGGGCAACTGTCTCAATGATGTCTAGAGACGATAAATATTCATCTGTAGCAACAAAGCAGTTTGTCATGGATTATATTTTCTTTTTGTTTATGTGTGAGTTGAACATGGACTTGGCTTTGTTGATTCTGGTCTTAATGGCTCCTTTACCATTTGTGCCGCTAGAGATAGCCTTAAGAAACTCTGCGTCATTACATAGGTTGGCAAAGTCGGCTTTTACCTTTATGGCTATTTCTTCTGTGATAGCGTTAGGCTCATAATCCGAGAGGCCGATCATTATTGCTTCTGCAATAGGAAGAGACGGAGGGCCTTTCATCATTTTTGATGGGTTTCTGAAAGAGTTTGTTCCGAAGATTTTGATGCTGTTTAATACCGCGCGCTCAAATCGTTTCGCGTCTGATGATGCGAGGCTCGGGTCTGCAATATATAGCTTATTTCGTTCCTCCATAAACTCGCCAAGGTAGTCTTTAAACGTTGTATCCATCTTTTCTGGTTCAGATAACGCGAAAAACCGCAAAACAATAGAAAGATCAATCATCTTTTGGTAGATAGGGTTTGACTGAGCCTCAATTGGGTCTGTTGGAATCTCCCAAGCTTTGCAAAAATCGGGATGCCTTGAAAGTTTATGCAGGGCGTCAGTGAATGGGCCCCTAAACACGGCGTTTCTGACTTCCATTTCGTTGGCCCTAACTCCGCCTGTATTTAGACGATCAAATACATCATATTTAATGGCGGGAGAGGACTCTTTAAGTAAAGCAATGGCTGAAAGAAAGCGTCGTGTAAGATGTTTGTCCAATCCTCTTTTGACTAAGTCATTAAATCGAAGGCCATTTAAATCGTCCCAAACAAGTAGCCCCTTCAGAGCTAGTGTGTTGTCTAGAAAATTTTGTATTGCTGTAAGCCTTTGCCTGCCATCTAAAACAACATAGAATCCATAGTCATCCTCACCCAAAAATACAGGTGGAATTGGCACATTCATTAGAAGTGATTCGATTAAACGAGATTGACGTTCCTCATCCCAACGATCGCGGCGCTGGAATTCAGGATTGATTTTTATATTGTCTGCAAGCATTGCCGGTAAAGTAGAAATAGGTATATCTAGCTTTTGGGTAACAATCTGTCGCATCTGAGCTTTATATTTTTTTTCAAAGCCTGAAAGACCTTCTCCTTCTGGCTCCATTTCAATAACGTCTTTATCTTGAATATCTGAATCGTTCATCTAATTTTTCTCTCACGGCAAACATAGGATGACTGAGTCAAGAGTAGCAAAAATATCATCAATCGTTTTGAAAGCAGAGCACACTTTCAGTGGTGCTTCTATTGCTAAGGTATTTTTTAGATTTAAGATTGACTCCAACCATGGATCTAGACGTTTTAAAGTCTTCGCGACGGACAGTTTTTAATCCGAATTCCCTAGCCATCTCAGACGTTATTGTTGGAACATCATTGTGGATTTCTTTGTAATAAGAGTCCTGAGAAACCAAGAAGCAAAATTTTCCTGGTTTAAGAACTCGAGAAATCTCGTGGAGTGAGCGTGATAATGAAGAAAAATACTGCAAGTGATTTTTAAAATAATAACCTTTTGATGCCTTGGATGGATGATTATACAATGCATCTAGGAAGTTCAAACATGTATTCCCCCACTTGCTTTCGACTTGGTTGGCTACTCTTTCGACAGTTGAGGTGCCTGTAAGGCTTCGTCGTAAGGTCTCAAATTCTCTTTGTTCATATCTGATAATCGCCAGTTCAATAGTAGTAGAGACGGCGTAGTCAATCCTCGTGCAATATGGAGGTGACGATATGATGGCGTCAACAGAATTGTCATGTAGCGTAATTTCTTCAGCATTACCAATCTGAAGTTTAACGTTCGATTCTGCTTCTCTGAAATTAGCTCCTGAAGACCCTTCTCTGCATATTAAAAGCTTAACTTCTTCTACAAAAATATTGAAAATGGTCTCTTGTGATGGTCGTTTTCGGTTGAACTTTGTTTTCGGATTTTTTACCCATGTTGGATTCGATGGTATAAAGTCAGAAAGGAGTCTCCGAACTGTTCGGAATAGTGAGACATAAAAAAAGGCGGCTAATGGGGAGACTAGATCCATTGCCTTATTGGTGTCGAGCTTTGCATACGAGTTGTTTGAGACAAGCAAGCGATTTATTTTTGACTCTAAAATACGAATCGGTATTGCGCTGCAAGAGGGGAACCATGTTAACAGTGGATCACCTTTGCTTCCGTCGTGGTAACTATTGGAACTGCGTGCTTGTTCAACTAACGATTGTGCTATGGCGATTAGGCTGGGGTGTTCAAGCGGTGAAAGCAGTCGTGCTTTAGCCACTAAAACCATAGAGGGATTCAAATCAAAACCAATAGCATCATAGCCATTGTTGAGTGCCGAGCGTGTAGTCGTACCGCTTCCGTTCCAAGGATCGAAAATTATGGAATTCGAGCTCAAGCCGAGTGTGGATAGCAGATTATGTGAAAACTCGCTGGAGTAACCCGCGTAGTACGGGAAAATCCTTGATTCTTTTGACGCTTTAGGATCCTTGTAAAGCTTCGGATTTGAAATCGCTACGCGGTCGATGGAGGTCGAATGGAGTTGCATGGATACGACTCTTCATGTGCAAGGTGGGGCATTGACCAGAGTAGGTAGCAGTGATGGGCCTCATGTCTGGGATCCGCGATATCTGATCTTACGCCACGAGGTGTACTATTTCCAGATCGTCCCTGAGTAGGAGTGTGGTCTATTTTTCTCCTAGGCATCATGACCAAGCGCCCAAGCTTTTCCCAGACGCTGAGCTACCAATTTTACGGTTAGCTCGTAGTAATACCTTGTGGATTTGGCTTGCTGATTCTGGAGCTGCGCTAGAAACCAGACGAGGTGCTTTCGCTGCCATGTCCATGGATTTTCCCGCCGCCACCGTCTTGCAATCGCATTCTGAATAAATTTGGCTTGGCGCAGATGGCGTTGGCGTGTGCTTTGCGAACCGGTTAGAACGCTTGCTAGAAACAACTCCATGTCAAATGATTTGCTCATGTTCGACCACCGATGTAAGCCGATACCACGTCGATACGACCGTGTCCGAGTTCATAGCTGATTTGCACTCGGGCCACTTGATCGAGGTGTCGATCGAGTTGGTAGCAATTACCGCCGTTGATGGGCGCGGGATGATGGGTGATTTGCTCATAGCGTTCGCAAGCATAGGCTGCTCGCAATTCGTGGAAGCCTTTGAGGTTGTGCTTATGGAGGTTGTCCCGTGCGAGGCGGACGATCCTCTGTTGGAAATCTAGGTAGCTTTCATCCGGTGCAAGCAGGTTGCGGCTGCCGTCGGGCGAGACCTGATGGGCGAATGTCAGGGCATCGCGTATGTGATCGTTCATCATGATCCAGCGAGGTGCCGACGCACCTGAGCGGCCACCTTTGGTGCCATCCTGGATGTTGATCTTGTCGTAGTATTCAGCCTCACGTTTTAAACGCGGTAGGTCCGCCAAAATGGCCTCGCGTAAGCGCATGCCAGTGGCTCGCGCCATCCGAGCGATGGCCGCCGCGCGCGGCATTTGGTGTTCGCAGAGCACGTCGACGATCCGTTTCACATGTTCGCGGTCTTGGCCTTGCGGCACCGAGCGACGAACACTGGTGCGCTGCATTCCCAGCGCCTTGCTCGGACTCACGACCTTCACATACTGATCACCGCGAAGTGCAGTCATTGTCCGGTTCACGCTGGACAACCGGTTTTGCGCAGTCGCGATGGCAATCTCACCATGTTCAACTTGCTGCCGGAGATACCCGGCGTAGTTCAGCAAGGTCTGCCGATCAATCTGCCGCGCATCGTTAAACCCTGGTCCAGCCTCCGACCGACACCAGTGTACAAATGCCTGCCAGCGATCACTGTGCGCTTTGACCGTGCCGTAATGCCCGCCGCCAAACATGTCCCGCAATGCCTGCGGTCCGGCATAGCTCAGTTGCCGGCCATAACCAAAATTGCGGCCATCTCGCTTGCCCACCAGTGCCATGATCAAACTCCTCTTGAAGCCAAACCGTTGAAACTTCCCCCACGTCATCCCGCCAAGAATGTTGAGTGTTATCAGGGATCAAGGCCCCTGCGACCTGTGAGGGTTGTCCACTAACGCGGGAGTGGCGGCTCCTTACGACCGGGAGCTTGGGCATCTCATGATCTGGCCTCCTGAACACTTCCGAGGAAGTGGGCGGGTGGAGGCTGCACTGGCTGACGAGACCAGCGCCGCGAGATCCTGAGTCAGGTGAAGGCAGTGAAGCGATGACCGGGGTATGCCTGACTGTCAGTCAGGTGCAGTCCATTCCTTGGGCTGCGGCACCATCATCTGCATCGCTGTTGCTGGTGACTTCGGTGTTTGTCACGCCGATTGTCGCGAGGGGAAATGCCGCAAAGCCTTGTACGAGTTGGGCTGCAGCAGCGGTAGGAGCGCCCGTCTCTTTCCGGGAGAAAGAGACGGGCGCAGGTTGGCGCAATGAAATGGCCAAGCGGATAGGTTGCTGCAGGGCAGCTATGAAAGGGAATGAGTTGCCGCAGTGGGCACGCTGGTAAAAGTAGGCATCCATCACATCGCTGTGACCGTGCGAGCCGCCGGACGCTAATCGCACTTTGGGAGAACCACCACGGTGTGGCGTAGCCTTAAAGGTTCTGGCTACCTGGGGTTGCTGTCAACGACAGCGCTTTGCCCGATCTTTTCTACGCCTGTGGATAATTCGGGTCAAGGCTCGAGTTCTCGGGAATTCTGCGGCTGTGGATGAAATTATCCACCGGTGGAAATCTGTGGTTTTCCACAGACAGTTGCGTGGGCTTTAGATTTTTTAAGTGAGGTCCATCCAAGCAGGGCGGCTTTGCAGCCCTGTTTGGATGGACCCGCGTGGCAGAGCAGATTGCGAGAGTCTTACGGATGTACGCTTACTTTACTGCGGCACTTTAAAAGCCAAAGCAGTGTTAGCACCGTCGGCCAAAACAACGTGTTGAGAACGTCGTGAGCGCTTGCCTGCCAGCGCCAGTATCCGAAGCTTCCAATATCGTCTCGCCGATCTACCCACTCGCCTGCACACGCAATGATGAAAACAACCAGCCAGCCAAGGTATGGCCTGAATCGTCGAGTGCCAACGATCAACGTCAAATAGACCGCCATGCCCAAATAGATATGCAGCGCGTCTTTTGACAGTCCGGTTGCCGACACAATGGCGAGCTTGATGCTTTGTGCGGTTGAGATATCCATATCAACTCCTCCTCTCTGCGCCAATGCCAGGCTTCGCCTTTATCCGAGTAACGTTATCTCCAATCTGGTTGGCGAATTCGTGTGGAGTGACATGCTCCTGCCGGTTGGCCTCCAAGTACCGGCTCCACCAGTTCATGATCAGCCTGCGCTCCTCGATGAACTCGGCCTTGTGGATGTAAGCGGCGCGGACGTTGTTGCGTTCCTTGTGGCTCATCTGCCTTTCAATAGCTGTCTCCGACCACAGCCCTGACTCGATCAGTGCGCTGCAGGCCATCGAACGAAACCCATGTCCGCAGATATCGGTTTTGGTGTCGTATCCCATCGTCCGAAGCGCGTTGTTCACGGTATTTTCGGACATGGGTTTCCAGGGCTTGGCATCGCCTGCAAACACCAGGTCGAATTTACCGGTGAGTGCGTGGATCTGTTCAAGCAGGGCCACTGCTTGCGGCGATAAGGGTACTAAATGGATATCCCCGGCCATCTTCGTACCCCTTGTGGAAAAAGGTACTCCCTCCAGCGCAGGTCGAGTGTCCGGTATCTCCCAGGTGCCGCGCTTGAGGTCGAACTCGCTCCAGCGTGCGAAACGCAGCTCGCTGGATCGTACAAACACATGCAGCGACAGCATCACCGTCAGACGGGTAAGTGTCCGGCCTTTATAGGTGTCGATCCGTTCCTGCAGTTCCGGCAGTCGCGATAAGGGTAGAGCGGGGCGATGTACCACCCGCGGGGCTTTGATCGAGCCTTCGAGATCGTAAGCAGGGTTTATGGTGATAAGCCGGAGGCGCTTTGCCTCGCGCATGATGCTCTGCAGGTAGTTTTGTACCCTTAAAGCAACGTCGATCGTTCCGCGCTTCTTGATCGCTTCCAAGGGCTGCATAAGGTCATGGGTGTCGAGATCAACAATGGCGCGGGCGCCAATCAGCGGGAATACGTGGGTTTTGAGGCGGCTCATCACAGTCTTGGAGTGGCCTGGTGCCCACTTGGCCGACATTTCCGTGTGCCAGTCCAGCGCAACGCTTTCAAAGGTTCTGCCTTTGATCACGGCTTCCACCTTGGCTTGGTGCTTGGTCTCTATGGGATCAATGCCATCCGCCAGCATTCGCTTGACCTCCAAGCGCTTGCGGCGCGCATCGGCGAGGCCAATGACGGGGTAGTTGCCGAACGAGGTCAGTCCTTCCCGTCCGTCAGGTTTGACGTAACGGAGCCGCCAGCCTTTGCGGCCATTGGGTTGGACTAGGAGGTAGAGGCCATCGCCGTCGAAAAGCTTGTAGGCGCGGTCTGTAGGTTTTGCCAAGCGGCAAGCTGCGTCGGAGAGCGGAGCTGTGGTGCGCGACATAAGGGTACTCCCTTTTATCGAAGTGACCTGTATCCCAAACTCTACCCTTAAAACGGTTGGAATCCACCAGTTTCTGACGGAAACCGATGGAACGCCAAAACGAAAAAACCCGCCAGAAGGCGGGTTTTTCGGGGGTTCCAGAGATTTTGAAAGCCTTCTCTGGAACCTTGTATGGTGCCGGCACCAGGAGTCGAACCCGGGACCTACTGATTACAAGTCAGTTGCTCTACCAACTGAGCTATACCGGCGTGTGGGCGACGATTATAGCGATTGGGTGCGTTCTGTAAACCCCTGAATTCTGACTATTTTTGCATGGGGTTCGACGCGTTGCAGGGGGGCGGTGATATTCAAGGGGCGTCGGCGGGTGAAGCTTCTGCCGCGCAGTACCGGGGGTGTTTGTACGACACGGCTGTTTTGGGCGTAACTACTGGCCTCGGGCCGTACGAAATTCGTCGGTTATGTCGTTTCGCTCAGACGCTTATGCACAATGGGAAGGATGAAGCGACCGGCACCTTGCGATTTTGTGACAGCTTTCTCGTTTGCTCGCAAATGCCTGTTTTCATGGTTTTTTATCCATGTGAACAAAAAATGACCAGTCTTGAATCGGTCAGGAAATCGCGGGTTTCTTGGATCCAGGCAGATTCCATCAACAGAGTTATCCACAGGCTGTTTCGCCTCAGTAACGCTCTGCCAGCAACATCAGATTTCGTGGCGTCAGAGGCATTTCGCAGAAGGTGCCCAGGCGAACGTCGTAGCCTTTTTGGGTGAGCAAAAGTGCCCGATCCAGTACCAGCCAAAGCTCCAACGGCCGTCGGAAAAGCCCTCGCACCAATTCCAGATTGCGCACCTCGGCCAGGCGTTGATAACCCGCCGTTTCCAATTCGGCCCAATCCGGGGAGCCGACTGTGGATAAATCTTTCAGGGCTGCCAGATCGATGCAGTACTGGGCGAAGGACTTTTCCAGCCAGGCACTGGGTAACGAAGGGGTTGGCAGGTAATCCTCGCACCCGCGGATTTGCCGTTGCAGCAGGTCGAAGCCCAGGCGCCAGGCCATGGACTGGTCCCGTTGCCGTCGGACGCGTGCGCCAGCGGTGACGGTTTCGCTCATCGGCAGGCCCAGATCCTCGAGCGACAGGTGTAGGGCCGAGCCAAAGGCTGCGTCGGACAGCGGTTGATAATGCTCAGTGCTGATGCGGTTGTAGCAGCACGGTGCGATAGCCAGTTGTCCACAGCCGGTGGCGCTTGCCAGGTGTATCAATCGCACATGCAAGTCGCCGCAGGCATGCAGCGCCACTGGCGTGTGTGCGGGGCGGATCGCCTGGGCTGCGTCTGCCGCCAACACGTCTTGGCGCAGGTGTGTGGCGGGCAAGTAATGGCGTTGGCTCAGTTGCTGGCCGCTGGCGACCAGGGCCGGGTTGTATTCCAGGCAGGTCAGTTGTTGTTCGCCGTGCACCAGGCGTCGGCCGAGGTGGCCTTTACCGGCGCACCAGTCGAGCCAATGAGTCGGTTCTGTGGCGAAGTTCAGGCGGCTGGCGAAGGCTTCGATCTGCTGCCACTTGCGGCCGGGCACGTCGACGTTGAGGCGGTGGGCCGGCGGTTCGAGCATTCGGGTCGGTAATTCCGCGACAGCACTCAATGCGCGGGAAAGCGCTGCCAGCTCTGGAAATGGTGCTGGCGCATTCTCGATCAACCACGGCTGATGATGGTCGTTTTCCGCCTCATCCAATGAACGCTGGCGTAGCCATTGGGCCAGTTCCGGGTGGGACTTTTCCCAGGGCAGCTGCAGATGGGTGAACGGACGCGGTTTCCACAGGGCCTGGTGCTCCGTGAGAAAAGCGTCCAACGCGGTGAAACGAGCGAGCAGCGCCTCGCCCGTCAGCACGCCGCTGTCAGCGCCCTTGGCAGGCATCGACGCGCAACCAGCGCTCCAGTTGCTTGAAGCCTTGCACCAGCAGGACCGACATCAACAGGTAGAACATGCCGGCCGCGAAGAAGATCTCCACCGGCAGGTAAGTCCGGGCAATGATGGTGCGGGCCATGCCGGTGAGTTCCAGCAGGGTCACGGTGCTCGCCAGGGCGCTGGCCTTGAGCATCAGGATCACTTCGTTGCTGTAGGCCGGCAGGCCGATGCGCGCGGCGCGGGGCAGCATGATGTAGAACAGCGCCTTGGGCCGCGACATGCCCAGGGCCCGTGCGGCTTCGATCTCGCCCTTTGGGATGGCCTGGATCGCGCCGCGCAGGATTTCGGCGATGTAGGCGGCGGTGTGCAGGGTCATGGTGACCGTGGCGCACCAGAACGGGTCCCGCAGGTAGGGCCACAATGCGCTGCTGCGTACGGCATCGAATTGCGCCAGGCCGTAGTAGACCAGGAACAGCTGAACCAATAACGGCGTACCGCGGAAAAAGAAGATGTAGGCGTAGGGCAAAGCCCGCACGTACCACAGGCGTGAAGAACGGGCGATGCCCAGTGGAATCGCCAGCAGCAGCCCGGCGATCACGGCGATGGTCACCAGCTCCAGGGTCAGTGTGGCGCCCTGGGCCAGCTTCGGCAGCCACTTGATGATGACTTCCCAGTTCATTGGGTGCTCCTGGTAAATCCACGGGCGGCGCGTCGTTCCAGCAGGTGCATGCCGATCATGGCGAGCACTGTCAGGCCCAGGTACATGAGCGCTGCCACCATATAGAAGGTGAACGGTTGCTTGGACACGGTCACGCCGATTTCCGCATGGCGCATGATTTCTTCCAGGCCGATCACCGAGACCAGCGCGGTGTCCTTCATCAGGATCATGAACAGGTTGCCCAGGCCGGGCAGGGCGATGCGCCACATTTGCGGCAGGATCAGCCGGGTGAAGATCCGCGACTTCGATAGGCCCAAGGCCACGCCGGCTTCACGATGGCCCTTGGGGATCGCCAGGATCGCGCCGCGAAACACTTCGGTGGCGTAGGCGCCAAAGCACAGGCCCAGGGCGATGACGCCGGCAGCGAAAGCGTTCAGGGTGAGGTCGGGGTTGCCGAAGTACTCGCCCAAGGCACTCATCAGGTTGACGGTGCCGAAGTAGATCAGCAGTACCCAGAGCAATTCCGGGACGCCGCGCACCAGCGTCGAATAAGTCCCGCCAAGCCATTGCAGCGGCTTGTACGGGGAGGTCTTGGCCAAGGCGCCGAGCAGGCCGAGCAGCAGCCCCAGGCACAGGGCCGAGAGCGCCAGTTTGACGGTCATCAGCGCGCCGGCGGCGAGTGCCGGGCCGAATCCGTAGAGATCGATCATCATGGGTGTGTGTTCATATCGCGGCAGGCTTTGCTAAGGACCGGTGCTGCGGGGAAGCAGCACCGGCCAGGCACGTCAGCATCAGTAGATGCTGAACGGGAAGTACTTGTCGTTGATCTTTTTATAGGTGCCGTCGGCGACGATTTCTTTCAGTGCGGCGTTCAGTTTTTCGCGCAGCGGGTCACCCTTGCGTACAGCAATGCCGATCTTGTCGCTTTCCACCAGTGGGTCGCCCTTGAATTCGTAAGCTCGGCCGGCATCGGTTTTCAGCCAGTCGTAGTTCGCGTACTTGTCCGCCAGGATCGCGTCGACGCGGCCGGAGGTCAGGTCCAGGTAGGCGTTTTCCTGGGTGTCGTAGAGCTTGGTGGTGACGCCCTCATAATTGTCTTCAAGGTAAGTGCCGGCCAAGGTGGAGCGTTGTGCACCGATGATCTTGCCTTGGAGCGAGTCTTTGTCGGTTTTGAATTCGACGTTTTTCGGCGCGATGAATTGCAGTTTGTTGGAGTAGTACGGGTCGGTGAAATCCACAGCCTGCTTGCGCTCTTCGATGATCGACAGCGACGAAATCAGGAAGTCGAACTTCTTGGCGAGCAGGGCCGGGATGATGCCGTCCCAGTTGGAGGTGACCACTTCGCATTCGACTTTCATCTTGGCGCACAGGGCATCGCCAATGTCTTTGTCAAAACCCACGACCTGGCCGCTGGCGTCTTTATTGTTGAACGGCGGGTAGGCCGCTTCGATGCCCATCTTCAGTTTGTCGGCCGCCATGGCGTTGGCCGAGAACACCAGGCTGGCGGCTGCCGCCAGGAGGAGTTTCTTGTAGATCTGCATGGGTACTGCTCCGTTAGCGGTTGCTAGACATGAATTGTTTGCAGCGCGCCGAAAGCGGGTTCTCAAAGACCTGCTGTGGCGATCCTTGCTCCTCGACCAGCCCCTGGTGGAGGAACACCACTTCGCTGGAAACCTGGCGGGCGAAACCCATTTCGTGGGTCACCAGCAGCATGGTGCGACCTTCTTCGGCCAAGGCGCGGATCACACTAAGTACTTCCTGGACCATTTCCGGGTCAAGAGCGGAGGTGGGCTCGTCGAACAGAATCACCTTGGGCTTCATCGCCAAGGTGCGGGCAATGGCGGCGCGCTGTTGCTGGCCGCCGGACAGCTCGGCGGGGTAGGCGTGACGCTTGTCGGCGATGCCGACCTTGGCCAGCAGGGCTTCGGCCACTTCGACGGCTTCGGCCTTGCTCTGGCCAAGCACGCGGCGCGGTGCTTCGATGATGTTGTCGAGCACGCTCATGTGCGGCCAGAGGTTAAAGTTTTGAAACACAAAACCGATCTCGCTGCGCAGGCGGTTGATCTGTTTGCCGTCGGCGGCCACCAGCTCACCGTTTTTTGCCGCCTTTAACTTGAGTTCTTCGCCGGCCACCAGAATCTGCCCCTGGTTGGGGTTTTCCAGCAGGTTGATGCAGCGCAGGAACGTGGACTTGCCGGACCCAGAGGAACCCAGGATCGAGATCACATCGCCGTCGCGGGCGGTCAGCGAGACGCCTTTGAGCACCTCCAGCTTTCCATAGCGTTTGTGCAGGTTGCGGATTTCAAGCGCGGGCGTGGCCTGGGCCATGTGCGGTCCTCATGGTGTGTGCTCCCTTGTTGTTGGCGGCCTTCCAGGGCGAGGCGGCCAAGCTAGCATGCGTCCGAATGGCCGCCAACAGCGCTACGGGTGGTAAACCGGTGATGCGCGGCAGGTTGTCGCATAGGCGCAGCAGACTGTCGCGCCATCAACAACCTAACGGCCGTGCAAACCCTGTCTGCCGGTGAAGATCCCGGGGGAGTCGCGTGAAAAAAGGCGCGATGGTGCCAGCTTTGGGCGGGGGTTGGAAGGGTTAATCGGATGAGCGTGCCTATTCCAATCCGCAGTCGGCCCAACTTCCAATCGATCTAAACCGGAACGCTCCTGAATTCATCAAAAGAGATGGCTTTCCCAGAATCAGGAGTTGCCGCCATGAAGTCCCTCTACTGTCTTATCGCCATCGGCGCACTGCTTTTCCCCGTCACGCTCAACGCCACCAACCTCGCCCCAATAGACAGCGCAGGCGTGCAAGTCCAGCCGTCACAACAGAACGGTATCGCCTACTTGTCCGGCGGTATCGGCGAGGATGAAGCCCGGGCCATCGGGCAGGCCCAGGGCTATAACCTGCACATGACATTTGCGATTGGCGTGGAAAACAAATACATCCCGGATGTGGATGTCACCGTGCAGAACGCGTCGGGGCAAACTCTGCTGACGCTGGAAGACGCGGGGCCGCTGGTTTACGTGCAATTGCCGCCGGGCAAGTACACCGTGGTGGCGACCCGCAACGGTGAGGCACGCCGCGACACTGCCGAGGTAGGCAGCGGCGCCGCACGCAATCTGGTGTTCCATTGGAGCGGTGACGAATAACCGAAGGGCTTATTCGCTGGCAGGCGCTTCCATCGATTGGCGATACCGATCCAGCGCCTCGCTGAAGTCCTTGATGAACTCCGGGGTGCTGAGCCAGCGTTGCGCCGTCTCGCGGTCCATCTCGTCGACCCACATGCGGTAATCCACCAGCATGTCGGCGGCCAGGTTGGTGGCGGCCATGCTTTCGTTTTCGGCGTTTTTCAGGTCCAGCAGGCTTGGGCGTTCGCTGATCATCACGCTCAGGGACGCGAGCAACGTGTCGAGCATTTCGCTGCGACTGATGGCCTCGGCGTCGCGCAGCTTGACGAACAGCTCCAGTACGTAGACCGGCGGCTGGGCGGTGGCGTGGGCCGGGTCGCCATACATCGGGATGGATTTGCGCCCGGTCATGCGGATTTGCTTGGCTTTTTCTTTGGCGCGCTTGGCGCGTTTTTGCTGTTTGTTCAGTGAGGCCATTGGGCTTCGGTTTCCAATTCGTTAGGGGCGGTCCGCAAGGTCTGGTTAGAGAAGGATCGGCTGCGGCCGGTGATATGCAGGATAGCGTTCTTGAGGTCGCTGTTGCTGAAAAAGCGCGTAATCCTACATGGGTTTACTGAACATGCGGTTTTCAGAGGCCGGCGGTCACGTCTTCAAGTCGCGCCCGTTCGCGATCCAGCTCATGGCGCAGCTCTTCTTCCGTAGGCAGCACCAACTGGTATTGGCTGGCGAATAATTGCTCGTTACCTTGCAACACGGAATAACGCACCACCGATTCATCCTTTTGGGCGCAGAGGATAATACCGACGGTGGGTTTGTCGTCGGGACCGCGTTTGAGGTCGTCGTAAAGACGAACGTACATGTCCATCTGCCCGATGTCCTGATGGCTCAGCTCGCCACGTTTGAGGTCGACGATCACAAAGCATTTGAGCAGGTAGTTGTAAAAGACCAGGTCGAGGTAGAAGTCCTTGCTTTCGGTGCTGATTCTTTGTTGGCGAGCGATGAAGGCAAAGCCCTTGCCCAGCTCCAGGAGGAAGCCCTGTAGCTGGTCGATCAAGGCCTGCTCCAGTTCCGTCTCCAGAACGGTGCCGGCATTGGGCAGCCCGAGGAACTCCAAAACCACCGGGTCCCTGATGATATCCCTTGGGCCAAGGTCAAGTTCCTTGATATTGACGGTGGCCTCCTGTTTCACCGCAGGCCGGTCGCGGCTGGCCAGGAGGCGTTCGTAGTAGAACGTGCCGATCTGGCGCTCCAGGGCGCGGGTGGACCAGTTTTCTGTGGCCACTTCGTTCATGTACCAACGGCGGGCGTTATCGTCCTTTACTCGCAGAAGCGTGCGGTAATGGGTCCAGCTCAATTCGGAACGCACTGCGTTCCATATCGGAAACGTCTGATAAAAGTCTCGCATGTGCCGCAGATTGCGTTCATCGAACCCTTTTCCGAACCGCGCCGTAAGTACCTTGGCCAGCGTCGACAGCAGCCGCGCCCCATAGGCCGCCCGCTCGGCGCCTCCCTGTTCGAACTCGATGATATGCCGCCCGATCTGCCAGCAGGTTTGCACTTGAAGGGTGTCGACCGCGCGCAAGACCTTCTGGCGTGCTTGGCGGATCAGTTCGCCAAGCTCGTTAATCAGCGGTGCGAGCTTTGGGTCATCTTGAGGAAGGAGGGAAGTCATCGAAATGTCAGCCGTGAGGGTGGGCGGACCAAAAGGATGCTCCAGACAACGTGTCGATGATGCCGGACGAGGCTGATTGCTCGGGAGGAAAAACAACTGATTCGTGCAGGACGGATTTGACGCCGCCTTATGTCGGTTGCCCTCTGTTTGTAGGAGCTATCTCAGGAGGATGTCATCTACCGCGAGCGCCTTCATGACAAAAGCGCTTGGCAGTGTGATGGTCAGCTCGGGTCTTGCGCCAGCGCGTTGGACGCAGCGACGTAATCGGCTTGGAACTGCTCGCTTTCGACCCAGTCCAGTGCGGTCTGCTCGTCGACGTCCGTTGTCATGCGCCGATATTCGATCAGGGCGGTGATGATGAAGTCAGTGGCTTCTTCTTCGCCTTCCTGTTCCAGCACGAGTGCCAGTAGTGGATGCCCCAGGAAGACCGCGCACATGGCCTGCTGGCTGATTTTTTCGGCCGCCCGCATGACTTGGAACAGCTCCGATAAATCCACGGTTTCCAGATCGATGCGCTCATCGTTCGGGTCCAGGAAGTCGTTCGGCGCGGCGGTGCGTTGAATCCGGTTCTTCTTGGCTTTTGCTTTGGCGCGCTGGTTGCGCTTCTGCTGTTTGTTTGCCGATGACATGGGTCAGATTCCTGACATGAAAATAAGGCGATCTATCCTACAGCTTCAGGGCGAACGCTTCGAATTCAATCCACCACAAACAACGTTGCACCCTGTGAGGTTGAAGAGCGATGAGGCTCGGCCTGGTCGGCCACCTGGTAGCTCATGCCGGGCTTGAGCACAAACTGCCGCCCGTCCTCCAGTTCGGTGTTCAACTCACCCTTCAGGCAAAACAGGATATGGCCTTTGGTGCACCAATGGTCGGCCAGATACCCCGCCGTGTACTCCACCATTCGCACCCGGATGTTCCCGAACTGCTGGGTGCGCCAATAAGCGGTTCCGGTGACGCCTTTGTGTTCGGTGGGCTCGATGGCCGACCAGTCGGTGATGCCAAAGGGGGTGTTGGTGATGTCCATGTCGACTCGTCTATTTGGGGGGGAAGCAGCGAGTCGAATGTAGCTGAGTCGGTAGGGCAGAGGAAGAAACCCCACGCAATAAAAAACCCCGATCAATTTCTTGATCGGGGTTTTCGGTATTTGGTGCCCAGAGACGGAATCGAACCGCCGACACGGGGATTTTCAATCCCCTGCTCTACCGACTGAGCTATCTGGGCAACGGGGCGCATTAAACGGGTTTTTCAGGGGGTCGTCAAGCAAGTTTTCAAAAAATATTTAATTATTACCGTCGCTTACGATCCGCCCCGGTTCTGGGCAGCTTATTCGGACGGCGGCACGTAGCCTTCGGCCTTGGCGTATTCTTCGCCGGAAAAGAACTTGTCCATCTCGCCCTGAAGGTATTTGCGGTCTTCGGCGTTCATCATGTTCAGGCGTTTTTCGTTGATCAGCAGGGTCTGGTGTTTCTGCCAGTCGGCCCAGGCCTTGGCCGAGACATGGTCAAAGATATCCTGGCCTTTGGCGCCCGGAAACGGAGCGCGCTCCAGGCCTTCGAGTTCTTCTTTGTACTTGCGACACATGATGATGCGGGTCATGACGACTCTCCTGCGTTCAATACGGCGGCCGCGCGTTCGAGCAAGGTTTTGACCGGGGCGGCGAGGCCCAGGCGCGGCGGGGTGGCGAGGTTATACC
This sequence comes from Pseudomonas sp. CFBP 5748, assembly GCF_053850495.1. Classification (NCBI taxonomy): domain Bacteria; kingdom Pseudomonadati; phylum Pseudomonadota; class Gammaproteobacteria; order Pseudomonadales; family Pseudomonadaceae; genus Pseudomonas; species Pseudomonas sp. CFBP 5748. The sequence goes on from NZ_JBSPTN010000007.1 coordinate 152,753, forward strand.
AGAGCCAGTCGGCCTCGGCCACGTGATGGCCGGTTTCCCGGACCCGGACCAGCCAGGGTTCGATCGCCAACTGGAAGTGGCTGAAGGTGTGCACCAGACTCGGCATTTCCTGTTGCTTGCCCAGTTCCAGCGAGTGTTGCAGGGCCAGGTGCTGCAGGTCGTCGAGGTCGTCGAGTTCCGGCAGGCTCCACAAACCGCCCCAAAGGCCGGTGGAGGGGCGACGGTAAAGCAGAATCGCGCCTTCGCGATTGGCCAGCATCGGCATCAGCGTGCGTTTTTTCGGCACTTCCTTGCGGGGCTTGGGAATCGGATAGCGCGTCTCCAGGCCAAGCATGTGCGCCTCGCAGCCGCTTTTCAGCGGGCAAAGCAGGCAGCTGGGTTTACTGCGGGTGCAGAGTGTGGCGCCCAGGTCCATCATTGCCTGGGTGTAGGCGTTGACCCGGTCCTGGGGCGTGAAGCGCTCGGCGGTGGCCCACAGCTGTTTGGCAACCTTCGGTTCGCCCGGGTAGCCTTCCTGGGCCGTGAAGCGCGCCAGCACACGCTTGACGTTGCCGTCGAGAATCGGGGCCCGCAGGCCCATGCTAATGCTGGCGATTGCGCCGGCCGTGGACAGGCCGATCCCCGGCAACTCGGTGAGTTTTTCCACGTCACGAGGGAATTCCCCATCGTAGAGGTCGACGACGATCTTCGCGGTTTTCTGCAGGTTGCGGGCGCGGGTGTAGTAGCCCAGCCCGGTCCACAGGTGCAGCACTTCGTCCTCTGGCGCGGCGGCCAGCGCTTCGACGGTAGGCAGCGAGGCCATGAACCGATCGAAGTAATTGAGCACGGTGCTGACCTGGGTCTGCTGCAGCATGATTTCCGAGACCCACACCCGATACGGGGTGATGCCTTGTTGCCAAGGCAAATCGTGGCGCCCGTGGCGGTCGAACCAATCCAGTACGGCGGTGGAAAACTGCTCGGCTCTCATCGCTTGAACAGTCCCTTGAGCGCGTCTTTCAGCTCGGGGCTGACCTTGTCGCCCAGCTTCTCTTCGATCTTGTCACCGAGGCGGTCGCCGGCCAGTTTCGCCGCGACCTTGCCCATCCCCTCGTTGTCCAGTCGGCAGGCCTTGGCGCCCAGCTCCAGCGGGCCGCGGCAGCGCAACGGCCATTCGATGTCGACGTAGCGTTCGTTGACCTGGCAGGCCGGGTCGGGCATGTCGCTCTTGTCACCTTCGACGATGATGCCGACGCGGTAGTCCATGCCCAGCACGCGCAGGTCGATATCGCCGTTGCCGTTGACGATCATGCCGGGGATGCGCACTTTCAGGTCCGGGTTGCTGGCAACGCCATTGTGGAACGTGAGGTTGCCGTTGAGTTGCTGGAACGGCGTGTCCTTGCCCCGGGGTTCACCACTGAGGGTCTTGCGATTGAGGGTGGCGATGCCTTTGCACAATTGCTGTTCGAGGTTGGCATTGAGCAGCATGCCATCGTTGATGACGAACCCGGCGTTGCCATTGAGGCTGTCGATCAGGGCTTTCTGGCTGTTGCCACTGGCGGTTATGGCGCTGTTGAGCGTCACCAGGCCTTTGACCGGTGGATTCTTACCCTGGCTTTCGATGATTTTTTCGGCCGGCACGCGGTTGATGCGGGTTTGCAGGTTCAACTGCGGCGTGGGCTGGCGCACGTCCAGCGTGCCTTTGGCTTCGAAGTTGCCGTTGTACAAATCGCCCCGCAGGTTCTCCAGGGTCAGCAGGCCGCCAAGGCCCGTGGCCTTGAGCGCGGCGTTCTGGATGGGCAGTTTATCGAGGGTCAGTTGGCCGAAGGTCAGGTCGGCTTCCAGGTCCAGTTTGCTCAGGCGCTCCACCGGAAACAGTCGATCGTTGCTCCAGGCGCCCTGGGTCGGAGCGCTCGGCAGTGGCGTGCTGCCGGCACCGGCCATGGCGCTGGCTTCGGTGTTGTTGACCTCGGCCTCGCGAGCCGCCTTGCTGCTGTCGGCTTCGGCGGATTTGGGGGGCAGGTAGCGGTCGACGTTGAACGTGTCGGCCTTGAGCTGCACACGCAAGGATTGCTTGGCGAAGTCTTCCACGACGATACGACCGTTGAAGCTGCTGTCGTCGACTTTCAGGTTGAGGTCATTGAATTCGGCGCTGGTCGGCGTACCGGCAATGCGGCTGACCAGCTCGACCTTGCTCAGGCTGCCTTCGGCCATGGCCGGCAGTTTCTGGCCGATGCTATCGACAAAGTTTGCCAGGTCGAACTGGGCGATCGACATGCCGCCACTCAATTGCGGCGTTTTGTCGAGGTCGTTGACCTTCAGTTCACCCAAGGCACGCAATTGGTTGAGGGACAGCTTGATGCCGGTCCATTCGGCGACGTTTGCTGCCTTATCCAGGAATAGCTGGCCTTGTGCGGCAAAGTTCAGGGTCTTGCCCTGCAATGGGTCGCCTGTGGCTTCGCCGGACAGCTTCAGGTCTTCGAACTTGTAGCGCTGCAAGGCGCGTTCGAAGCGCAGTTCGCCAGTGAGTTCGGTACGCACACGCACGGCTGGCTGGTTGCTGGACAGGAATGCGGTAAGGGTGACCGGGATGTTGGTGGAGTCGTGGACCGCGCCGGTGCTCAGCTGGATGCTTTCGGCAGTGAACAACTTGCCGGTCTGCTCGTCGGTGTATTCGATCCGGGCGTTGTTCACGGTCAGGCTGTCGATATCCAGGCGGGTCGGCTGGGCCGGTTTTTCTGCCGGGGTGCTGGTGGACGGGGCTGGCTGCTCGGCCGGTGCCGGCGCACTCGCTGTTGTCGCAGAGGCGGGTACCTTGCCGATGTCTTCCCAATTGCCGTGGCCGTTCTTGTCACGGTTGAGTCGCAGGTTCAGGCCTTCGACCCGGACGTCGCTCATCTGCACTTCCCGACGCAGCAACGGTATCACTCGCACCGACAGGCCGAGCATCTGCAGGTCGGCGAAAGGGTGTGTCGGGTTGGCCAGTGTGGCGACGCTGGCGTCATGTAACTCCAGACCCAACCATGGAAACAGGCTCCAGCCGATGTCGCCATTGAGCGTCAGCTCAATGTGGGCCTTGTCGCGGGCTATCTGGCGGATCTCTTCTTTATAGTCGTTGGGATCGAAGAGGTGGGTCAGGGCAAAGCCCAGGGCCACAATGATCAGCAACAGCCCGAGAAGTACCAGACCCAGGATTTTGCCGAACGCTTTCATGGGCGAGTCCTTGTAGGTTGAGTTCAAAATTTAGCCTGGGAGTATAACGCCCTCAATTGCTGGCGCGTTGGGTGATCGTTTCTCGCTCCCTCGCCACGGGAATTGTGTTCGGCCTTAATTAGCGTTCATCCAGCGTGATCTTCAATTTGGCCGCCAGTGCTTGGGCTTCCAGATGCCCGGCTGGCGCCAACAACCGTAGCTCGGCGCCGTTTTCCCCGGCGATTCTGCGCGCCTCGCTCACCAGTCGTTCAGCCACGCCACGGCGACGAGTAATGTTTCGTACGCACATTTGGGACAAGTGCCAGACGTTCTGCTGCCGTTGCAGGCGTGCGGCGCCGAGTAGCCGGTCATTGAAACGTGCCGCGATCAGCGAGCTGTCTTCCAGGCAGCCTTGTATGAGTTGTGCGGCACCACCAAAAGGCTCGAACAGCCAGGTCGGGGCGTCGCGGTAGATTTTATGCAGGTCCTGCTGGTCCTGGCTGGTGGCTTCATTCAGGTGCTCGACAACGATGGGCATACAGATTCCTGAAAAATAAAACGGTTCACACCCTACAGAAAGTGAGTAATGGCGCGATAAGACAAATGACACAAAAAAGGTGATATCACTTTGACTCTTCTGTCACGATCAAATGGTAACCTTTGCCTGTTCGTCCGTCCTTCTGCGGCGTAATGTCGCACCAATATGGAGCTTCACCAAAAAATACAGCCATGCCTGCGTGCAATGAAGGCTGAGGGTGAGGCGTGGCTGGCGAACCATTCTAACAACTGGGGGATACACCATGAGCACGAGCATCACGGCGGACGGCATTGCCGACCAGCCTGCGTTCCTCTCCAAGGAGCGCATCATCGCCAAGCCCGGTTTCAACCGGTGGCTGGTTCCACCGGCCGCACTGGCCATTCACCTGTGCATCGGCATGGCCTACGGCTTCTCAGTATTCTGGTTGCCACTGTCCAAAGCCTTGGGTGTCACTAAGCCTGTGGCTTGTGCGCCGGATATGAGCTTCATCTCGCAAGTCTTCTCGTCCCAATGTGATTGGCCGATCTCGATGCTCGGCTGGATCTACACCTTGTTCTTTATCTTCCTGGGTTGCTCGGCAGCCATCTGGGGTGGCTGGCTGGAACACGCCGGGCCGCGCAAGGCGGGTGTTGTATCGGCATTGTGCTGGTGCGGTGGCCTGCTGATTTCCGCGTTGGGTATTTATACCCACCAGATCTGGCTGATGTGGGTCGGTTCCGGAGTCATTGGCGGTATCGGCCTGGGCCTGGGCTACATCTCCCCGGTTTCGACGCTGATCAAGTGGTTCCCGGACAAGCGTGGCATGGCCACCGGTATGGCGATCATGGGCTTCGGCGGCGGCGCGATGGTAGGTGCTCCGTTGGCGGCAGCGCTGATGAGCCACTTCGCTTCGCCGACTGGCGTGGGTGTATGGCAAAGCTTTTTGGTCATGGCCGCGATCTACTTCGTGTTCATGATCGGTGGCGCCTTGTCGTACCGCGTTCCGCCGACTGGCTGGAAGCCTGAAGGCTGGACCCCGGCACCGAAGAAAGCCGCGAACGCGATGATCACTCATCGCCACGTTCACGTGAACGTTGCCTGGAAAACCCCGCAGTTCCGTCTGGTATGGCTGGTGCTGTGCCTGAACGTATCCGCCGGTATTGGCATCCTGGGCATGGCTTCGCCACTGTTACAGGAAGTGTTCGGCGGTAAATTGCTTGGCACCGACCTGCCTTTCGGTCAACTGGACGCTGTGCAACTCGGTCAAATCGCTGCCATCGCGGCCGGCTTTACCGGGCTGTTGAGCCTGTTCAACATCGGTGGGCGGTTCTTCTGGGCATCCTTCTCGGATTACCTGGGCCGCAAAAACACCTATTTCGTGTTCTTCGCCCTGGGCTTTGCCCTGTACGCGCTGATCCCGAACCTCGGTCACCTGGGCAGCGTCGCGCTGTTCGTGGCGGCGTTCTGCATCATCCTGTCGATGTACGGCGGCGGTTTCGCCACTGTGCCGGCCTACCTGGCGGACCTGTTCGGTACGCAAATGGTTGGCGCGATCCACGGTCGCCTGCTGACTGCCTGGGCTGCGGCAGGCGTGCTGGGTCCGGTACTGGTGAACTACCTGCGTGAATATCAGTTGAGCATCGGCGTTGAACGCGCCGCGGCCTATGACATCACCTTGTACATCCTCGCCGGCCTGCTGGTGCTGGGCTTCCTGTGCAACCTGCTGGTCCGCCCGGTCGCCGACAAGTACTTCATGACCGACGCCGAACTGGCCGCCGAACAGGCGCTGGGCCATGACAAGGGCGCCGACAGCAGCACTTCGCTGGAATGGAAAGCCGCGCCGGGCACCAAGCCTTTGGCGATCGCCGCCTGGCTGGTGGTGGGCATTCCGTTGGCGTGGGGTGTGTGGGTGACCCTGCAGAAGACGGCGGTGTTGTTCCGCTAAGACTGTTGCCCGAACCCTCAAGGTAAGGGCAACTCTAGTGTGGGAGCGGGCTTGCTCGCGAAAGCGGTGTGTCAGTTGACGATGATGTCGACGGATACGCGGCCTTCGCGAGCAAGCCCGCTCCCACATTTGATTCTGGGTGATGGCAAGAATTGCTTGTATGGACATGTCTATCACCGACAGCCCAGGATTCAGCCCGTCAGGGATATCACCTCCCGTGTTTCTGTTTGTCGCTCGCGCCCCTATAATGGCTGCCTTTTTCGCCCAATGATTTTGCGGAGCTGGTGATGGCCGAACGTAAGGCGTCTGTCGAGCGCGACACTCTGGAAACCCAGATCAAAGCCTCGATCAACCTGGATGGCACCGGAAAGGCCCGGTTTGATATCGGCGTGCCTTTTCTTGAGCACATGCTGGACCAGATCGCCCGTCACGGGCTGATCGACCTGGACATCGTCAGCAAGGGCGACCTGCATATCGATGACCACCACACGGTGGAGGACGTCGGTATCACTTTGGGACAAGCCTTTACCAAAGCCATCGGCGACAAAAAAGGCATCCGTCGCTACGGCCATGCCTACGTGCCGCTCGATGAGGCGCTGTCGCGGGTGGTCATCGACTTCTCTGGCCGCCCGGGCCTGCAGATGCATGTGCCGTACACCCGTGCCACTGTCGGCGGTTTCGACGTTGATCTGTTCCAGGAATTCTTCCAGGGCTTCGTCAACCACGCCAACGTGACCCTGCACATCGACAACCTGCGCGGGCACAACACCCACCACCAGATCGAAACCGTGTTCAAGGCTTTCGGCCGCGCGCTGCGCATGGCCGTGGAGCTCGATGACCGCATGGCCGGGCAAATGCCGTCCACCAAGGGCGTCCTGTAATGCAGACGGTCGCGGTTATCGATTACGGCATGGGCAACCTGCACTCGGTGGCCAAGGCCCTCGAGCACGTGGGTGCCGGCAAGGTGCTGATCACCAGTGATGCCGCCGTGATTCGCGAAGCCGACCGGGTGGTATTCCCCGGCGTTGGCGCGATTCGCGATTGCATGGCCGAGATTCGGCGCCTGGGTTTCGACACGCTGGTGCACGAAGTCAGCCAGGACCGTCCGTTCCTCGGCATCTGCGTGGGCATGCAAGCCTTGCTCGAACGCAGCGAAGAGAACGACGGCGTCGATTGCATCTCCCTGTTCCCGGGCCAGGTGAAGTTTTTCGGCAAGGGCCTGCATGAAGACGGCGAGCACTTGAAAGTCCCGCACATGGGCTGGAACGAAGTGAAGCAGACGGTGGATCACCCGTTGTGGCACAACATTCCGGACCTGGCGCGCTTCTACTTCGTGCACAGCTACTACATCGCGGCCGGCAATGCGCGGCAGGTGGTGGGTGGCGGTCACTATGGCGTTGATTTCGCCGCGGCCCTGGCCGACGGTTCCCGATTCGCCGTGCAGTTCCACCCGGAGAAGAGCCATACCCATGGCCTGCAGTTGCTGCAGAACTTCGCCGCGTGGGACGGGCGCTGGTAATGGCCCGCAAGAAGCCGCCAATCCTCACCCTCACGCCTGAGCAGGAGAGTGAAGCGAACCGCAAGATCCAGCGGTTCATGGAGGAGCGTTTCGAACTGGACCTGGGTTCGTTCGAAGCGGCGGAAATTCTTGACCTGTTTACCCGCGAAATTGCGCCGCACTATTACAACAGGGCTATTTTCGATGTGCAGACGCACCTTAAAGAAAGGTTCGAAAGCATTGAAAGCGACCTGTGGGCGCTCGAGAAAAACTGATTTTCGAGCCAAGCTGAATATTCGTCTTTGAAGGTTTGCCAGATGCTGATTATCCCCGCTATCGATCTCAAGGACGGCGCTTGCGTACGTCTGCGTCAGGGCCGGATGGAAGATTCCACGGTGTTCTCCGATGACCCGGTGAGCATGGCCGCCAAGTGGGTGGAAGGCGGTTGCCGTCGCCTGCATCTGGTTGACCTGAACGGCGCCTTCGAAGGGCAGCCGGTGAACGGTGAAGTGGTCACGGCCATCGCCAAGCGCTACCCGCACCTGCCGATCCAGATCGGCGGCGGCATTCGCTCGCTGGAAACCATCGAGCACTACGTCAAGGCCGGCGTGAGCTACGTGATCATCGGCACCAAGGCTGTCAAAGAACCGGGGTTCGTCGCCGAAGCCTGCCGCGCCTTCCCGGGCAAGGTCATCGTTGGCCTGGACGCCAAGGACGGGTTTGTCGCCACCGACGGCTGGGCTGAAGTCAGCACCGTGCAGGTGATCGACCTGGCCAAGCGCTTCGAAGCCGACGGCGTGTCTGCCATCGTCTACACCGACATCGCCAAAGACGGCATGATGCAGGGCTGCAACGTCCCGTTCACCGCCGCCCTGGCCGCCGCCACGAAGATCCCGGTCATCGCCTCCGGCGGTATCCACAACCTGGGCGACATCAAGGCGCTGCTCGACGCCAAGGCGCCAGGCATCATCGGCGCGATCACTGGTCGCGCGATCTATGAAGGCACCCTGGACGTCGCTGAGGCCCAGGCCTTCTGCGACTCCTACAAAGGCTGAGGACTCACCATGGCGCTGGCCAAACGCATCATCCCTTGCCTGGACGTGGACAACGGTCGGGTGGTCAAGGGTGTGAAGTTCGAGAACATCCGTGACGCCGGCGACCCGGTGGAAATCGCCCGTCGCTACGACGAGCAGGGTGCCGACGAAATTACCTTCCTCGACATCACGGCCAGTGTCGATGGCCGCGATACCACCTTGCACACCGTCGAGCGCATGGCCAGCCAGGTGTTCATTCCGCTGACCGTGGGCGGTGGCGTGCGCACCGTGCAGGACATCCGTAACCTGCTCAACGCCGGTGCGGACAAGGTGTCCATCAACACGGCGGCGGTGTTCAACCCGGAATTCGTAGGCGAGGCGGCCCAGCACTTCGGCTCGCAATGCATTGTCGTGGCCATCGATGCCAAGAAGGTGTCCGGCCCGGGCGAAACCCCGCGTTGGGAAATCTTCACCCACGGCGGCCGCAAGCCTACGGGCCTCGACGCCGTTGAATGGGCGAAGAAGATGGAAGGCCTGGGTGCCGGTGAGATCCTGCTGACCAGCATGGACCAGGACGGCATGAAAAACGGTTTCGACCTGGGCGTCACCCGCGCCATCAGCGATGCCCTGGGCATTCCGGTCATCGCCTCTGGCGGCGTCGGCAACCTGCAGCACCTGGCCGATGGCATTCTTGAAGGCCACGCCAGTGCGGTACTGGCGGCGAGCATTTTCCACTTCGGCGAATACACCGTGCCGGAAGCCAAGGCCTACATGGCGCATCGCGGTATCTGCATTCGCTGATCGCTGGACACCATGGCGGGCCCAAGGCACTCTTGGGCACACCATGGATTGCGGTAGCCCGACATGCTCAAACGTCTCGTTCTTGCCTTTGCGGGCGCCACGTTGCTGCTCGCAGGCACCACCCGCGCCGCCGATGCTCCGCTGGTGTTGCTGACGGAAAACTTCCCGCCGTACAACATGGCCAAGAACGGCAAGAACTTCGCCCAGGACGAGAACATCAACGGCATCGCCGTGGACATCGTCCGCGAGATATTCAAGCGTGCCGATATCCCCTACAGCCTGACGCTGCGTTTCCCTTGGGAGCGAATCTATAAACTCGCCTTGGAAAATCCTGGCTACGGGGTGTTTGTCATGGCGCGGTTGCCGGAGCGCGAAAAACTCTTCAAGTGGGTCGGCCCCATCGGTCCGGACGACTGGATCATGCTCGCCAAGGCCGACAGCACGATTGCCCTCGACTCGCTGGAACAGGCGCGCAAATACAAGATTGGTGCCTACAAAGGCGACGCGATTGCCGAGACGCTGGCCAAGCAAGGGCTGAACCCGATTGTCGTATTGCGTGATCAGGACAACGCTAAAAAACTGGTCAGCGGCCAGATCGACCTGTGGGCCACCGGTGACCCGGCCGGGCGTTACCTGGCGCGTCAGGATGGGGTGAACGATCTCAAGACCGTGTTGCGATTCAACAGTGCCGAGTTGTACCTGGCGTTGAACAAAGACGTGCCTGACGAGGTGGTCGCCCGGCTGCAGGCAGCCTTGGATGAGCTGCGCAAGGAAGGTGCGGTGGACGCGATCATGGCGCGGTATCTCTGAGCGCCGATTCGGTTCCGGATGCGCAAATCTGTGGGAGCGAGCTTGCTCGCGATGGCGGTGACTCGGTTTAGCCGCTACCGATAAACCCCATCTTTCCCATGCCCAGCCATCGCCTGATTGCTGCGCAGGCTGATCATCGATTTGATATCGATCCATTCAATGCCCTGGGCCTTGAGCTTGGGCAATTCGCGTTCGAGCACCGCCAGGGTCTGCGGGTAGGGATGGCCGATCATCACTGCCGAGCCCTGCCGGCGGGCCAGGTCGATGGCGGTCTGCAACTGACGGGCGATGGCGGCTTCGGTGCGCTCGTCGTCGAGGAACACATCCCGCGACACACTGGCGAGGCCAATCTTCTGGGCCTCGGCGGCGGCGACGGTCTGGGCGCTGGTGCGGCTGTCGACGAAGAACTTGTGGCGCTGCTGCAAATTCGCCATCAACCACGCCATGGCCTGGGGTTGGGCGGTCATGCGGCTGCCCATGTGGTTGTTGATGCCGCTGGTGTAGGGCACGGCGGCGAATGCGGCGTCGAGGCGCTTTGCCAATTCCTCAATGGGCAGTTGCGGATGCCAGGCGAACGGCCCGGTGGCCGGGTCCATGGGCATGTGCAGCATGACCAGTTTGCCGGCGCGATGGGCTTCGCGGGCGAATTCGGTGGCGTGGGGTGTGTCCGGCATGATCGCGGCGGTGACGGGACCGGGGAGGGCCAGTACCCGGCGATCCCGAGGCAGGTTTTGCCCCAGGTCGTCGATGATCAGGCTCAGGTAGGCCTTGTGCGGCAAGGAGGGGGTGGCGGGGGCCGCGTTAACGGCTCCCGCCAGCAGGCACAGCAGGACGAAGGTGAAACGCAGGCCCATCTCAGCGGCCGGACGTGATGTTCAGTCCTTTGAGCAGGCTCAGGGCTTGGGCCAACTGGTAATCGTCATCCTGCGGCATTGGTTTGGCCTTGGTGCCGGAACCGGTCGGTTTGTCGGCACCGCCGTTGCCATTGCCCAGGTGACCTTGCAGGTCGGCTTCCTTGAAGTATTCGCTGTCCTGCTCGTTGGTGATCTTGGCCTTGCGCACCTCGATGTCCGGGACGATGCCTTGGGCCTGGATGGAGCGGCCGTTCGGCGTGAAGTACAGCGCGGTGGTGATCTTCAGGGCGCGGTCGTTGTTCAATGGCAATACGGTCTGCACCGAGCCTTTGCCGAAGCTGGTGGTGCCCATGACCACGCCGCGTTTTTGATCCTGCAGGGCGCCGGCGACGATTTCCGAGGCCGAAGCGCTGCCGCCGTTGATCAGCACCACCAGTGGCACGGCTTCGCTCAGGTCGTTGCCGGTGGCTGAGAAACGCAGCTCGGAATTGGCGATGCGGCCCTTGGTGTAGACAATCAGGCCCTTGGTGATGAAGTGATCCACCACTTCCACGGCCGATTGCAGCACGCCGCCGGGGTTGTTGCGCAGGTCCAGGACCAGGCCGTTGAGTTTCTTGCCGTTGTCCTTGCGCATCTTGGCCAGGGCCTTGGCGACTTCTTCGCCGGTCTTGACCTGGAACTGGGTGATGCGGATGTAGCCGTAGCCCGATTCCAGCAGTTGGCTCTTCACGCTTTTGACCTGGATGACCGCTCGGGTCAGGGTCACGTCGAACGGCGTGCCGCCATCGCGCACCAGGGTCAGGGTGATCTTCTGGCCGATCTTGCCGCGCATCTTGTCCACGGCTTCGGTCATGCTCTGGCCGCGAGTCGGCTGGCCGTTGATCTTGACGATGAAGTCGCCGGCCTGGATGCCGGCCTTGGAAGCAGGTGTGTCGTCGATCGGCGAGACCACTTTAACGAAGCCATCTTCGCTGCCGACCTCGATGCCCAGGCCGCCGAATTCGCCGCTGGTGCTTTCCTGCAGCTCGGCAAAATCCTCTGGCCCCAGATAGGCCGAATGTGGGTCAAGGTTGCTGAGCATGCCTTTGATGGCGTTCTCCAGCAGCACTTTGTCGTCCACCGGTTCGACATAGGCGGCCTTGATCCGGTCCATGACTTCGGCAAAGGTGCGCAGTTCATCCAGTGGCAGCGGGGCCTTGGTGGTCGCAGCCGTGGCGGCGGGTGCCAACGGGGCCGGTTCAGCGGCGAAAGCCAGGGGCGCACCGATCACAAGGGCGATCGTCAGAGCCAGCGAGGTGAGGCGGGACAAATGCAGCATGTCGAACGAACTCCTTAATTGGATGGGCACGCTTATCCTTGCGCACGACACCATTGGGCCGGGTCACTGGGGCGACCCTGCTGACGAATAGCGAAATACAGTGCTGGCGTATCCTGCCCGCCACTGTTGCCGACCGTGGAGATGGACTCGCCGGCCTTGACCACGTCGCCCGCGGCCTTGAGCAGCGTCTGGTTGTGGCCGTACAGACTCAAATAACCGTTGCCGTGATCGAGGATCACCAGCAGGCCGGCACCGCGCAGCCAGTCGGCGAACACCACACGCCCGCCATGCACGGCATGCACCTGGCTGCCGGCGGAGGCGCTGATCATCACGCCGTCCCACTTGGTGCGGGTGTCGTCGCCACGGGTTTCACCGAAGCGCGCCAGTAATCGACCATTGACCGGCCATGGAAGTTTGCCTCGCGTCGAAGCAAAAGCGCCGCCGAAGGTTTCGCCATCGCTGGAAACCAGTGCGCCGGGGCTGGATTTCACCGGCTTGCGCGGCGCCTCGCCGGCGTCTGCTTCGGCCTGGGCTTCACGCAAACGCTTTTTTTCGGCTTCCTGCTGGGCGATCAGCGCTTTCTGACGCGCTTCTTCTGCCTCCCGAGCCTGGCGGGCCAGGGTTTCTTCGATGGTTTTCAATACCTTGGCCAGCTCGGCCTGGTCCTGCTCGCGGGCTTTGAGCTTGCTGTCGCGGGCTTTCACGTCCTCATTGAGCTTGGCCAGGGCCACCTGGCGCTCCTTGCGAACTTTTTCCAGTTCGTCGCGCTGGGTGTCGAGGGTGCTTTTCTGCACCAGTAACTGGGCTTGCTGCAGCTCGATGTCTTTTTCGACATTGGCCAGTTGGCGCAGGGTTTCGTTGAAGTTCTTGAGTTGTTCCAGGCGTGCCTGGCTCAGATAGTCGTAATAAGTGAGGGTTCGGGCGAATTTCTCGGGATTCTGCTGGTTGAGCAACAGCTTGAGATACTCCTGTCGACCGTTCTGGTAGGCGGCCCGGGCCTGGATGGCGATCAGCTTTTGCTGTTCAGCGCGCGCGCTCTGGAGTTTTTTTTTCTCTCCATCGAGCCGCTGCAACTCGGATTCGCTTTTCTTCAGCTCTTTTTGCAGGGCCTCGACCTGCTTCTCCAGATTCCCCATTTCGGTCTCGGTGCCGCGCAGGTCTTTCTGGACGCTGGATTTCTCTTCCTGCAACTTGCCCAGCAGTTTTTTCAGCTCGGCAATGTCCTGACGCGTGGCGTCCAACTGCTGTTGGGTTTGCGCGCGCTCGTCAGCAAAGGCTGGTTGGAGCAAGCAGGTCAGAACAAGGGCTATCAGGACGCGAAGCATAGAGGCGGGCGACACCAGGGAAAGGGACGGCCTAGTATGCCCGCCCCACGCTGCAAAAAAAACGCCCATTTGGGACTGTGTGATAACTGGCCCAAAAAACACCAAAAACCAATGTGGGAGCGGGCTTGCTCGCGAATGCGGTAGACCAGCCACATAAATGTCGACTGGCAGACCGCATTCGCGAGCAAGCCCGCTCCCACAGGGGGATTTGTGTTGGATCAGACCAGGATCGACGTCCCGGTCATCTCCGCCGGCTTCTCCATGCCCAGCAACATCAGCATGGTCGGTGCCACGTCAGCCAGCACGCCGCCGTCGCGGACTTTGAAGTTACGCTTGCCGACATAGATGAACGGCACCGGCTCGGTGGTGTGGGCGGTGTGGGCCTGGCCGGTGGATTCGTCGGACATCTGCTCGACGTTGCCGTGGTCGGCCGTGATCAGTGCTTCGCCGCCGACTTTCTCCAGCGCCTCGACGATGCGGCCAACGCAGGTGTCCAGGCATTCCACAGCCTTGACCGCCGCCGCGAACACACCGCTGTGGCCGACCATGTCGCCGTTGGCGTAGTTGACCACGATCACGTCGTAACGCTGGTTCTCGATGGCGTCGACGATGCGGTCGGTCACTTCCGGTGCGCTCATCTCCGGCTGCAGGTCGTAGGTGGCGACTTTTGGCGATGGGATCAGGATGCGTTCTTCGCCCGGGAAGGGTTCTTCACGGCCGCCGGAGAAAAAGAACGTCACGTGGGCGTACTTCTCGGTTTCGGCGATGCGCAGCTGGGTCTTGCCGTTTTTCGCCAGGTAGTCGCCCAGCACGTTTTCCAGGCTGCCAGCGGCGAAGGCCGATGGTGCGGGGATGCTGGCGGCGTATTGGGTCAGCATCACGAAACCGGCCAGTTTCGGCTGGCGGGCGCGTTCGAATTCCTTGAAGTCGTCTTCGACAAACACCCGGGTCAACTCGCGGGCGCGGTCGGCACGGAAGTTCATGAATACCATGGCGTCGCCGTCTTCGACTTTGACCGGCTCGCCGATGGTGGTGGCCTTGACGAATTCGTCGCTTTCGCCGCGCTCATAGGCGGCTTGCAGGCCTTCCTGGGCGGTGGCGGCGTTGAATTCGGCGCTGCCGTCGACGATCAGGTTGTAGGCCTGGGACACGCGGTCCCAACGATTGTCGCGGTCCATGGCGTAGTAGCGGCCGACGATGCTGGCGATGCGGCCCTTGCCGAGGGCCTGAAAGGTGGCGTCCAGCAGTTCGATCGACGAGGTGGCGCTTTTCGGCGGCGTGTCGCGGCCATCGAGGAACGCGTGCAGGTAGATCTTCTCGGCGCCGCGCTTGAACGCCAGTTCGGCCATGGCGATCAGGTGATCCTGATGGCTGTGCACGCCACCGTCGGACAGCAGCCCCATGAAATGCACGGCCTTGCCGGCGGCCACGGCTTTATCCACGGCGGCGCAAATGGTCGGGTTTTCGAAGAATTCACCGTCGCGGATCGATTTGGTCACGCGGGTGAAGTCCTGGTACACCACCCGGCCTGCGCCGAGGTTCATGTGGCCGACTTCGGAGTTGCCCATTTGCCCGTCCGGCAGGCCGACGTCCATGCCGCTGCCGGAGATCAGGCCGTTCGGCACACTGGCCCACAAGCGGTCCAGTACAGGCTTGTTGGCCGAATACACGGCGTTGGATTCGTGGCTGTCACTGTGACCGAAGCCGTCGAGAATCATCAGGACCAAAGGTTTAGGCGTGGTAGTCATGGAATCCACTCGTGGCTGGTTAAAAGAAGACGATGGAAAAGGGACGGGCAGTTTAAAGGTAAGTTCCGACGGCGTCACCGCCGGGCGGGGTTTGGCCGGCCTTGTGTGCTGTGTATACTGGCCGACATTTTAACGCCCTGGAACCTCCTTCGATGGTTGCTCACCTGATTGAATTTGCCACTAACCACTACATTCTCGTCGGTATCTTCGTCGTACTGCTGGCGTTGCTGGTAGCCCATACGATGCAGGGCGGCGGCCGTAGCCTGAGCACCGGCGAACTGACCGCGCTGGTCAACAAGGACGCCGGCGTGGTGGTGGACATCCGCCCGAGCAAGGATTACGCCGCAGGTCACATTGTCGGGGCGGTGAACATTCCCCAGGACAAACTGATCGCGCGTATCGGCGAACTGGAAAAACACAAGGCCAAGACGCTGATCCTGGTGGACGCCCAGGGCCAGCACGCCGGCACCCACGCCCGCGAGCTGATGAAGTCCGGTTTCACCGCTGCCAAGCTGTCCGGTGGCGTTGCGAGCTGGAAAGCCGACAATCTGCCGCTGGTGAAGTGAGATGACCCACGTCGTTGTCTATTCCAGCGATTACTGCCCCTATTGCTCCAGAGCCAAGTTCCTGCTCCAGAACAAAGGCGTGGCTTTCGAAGAGATCAAGGTCGACGGCAAGCCGCAACTGCGCGCCGAAATGACCCAAAAGGCCGGACGTACGTCCGTGCCGCAGATCTGGATCGGCAGCACCCACGTGGGCGGTTGTGATGATCTGTTCGCCCTGGATCGCGCCGGCAAGCTCGACGCGATGCTCAAGGCCTGAATTCCCTACTAAAGAACCTGAAAGTAAGAAGGATCTGCGATGACTGACCAACAGAACACAGCTGCCAGCGAAGAAGAAACCGCACCGCAATTCTCCTTGCAGCGCATTTATGTACGTGACCTGTCCTTCGAGGCCCCGAAAAGCCCGGCGATCTTTCGCCAGCAGTGGGAGCCGAGCGTAGGCCTGGACCTGAACACCCGCCAGAAAGCCCTGGAAGATGACTTCCACGAAGTGGTGCTGACCCTGTCGGTGACCGTGAAGAACGGTGACGAAGTGGCATTCATCGCCGAAGTGCAGCAGGCCGGGATCTTCCTGATCAAGAACCTGGATGCCGCTTCGATGAGCCACACCCTGGGTGCGTTCTGCCCGAACATTCTGTTCCCGTACGCTCGCGAAACCCTGGACAGCCTGGTGACCCGTGGTTCGTTCCCGGCCCTGATGCTGGCCCCGGTGAACTTCGACGCCCTGTACGCCCAAGAGCTGCAGCGCATGCAGCAAGAAGGCGGCGCGACCGTTCAGTAAGCCGTTCTGAGCGTCGACGCAAGTCCCATGTGGGAGCGGGCTTGCTCGCGAAAGCGGTGTGTCAGTGACATTAATGTCAACTGGCACGCCCTATTCGCGAGCAAGCCCGCTCCCACATTTGTTATTGGGGGCTATTGGAAACCGTTCTGCCGCCAAGCCTCATAAACCGCCACCGCCACGGTGTTGGACAAGTTCAGGCTGCGACAGCCCTCACGCATCGGCAGGCGCAGGCGTTGATCGGTGGGCAGGGCGTCCAGCACGTCGGCTGGCAGGCCACGGCTTTCCGGGCCGAACAGGAACGCATCGCCAGCGACGAAACTGGCGTCATGGAATGGCCGCGAACCCTTGGTGGTAAAGGCGAACAGGCGCGGATGCCCTAGACTTTCCAGACAACTGGCGAGGTCGGCGTGACGCTGCAAGGTGGCATACTCGTGGTAGTCGAGGCCGGCACGGCGCAGGCGTTTGTCGTCCATCTCGAAACCCAGCGGTTCGATCAAATGCAGGTGGCAGCCGCTGTTGGCGCACAGCCTGATGACGTTGCCGGTGTTCGGCGGAATTTCCGGTTGAAAAAGGATGACGTGAAACATGCACGGCTCCGCAGATAAAGATGAGCGGCATTCTACGCCGCAAACCGATCGACGTTCGAAGCTAATGCCTCGGGTGATGGGCTCTTTGGCGATTTTCGGCGTGATGATCGGGCTGATGATCGGTCGGCTGACCACGCCCGAACCGAGTGAGTTGCAACAGATCGAGGTGGCCGACGGGGCGCTGATAGCCTGGTTTAACAACGAGCCCAAGCTGCACGGCGAAATCGTCGACGGCTCCGTGGCGCTGTTGTTCCAGGCAGCAGGCCGGGCGCAGAAGGGCCAGCTCAAGTTCAACGGCAAGGACGTCAACTGGCGGGTGCGTTTGAGTGATAAGGGATTATTGCTGACGTTGGTGGCGGCGCGTCCGTTGCGGGGGGAGTGGGCCGGCAGCGAGGTCGATGACCGCTGGCGACTGGAGATCCGTCTCCGGGAGCAATAAAAGAGGGAATCCCCGGCCTGCCTGTACCAAGGTCCCCAAAACGGGAGGGCGCGCGCTCGGCGCACAGCCCTGGATGTAAAGAAGGGAAACCTTGACCTGCCTGTATCAAGGCCCCCAAAACAGTGGGCTCGATGAGCCCGGTATAAAATGGGGAATCCCCGGCCTGCCTGTACCAAGGTCCCCGAAACTGGGTAGTGATTGGGTTATTGCAGGGGGCGTGCCAGTTTTTAATGGCTGTCTCAAAAAATCTGCCGATGAGGCGAAAAGCCCCGTATTCCGGGGCTTTTTCTTTTGTATGGGCTGTTTTTTCCGCGTTTTGCCGATTGGCTGAGGCTCGCGCGGCATGCGCAATTGCGGTTCGCCGTGCATTGATGCGGTGCATGAAGCCTTTAAAAGCATCGCGAGCAAGCTCGCTCCCACAATGGTTTTTCGGTGTTCGCGAGCGCGTGAACACCACTGAACCCTGTAGGAGCGAGCTTGCTCGCGATTGGGCCTTCAAATTCAGCGAAGGGTTAAAGACTGATCAGCCCTCATCCCCGTCATCATCATCCCCACCATCGACCTTCATCCCCAATTCCTTGATCTTGCGAGTCAAGGTATTGCGGCCCCAGCCCAGCAGCACGGCGGCGTCGCGGCGGCGGCCGGCGGTGTGCTTGAGGGCGGTTTCGATCATGATTCGTTCGAAACTCGGCACTGCGCTGTCCAACAGGCTCGACTGGCCACGGGACAAGGCCTGGTCGGCCCACTGGCGCAAGGCTTGCTCCCAGTTGGTCACTGGGGCCGAGTCCTGCGGCAGGCTCAGCAGTTCCGGCGGCAGGTCGCTGATGTGCACTTCGCGACCCGAAGCCATCACCGTGATCCAGCGGCAGGTGTTCTCCAGTTGACGCACGTTGCCGGGCCACGGCAGGTTCTTGAGGTATTCCTCGGTTTCGCTCTTGAGCAGCTTGGGCTCGACCGCCAGTTCCTGGGCCGCGCGGCTGAGGAAGTGTCGGGCCAGGGTCGGGATGTCTTCGCGACGATCCGCCAGGCGCGGGATATGAATGCGGATCACGTTCAGGCGGTGGAACAAGTCTTCACGGAACTTGCCGGCGTGGACCAGGGTTTCCAGGTTCTGGTGGGTCGCTGCGATGATGCGCACATCGACCTTGACCGGCGTATGCCCGCCGACCCGGTAGAACTCGCCGTCGGCCAGAACGCGCAGCAATCGGGTCTGGGTGTCGGCCGGCATGTCACCGATTTCATCAAGGAACAACGTGCCGCCGTCGGCTTGCTCGAAGCGCCCACGTCGCAGGTTGGCCGCGCCGGTGAACGCGCCTTTTTCGTGGCCGAACAGCTCCGACTCCATCAGGTCCTTGGGAATCGCCGCCATGTTCAGCGCGATGAACGGCGAGGCCGCCCGTGGACTGTGGCGATGCAGGGCATGGGCCACCAGTTCTTTACCGGTGCCCGATTCGCCGTTGATCAGCACGGTGATGTTGGAGTGGCTCAGGCGCCCGATAGCGCGAAACACTTCCTGCATCGCCGGCGCTTCGCCGATGATTTCCGGGGTGCGGGCCAGGGCCGGCACCTCTTCCATGCCTTGTTGTTCCTGGGCGTGTTGGTTGGCGCGCTTGACCAGCGACACGGCTTCATCGACGTCGAACGGCTTGGGCAGGTATTCGAAGGCCCCACCCTGGTAGGACGCCACGGCGCTGTCCAGGTCGGAATGGGCGGTCATGATGATCACCGGCAGCCGTGGATGCTGCTCGCGAATCCGCGCCAGCAGGTCCAGGCCACTGGCGCCAGGCATGCGGATGTCGGAGATGATGACGTCCGGTTGCTGACGGGCCAGGCGACTCATCACCCCATCGGCGCTGTCGAAGCTCTGGGTGGTCATGCCTTCCTGTTGCAAGGCTTTTTCCAGGACCCAACGGATAGAACGGTCGTCATCGACGATCCACACGGTTTCACTACGGCTCATGTCGCTGTGGCTCCTTGTTCCAGTGGCAGGAAAATCGAGAAAGTGGTGTGGCCGGGGTGGCTCTCACACTCGATCAAGCCCTGATGCTGACTGATGATGTTCTGGGTAATGGCCAGGCCCAGCCCGGTACCGTCCGGGCGGCCGCTGACCATGGGAAAGAAGATGGTTTCCTGCAGCTCGGCAGGGATGCCCGGGCCGTTGTCGATAATCTCGATCTTGGTCACCAGGCGATGACGCACGTGGCCGATGGTGAACTGGCGCATGGCGCGGGTGCGCAGGCTGATGCGGCCCAGGCGCAGCTCGTTCTGGCTGCTGATGGCCTGCATCGCGTTGCGCACGATGTTCAGCACCGCCTGGATCATCTGCTCGCGGTCGATCAAGACGTCTGGAATGCTTGGATCGTAGTCGCGCACCAAAGTGATGCAGCCCTGGCTTTCCGCTTCCACCAGGCTGCTGACGCGCTCCAGCACTTCGTGAACGTTGCACATCGCTAGCGACGGCAGCTTGTTCGAACCGAGCATCCGGTCCACCAGGTTTCGCAGGCGGTCGGCTTCTTCGATGATGACGTTGGTGTAGTCCTTGAGGCTTTCTTCCGGTAGCTCACGGGCGAGCAACTGCGCTGCGCCGCGAATCCCACCGAGGGGGTTCTTGATCTCATGGGCCAGGCCGCGCACCAGCATCTTGCTGGTTTCCTGCTTGGACAACTGGGCTTCTTCCTTGGTGATGCGCAGCAGGCGATCACGCGGGTGGACTTCCAGCAGCAGCAGGGTGGCGCCATTGTTCAGGATCGGCGTGACCGCGTAGTCCACGGTCAAGGTCTGGCCGGTCAGGGCGGTGAGCATCGCTTCGCGCTTGGTAAACGGGTGGGCCTGTTCCACCGCCTGGCGCAGGGAATTGAGCGCCTCGGTGGACTCGGTGAACAATTCGCTGATGAACTGCCCATGGCTGCGCTGGCCGCTGACGGCCAGGAGCATCTCCGCCGCCGGGTTCATGTACTCAAGGCGCAGTTCGGCGTCGAGCAGCAGGGTTGCGGTGGTGAGGTTGTCGAGTAGCAAGCGGTGTAGTGCGTCGCTAATGGTCATCAGGACCTCTTTTGGAGCGTAGCTAGCACGCGTATGACGCGCTGGTACAAGGAAAATGCAAAAACCAAACCAAGGCTCCGAAAAGAAGCGTTTAGAGCCTTAAAAGGGCTTTATTCGCCCGTTTGCGTGGCGTTCTGCCAGTTTTTACGGGTACTTTCGAACCAAAATGGGTTGGGGTTTGGGTATTTGTGCAAGATGCCGCACCAATATAGTGCGCAAGCCCGGGCGGTGTTAGAAGAACGGCAAGATACTGCTTTCTTCTTCAGGTTTATCGGCGAGGGGGCATTCGGGGCGCAGGCCGTAGTCGGCGATGGCGCAGGGTTTGATACGGCGCTTCTGCGCCAGGGACATGCGTTGCATGTGGAACGGCTGGTTGGCGGTGCGTTCGAGGATACGGTCTTGCTCATCGAGGATTTCCACCGCCAGATGATGGGTGCCTCGATCGATGTCGCTCAAGGCGAACACCGGGCTCGGCCCCGGTGCGCCCGTGGGTTGGCCGTCGAGCAGCAGGCGGTACCGGTGACCTTTTTTCAGTCCGGGTTCGCTGGTAACGCTGACGATCAGCTCTCCGGCGGTGCTGCGTATCGTGGCGTCCGGTTCCGGGATCAGTAGCCGGAGCATTTCATAATGGAACAGCGGCTCGGGGCGGTTTTCCGCTGTCGGCGCTGGTGCTGCGCTGGCGGAGGGGGGCGACATCCGATTGCCGGGCGGCAGCTGTACTTTCTTTGCGTTGCCGGGGCGCGGCTGGTCGGTGAAGACGCGATTGCCTTGGGCGTCGATGTAGGTATAGACCTGCGCCATTCCCGGCAGCGTGGCCAGCAAAAGGCCCAGCGCGAGCAGCCAGCGGATCATGGCTGGTGCACCCGCTGTACGGTGAACGTGACGGTGTCACTTTGTTGCACGAGGGTGTCCCCGGCGATGACTTGAACCGCCAGGCTGTGTTCGCCCCGATCGATATTCACCAATTGCAGGCGAGGCACGTTGGTTGGCTGCCCGTAGGGTTGGCCATCCAGCAGCAGCCGGAACAGATGGGGGCTTTGCAGGCGCGGTTGAGCCCGGACGCCAACGGTGAACGTGCCGTTATTGGCGCGCAGGGCCTCCTCGGTGGGGATGTCTGTCAGCTCCAGCACCTCGTAGGCATTGTGCGGCTCGTCCTTGGCTAGGGGCACCGCGGGCGCGTCCGAGCTGGTTGGGGGCTGGCGTTCGATGCTGTTGAGCGGCGGCAATTCCACCGCCTGGGCCGGTACGCCTTGGGGCGGCTGGTTGCTATAGGCGGTGTTGCCGTCAGCGTCGGTGTACTTGTAGATCTGCGCAGCGGCTGGCAGCGCCAACAGCAGCAACAGGATGATTGGAAAACCACGACCCATGAAAAATCGACCGAAAACGAAAAGTGATGGGTTGCAGCATAGGTCAGGTGGCGCGGTTGGCCCAAGTTGTTGCCCTCAATCCCCTGTGGGAGCGAGCTTGCTCGCGATGGCGGTGTGTCAGTCGCCAGGATGTTGGATGTGCTGGCCTCATCGCGAGCAAGCTCGCTCCCACAGGGTGGATTGTTGTCTTTAGGATTTTGTGAAGACACACAGCTCAGCAGTCGCCCGGATCAGGGCGAGCCGGTGCACCGGGTGCTGTTTGTTGTGGTGGGTGGCCCGGGCCAGCCATTGCGGGCACTGCGGGTCGGTGCGGTAGGGGGCGAAGTCAGCCAGTTGTTGCAGCAGGCGCTTTTGCAGGCGGTCGAGTTGCGGGCGGATCTGTCCCACCAGGTCCGGGCGTGGGAGGTCCGGGGCCTTACCTTCCAGGGCCCAGTCGGACAAATTGATGTACTGCACCATTTTGTTGGCTTCTATCTGGGCAGCGAAAAACGCTTCCACGGTTTCGCCGCTCAGCTTGTAGGCCGGCGCCTGAGCGACGGCGGCGGCAATGACTTCACGCTCGCGCTGACGGTCTTCTACTGGTTTGTGGCTGTCCCATTTGCTCAGTGCCACTTGGTCGGCGAGGGCCAGGCGCTCGCCAATGGCGTTAAGCAGCGGGGTGAGGGCCTCAGGGGCGGGAGCAGAGGCGGCCTCGGCGGTGGAGGCCAGCAGCGCGGCAGACAGGGCAAGGCAGAGTTTGAAGCGCAAAGTCATGGGCAGTCTCGTCTTCTATGGGGGAGCGACGAGTCATCATGCACGTAACCTGCGCCCATAAAAAAGGCCTCCCGAAGGAGGCCTCTCTTTATTCACGCCGTGCGTGGCGGCGCTTACTGGATCAGCAGCTGTAGTACAGCTCATATTCCAGTGGGTGTACGAAGGTGCGAACCTTGATTTCTTCTTCGCTTTTCAGTGCGATGTAAGCGTCGATGAAGTCATCGCTGAATACGCCGCCCTTGGTCAGGAACGCACGGCCCTTGTCCAGCTCTTCCAGGGCTTCTTTCAGGCTGCCGCAAACCTGTGGGATTTCCTTGGCCTCTTCAGGCGGCAGGTCATACAGGTTTTTGTCAGCGGCATCGCCAGGGTGGATCTTGTTCTGGATACCGTCCAGACCGGCCATCATCAGTGCAGCGAAGGCCAGGTATGGGTTGGCAGCCGGATCCGGGAAGCGAGCTTCGATACGGCGGGCTTTCGGGCTGTTCACGTAAGGAATACGGATCGAGGCGGAACGGTTACGAGCCGAGTAGGCCAGCATGACCGGTGCTTCGAAGCCTGGTACCAGACGCTTGTAGGAGTTGGTCGACGGGTTGGTGAAGCCGTTCAGGGCCTTACCGTGCTTGATGATGCCGCCGATGAAGTACAGAGCGGTGTCCGACAGACCGGCATAGCCTTCGCCTGCGAAGGTGTTCTTGCCGTCTTTGGAGATCGACATGTGCACGTGCATGCCCGAACCGTTGTCGCCGTACAGAGGCTTAGGCATGAAGGTCGCGGTGCGGCCGTATGCATCAGCAACGTTGTGTACGCAGTACTTCAGGGTCTGGACTTCGTCAGCCTTCTTGACCAGCGTGTTGAATTTCACGCCGATTTCGTTCTGGCCGGCAGTTGCCACTTCGTGGTGGTGAACTTCGACGGTCTGGCCCATCTCTTCCAGTGCGTTGCACATGGAGGTACGGATTTCGTGGTCGAAGTCGAACGGTGGAACCGGGAAGTAACCGCCTTTGATACCAGGGCGGTGGCCTTTGTTACCGCCTTCCACGTCCTGGTCGGACATCCACGAACCTTGTTCGGAGAAGATCTTGAACATGGAGCCGGAGATGTCGGACTTGAACTTGACCGAGTCGAAGATGAAGAACTCAGGCTCAGGGCCGAAGAAAGCGGTGTCGCCGATACCGGTGGACTTCAGGTATTCCTCGGCACGGTGGGCGATGGCGCGTGGGTCGCGGTCATAGCCTTGCATGGTCGAAGGTTCGATGATGTCGCAGACCAGGATCAGGGTCGGCTCTTCGGTGAACGGGTCCAGGACGGCAGTTGCGTCGTCCGGCATCAGGATCATGTCGGAGGCTTCGATGCCTTTCCAGCCAGAGATGGAGGAGCCGTCGAACATTTTTCCGATTTCAAAGAATTCGTCGTCCAGCGCATCACGGGCCGGCATGGTCACGTGATGTTGAGTACCTTTGGTGTCAGTGAAGCGCAGATCAATCCACTTGACGTCATGATCTTTGATGAGTTGAACCGACTTCGACATATGTCCTCCGGGTGGCTTCGGGCGGGTAGTGGAGTGCCCTTAGATATGGGTGATGCCGGCGCGAATACTCTGCCAAGGCAACCTGCCTCACAAGGGAGCAAATTGCATGCCAGTGCCCCAGCATGGGTTTTTTGCACCAAATCCACGCTTTTGACGGCGTAAATCGCAGATTGTCAGACAATAACGCACTGCAATGTGGCGTCGCCAATCGATAATGACCTGTTTTGGTGCGAACAAAACCATCTGCACATTAACTGGTTAAACCTTGAGCAATTTCCGCTATAATCCGCGCCCCCCTTTTTCGGCTGGCCGTTCGCGCGCTGTTTTCATGAAACTAATCGTAAAAGTCTTCCCCGAGATCACCATCAAGAGCCGCCCGGTACGGATGCGTTTCATCCGCCAGTTGGCCAAGAACATCCGCACCGTGCTCCGAGACCTGGACCCGGCCGTGGTGGTGAACGGCGTGTGGGACAACCTCGAGCTGGAAACCCGCGTCAGCGAACCCAGGATCCTCAAGGAAATGACCGAGCGCCTGAGCTGCATGCCGGGCATCGCGCATTTCCTGCAGGTCGATGAATATCCACTGGGGGATTTCGACGACATCCTCGCCAAGTGCATGCTCCATTATGGTGATGCCCTGGCCGGCAAGATCTTTTCGGTACGTTGCAAGCGTGCCGGCAAACACCCGTTCAGCTCGATGGACGTGGAGAAATACGTCGGCAGCCAGCTACGTCGTCAGTGCGGCGCCGCCGGTATTTCGTTGAAAGACCCGCAAATAGAAGTACGCATCGAGATTCGCGACCAGCGGCTGTTCGTGATCCACAGCCAGCACAACAGCATTGGCGGTTACCCGCTGGGTTCGCTGGAGCAGACCCTGGTGCTGATGTCCGGCGGCTTCGACTCCACGGTCGCCGCCTACCAGATCATGCGTCGCGGGTTGATGAGCCATTTCTGCTTCTTCAACCTCGGCGGGCGCGCCCATGAACTGGGCGTAATGGAAGTGGCGCACTTCATCTGGAAGAAGTACGGCAGCTCCCAACGCGTGTTATTTGTGAGTGTGCCGTTCGAAGAAGTCCTGGGCGAGATTCTCGGCAAAGTCGATAACAGTCATATGGGCGTCATTTTGAAGCGTATGATGTTGCGCGCCGCTTCACGAATTGCCGACCGCCTGCAGATCGATGCGCTGGTGACCGGTGAAGCGATCTCCCAGGTATCCAGCCAGACGCTGCCGAACCTGTCGGTGATTGACTGCGTGACCGAGAAGCTGGTCTTGCGTCCGCTGATCGCCAGCCACAAGCAGGACATCATCGACACGGCCATCGAGATCGGCACCGCCGATTTTGCCCGGCACATGCCGGAGTACTGCGGGGTCATCTCGGTCAATCCGAAGACGGCGGCCAAGCGCGGGCGGGTGGAGCATGAAGAGAAAGAATTCGACATGGCGGTGCTCGAGCGTGCGCTCGAAAACGCCAGGCTGGTGCCAATCGATCGCGTAATCGATGAGTTGGGCCAGGATATCCAAATTGAAGAAGTCGGCGAAGCGCTGGCCGGTCAGATCATCATCGACATCCGTCACCCGGACGACGCTGAAGACGACCCGCTGAATATCGCCGGCATCGAGGTACAAACGATGCCGTTCTATGCAGTGAACGCGCGTTTCAAGGAACTGGACCCTACTCGCCAGTACCTGCTGTATTGCGACAAAGGCGTGATGAGTCGCCTGCATGCCCACCATTTGCTCAGTGAGGGGCATGCCAATGTGCGCGTTTATCGACCGAGCTAAGTGCCCGGGGCTGTTTGCCTGTGGCTTGCGTCACCGGCCCCCCGACGCCGCCGACAAGCTGTAACGGCAAAGCCTGACTCTACTGTTAATCGCTGCCACGACCTGTCAGCACACCGAATCCTCTGATCGAGATACACAAGTGATCGAAAATCTACGCAACATCGCCATCATTGCTCACGTTGACCATGGTAAAACCACCCTGGTAGACAAACTCTTGCGTCAATCCGGCACCCTGGAGCGCAACGAGCTCAACGACGAGCGCGTGATGGACTCCAACGACCAGGAAAAAGAGCGCGGTATTACCATCCTGGCGAAAAACACCGCCATCAACTGGAACGGCTACCACATCAACATCGTGGACACCCCGGGCCACGCCGACTTCGGTGGTGAAGTAGAGCGCGTAATGTCGATGGTCGACTCCGTGCTGCTGCTGGTCGACGCCCAGGACGGCCCTATGCCGCAAACCCGCTTCGTGACCAAGAAGGCTTTCGAAGCCGGCCTGCGTCCGATCGTGGTCATCAACAAGGTTGACCGTCCAGGCGCGCGTCCGGACTGGGTTCTGGACCAGATCTTCGACCTGTTCGACAACCTGGGTGCTACCGAAGAACAGCTGGACTTCAAAGTCGTCTACGCCTCGGCCCTGAACGGTATTGCCGGTCTGGACCACACCGCCATGGCTGAAGACATGACCCCGCTGTACCAGTCGATCGTCGACGACGTACCGGCGCCGAAAGTCGACCGTGACGGTCCGTTCCAGATGCAAATCTCGGCACTGGACTACAACAGCTTCCTGGGTGTGATCGGTGTTGGCCGTATCGCTCGTGGTCGCATCAAGCCGAACACGCCGGTCGTGGCTATCGATGCCGACGGCAAGAAGCGTAACGGTCGTATCCTCAAGCTGATGGGTCACCACGGTCTGCACCGTATCGACGTTGAAGAAGCAGCAGCCGGCGACATCGTCTGCATCAGCGGCTTCGAGCAACTGTTCATCTCCGACACCCTGTGCGATCCGATGAACGTCGAAGCGATGAAGCCGTTGACCGTCGACGAGCCAACCGTTTCCATGACCTTCCAGGTCAACGACTCGCCATTCTGCGGTAAAGAAGGCAAGTTCGTGACCAGCCGCAACATCAAGGAGCGCCTGGACAAAGAGCTGCTCTACAACGTTGCCCTGCGCGTTGAAGAAGGCGACTCGGCCGACAAGTTCAAGGTTTCCGGCCGTGGTGAGCTGCACCTCTCGGTACTGATCGAAACCATGCGTCGCGAAGGCTTCGAAATGGGCGTTGGTCGTCCTGAAGTGATCATCCGTATGGTTGATGGCGTCAAGCACGAACCGTACGAAAACGTGACCATCGACCTGCCGGAAGAATCCCAGGGCGCGATCATGGAGCAAATGGGCCTGCGCAAGGGCGACCTGACCAACATGGTTCCGGATGGCAAGGGCCGTGTGCGCCTTGAGTACAACATCCCGGCCCGTGGCCTGATCGGTTTCCGTAACGAGTTCCTGACCCTGACCTCCGGTGGCGGCATCCTGACTTCGATCTTCGATCGTTACGACGTGATGAAGTCCGGCGACATGTCCGGCCGTCAGAACGGTGTTCTGGTATCGGTTGCGACCGGCAAGGCACTGACCTACTCGCTGGAAACCCTGCAAGCCCGTGGCAAGCTGTTCGTTGAACACGGCCAGGACATCTACGAAGGTCAAATCGTCGGCCTGAACAGCCGCGACAACGACCTGGGCGTGAACCCGACCAAAGGCAAGAAGCTCGACAACATGCGTGCTTCGGGCAAAGACGAAACCATCGCCCTGGTTCCGCCGGTCAAGTTCACCCTGGAGCAAGCTCTGGAGTTCGTACAAGAAGACGAACTGTGTGAAGTGACGCCGAAGTCGATTCGCCTGCGTAAGAAAATCCTTGGCGAAAGCGAGCGTACCCGCGCTGCCAAGAAAAGCGGTAACTGAGTTTCGACTTAGTTAGTGGCTGAAAAAAACGCCCCTGATTGTGAGATCAGGGGCGTTTTTTTATGCCTTGAAATTATTGGGTGCCTGATAAGGCCCCTTCGCGAGCAAGCCCGCTCCCACCGTTGATTTTCAGTGGACACAGAATTTGTATCCGCCGTAGATCCATTGTGGGAGCGGGCTTGCTCGCGAAAACGATCGGCCAGACGCCGCAGGAGCTAGGAGTCGATCAGAATTTGTCCAACGTCCGCGGATTGCGCTCGCGCTCCACTTCCTTGGGCTTGTACGCGCAATACCCCGGCCGCGGTCCAACCCTCGGGTGG
This sequence comes from Pseudomonas sp. CFBP 5748, assembly GCF_053850495.1. Classification (NCBI taxonomy): domain Bacteria; kingdom Pseudomonadati; phylum Pseudomonadota; class Gammaproteobacteria; order Pseudomonadales; family Pseudomonadaceae; genus Pseudomonas; species Pseudomonas sp. CFBP 5748. Next base: position 180,894 of record NZ_JBSPTN010000007.1, read on the forward strand.
TTGCGGCAGGTGTCCGGGCGTTTCTCGTAAATGGTGCACAGCCGGCTCTTGCGGTCCAGATAAAGGCAATCGTTGTTGCTCATGCGCTGGAGCGTGAAGATCTCGGACTTCTGGTTGTAGCGTTCGACGATCCCTTCCTTTTGCAGGCGCTTGGCGATGTTCTTCGGCGGGTCGCCCAGTTCGAACTCATCGACAATGCCGATGCGGATCAGGTCCTTGATCTTGACCTCCACCGGCAGCGTGCAGCAGCTCGACACGCAGGAACCGCACATCGGGGCGGAGTACTTGGCCCAGGTATCGAGTCGGTCGAGTTCCGCGGCGGCGATCAGGTTGGGCTTCATCATCAAGGTTTACCAGCGTGCATCAGGGCGCGCGATCATACCGGGACTGGTGAAATTTTGAACGACCATCTGCCGGTTTTTTTTCATCCCCGCCAAAACGCTCCAGGACCGGCACGCCCCCTGCATTCATTCGCCCATAGGGCCGTTCCATGGCGACGATTCTCCGGCGTGGTGGAAAAACCACCGAACCTGCGCCTGTACCGCCTGTCAGACCGACTAGGCTCAGACAATTCCATGCTCGTTCGAGGTCTCATCAATGACTCAAGAACCACTTGTTCGCGAAGCCGAAGTCGCTGCTTTTCGCGATGCTGTGTTGACCAAACTCACTTATGCCGTTGGCAAGGACCCGGATCATGCGTTTGATCACGACTGGTTCGAAGCCATTGCCCTGGCCGCCCGCGACCACATGGTCGAACACTGGATGGATCACACGCGGCAGATCTACCGCAAGGGCCAGAAGCGCGTCTATTACCTCTCCCTGGAATTCCTCATTGGGCGCTTGCTCTATGACAGCCTGAGCAATCTCGGTCTGTTGGACACCGCCCGTGAAGCGTTGACCGAACTGGGCGTGGACCTGGAACGCATTCGCCTGCTCGAGCCGGATGCGGCACTGGGCAATGGCGGCCTCGGCCGGTTGGCGGCGTGTTTCATGGAAAGCATGTCGACCCTGGGCATCGCTGGCCACGGCTACGGCATTCGTTATGAGCATGGTCTGTTTCGTCAGGCCATCGTTGACGGCTGGCAGCAGGAGCAGACCGAGCACTGGCTGGATTTCGGCAACCCGTGGGAGTTTGAACGACCGGAGGTGGTCTACCCGATCGGCTTTGGCGGCGGCGTCGAAACGGTGACTGATGAGGCTGGCAAGACTCGACAAGTCTGGACGCCGGGCGAAACCGTGCGTGCCATCGCCTATGACACCCCGGTGGTGGGGTGGCGTGGTGCCAGCGTCAACACCCTGCGTCTATGGCGCGCCCGGGCTGTGGAAGACCTGCACCTGGAACGCTTCAATGCCGGCGACCATTTGGGTGCGGTGGCAGAAGTGGCCCGTGCCGAAAGTATTTCCCGCGTGCTCTACCCGGCCGACAGCACCGAAGCTGGCCAGGAACTGCGCCTGCGCCAGGAGTATTTCTTCGTCGCCGCCTCGTTGCAGGACTTGCTGCGCCGTCATCGCAACATGCACACCTCAGTGCTGACCCTGGGCGACCACGCGGCGATCCAGCTCAACGACACTCACCCGTCAATCGCCGTGGCCGAGCTGATGCGGCAGTTGGTGGACGTCTATGACGTGGCCTGGGACGCGGCTTGGCAGATCACCCAGGACACGCTGTCCTACACCAACCACACGCTGCTGCCCGAAGCCCTGGAAACCTGGCCAGTCGGGTTGATGGAGCGCATGTTGCCCCGGCACATGCAGATCATTTACCTGATCAACGCCCAGCACATCGATTCGTTGCGGGCCAAGGGCGTGCATGATTTCGACGTGCTGCGCTCGGTTTCGCTGATCGAAGAGGACAACGGTCGTCGGGTGCGCATGGGCAATCTGGCGTTCCTCGGCTCCCACAGCGTCAACGGTGTATCCGCGCTACACACGCAGCTGATGCGCAGCACGGTGTTCTCCGAGATGCACAAGCTCTATCCGGATCGGATCAACAACAAGACCAATGGCATCACCTTCCGCCGCTGGTTGTTCCAGGCCAACGCCGAACTGACCTCGATGATGGTCGACGCCCTCGGCCCGAGCGTGCTCGATAATCCCGAAGAGCGCCTGATCGAACTGGAGCCGTTCGCCGATAAGCCGGCGTTTCGCAAACAGTTCGCCGAGCAGCGGCTGCACAGCAAGAAGGCCCTGGCGTATCTGATCCACGAGCGGCTCGGTATCGCCGTGAACCCGGCGGCGATGTTCGATGTGCAGGTCAAGCGGATCCACGAATACAAGCGCCAGTTGCTCAACCTGATGCACACCGTGGCGCTGTACCAGGCGATTCGCGCCGAGCCGGAAGTGGACTGGGTGCCACGGGTGAAGATCTTCGCCGGCAAGGCCGCTGCCAGTTACCACCAGGCCAAGCTGATCATCAAGTTGACCAACGACATCGCCCGGGTGGTGAACAACGATCCGACTGTACGTGGCCTGCTCAAAGTGGTGTTTCTACCCAACTACAACGTCAGCCTGGCCGAGAGCATTATCCCGGCGGCGGACTTGTCGGAGCAGATCTCCACGGCCGGCTTCGAAGCGTCGGGCACCAGCAACATGAAGTTCGGCCTCAACGGTGCGCTGACCATCGGCACCATGGACGGCGCCAACGTAGAGATGCATGAGCGCGTGGGCGGTGAGCATATGTTCATCTTCGGCCTGACCGCCGAGCAGGTGGAAGCCCGCAAGCAGAACGGTGAGTTCAGCGCCGCGCCGGACATCGCCGCGTCCCATCGCCTCAATGATGTGTTGCAGGCGATTCGTGGCGGGGTGTTCTCGCCGGATGATCCGATGCGCTATACCGGGTTGGTGGATTCGTTGGTGGACTACGACCGCTTCCTGGTCTGCGCCGACTTCGACTCGTACTGGAACGCCCAGGCCAAGGTCGAAGAGCGTTGGCACGACTCCAAGCAATGGTGGCGTTCGGCGGTGCTCAACACCGCACGCATGGGCTGGTTCTCCTCGGATCGGACTATCCGCGAGTACGCCACCGACATCTGGAAGGCCCTGGAGTAGCATTTGCTGTAAGAAATGTGAGCGAAGCCCAACGGCGGTTGGGCTTCGTCGATATACTAAGTGCCAGTTTCGCCGGGTTGTGCGGCGGACTCAGTATTTGGAAACGCACCAATCCAATGTGGGAGCGGGCTTGCTCGCGAATGCGGTGTAACAGTCAACGTTGCTGTGACTGACACTCCGCATTCGCGAGCAAGCCCGCTCCCACAAGGTTTGTGCTGTTCCACTAGACTGATCCAGGCACCGCATCACCCCGGTTATGCCCGCAACGGGCGGCTTAGGGATATCGACTATGCAATGGATTTTGACGCTGTTGGGCCTGGCACTCGGCTGGGTGGTGGATGAGTCGTTCGCCGATGCGCTGATAGGTGCGCTGGTGGGACTTGGCATCGCCCAGGCATTCCGGCTGAGCCGCCTGGCTGTCCAGGCCGCCAAGCAACAGGGCCTTCTGCAGGAGGCGCAGCGTAGCTTGATCGAGCTGCAAGCGCGTCTGACGGTGCTTGAGCGCGGCACCACTGCTGCACCGGGTGATCCGGCGCCAGCGCCTGAAGTCGTCGTCGCCCAGTCACCGAAAGCCGAACCTCGCGTCGAGCCGGAGTTGAGCTGGGAACTGCCGCCTGACCTCGAGCCCGTCTCGGCAATGGCTACGCAAGCCAGTCAGCCCCTGCCCGACGACATCTGGAAACCTCAGCCTGTCGCCTCCAAGCCCGCCGCCCGCAAACCGGCTCGCCCGGAACCGGTGGTTTTTGAGCCCGTAGCTCCTCGTGGCCCGAATCTATTCGACCGCGCCTGGATGGGCGCGCGCAATTGGCTGTTTGGCGGCAACACCGTGCTGCGGGTCGGCGTGGTGCTGTTGTTCCTCGGCCTGGCGTTCCTGCTGCGCTATGCCACTGAAGGCATGGTGGTCCCGATCGAACTGCGTTACGCCGGCGTCGCGGCCAGTGCCTTGGGCCTGCTGGGCCTGGGTTGGTGGCTGCGCCAACGCAACAACAATTATGCGCTGATGCTTCAGGGCACCGGGATCGCGGTGCTGTACTTGACCGTGTTCGCTGCCATGCGCCTGCACCCATTGCTCGACTCCAAGGCCGCCCTGGGCTTGCTGGTGGCCGTCACGGTGTTCTCGGCGATCCTGGCGGTGACCCAGAACGCCTTGGGCCTGGCCGCCGCCGCAGCGTTGGGCGGGTTTGCCGCACCGATCCTGACTTCCACCGGCAGCGGCAACCACGTCGCCCTGTTCAGTTACTTCATCCTGCTCAACGCCGGCATCCTCGCGATTGCCTGGTTCAAGGCCTGGCGCCTGCTCAATCTGATCGGCTTCGTCGGCACCTTCGGCATCGGTTTGGCCTGGGGCCTGCGCTCTTACGCGCCGGAGCTGCTCTGGAGCACCGAGCCGTTCCTGATCCTGTTCTTCCTCATTTACCTGGCGATCGGCTTGCTGTTCACCCGTCGCAAACTGTTGGAAATGAGCGACGCCCCCGAGGACGGCAGCCGCGATGCGTTGTTGCGCTGGTCGACGCGCAAGGGCGATTACGTGGACGGCACGATGCTGTTCGCGCCGCCGCTGGTGGGTTTCGGTTTGCAGTTCGCCTTGGTGCAGCACCTGGAGTTCGCCGCTGCGTTCAGCGCCCTGGCCCTGGGCATGATCTACATGGGCCTGGCCCGCGTGCTGATGGGCGGCCGGGCCTTGCTGCTGGCTGAAACCTGCCTGGCCCTGGGGGTGATTTTTGCCAGCCTGGCGATTCCCTTGGGGCTCGACGCCCGTTGGACCTCGGCAGCCTGGGCCGTGGAGGGCGCGGGGATCTTCTGGTTGGGCCTGCGTCAGCAACGACCCTTCGCCCGGGCCTTTGCCTTGCTGCTGCAACTGGGCTCGGCACTGGCATTCATCAGCGAACTGCGGACCGGCGAGAGCAGCCTGCTCGATGGCCCACCGTTGGGCGCGTTGATGCTCGGCGGCGCCTTGCTCTTCACCTTCTACCAGTTGCGCAAGGCTGCGCCAGAGCTCACCTCGAATTGGGAGCGCCAGGGTTTGCCGGTGCTGGCTGTCCTGGGACTCAGCTTCCTGTATCTGCTGGCGCCGCTGTTTTTCTTCACCCACGGCACCGCTATCGCCTGGGCCCTGGCCGGTTTGGCGACACTGTTTGTTGGCCTGCGCCTGCAATCGCGCAGCTTCCTGTTCACCGCGTTTGCGGTGCAGTTGCTCGGCGGCGCGCTGTTCCTGTTGCGCCTGCAAGGCGCCGAGGGTGACTCGGCGGCGGTGTTCAGTGCCGGCTGGAGCGGTTTGCTCAGTGCTTCCCTGATCGGTCTGGCATTGATTGGCGGTATGTTGCTGGCGGCACGCGATGACATGGTGCGCAACGACGTCCGATTGCTGCGCGGGTTGTCAGTGGTGTTGCTGGCCGGGTTGGTGCTGATCAACCTCGCTGTGCTGTTCGTCCTGCCTTGGCAAACAGCGAGCGGTGTGTGGGCGGCCAGCGGTCTGCTGATCATCTGGTTGAGCCTGTACCTGAAGCAGCGCGTGAGCTTTGTCTTCGGCCTGCTGTTGCAACTGTTGGGCGGTGCGGCGTTCCTCACGGCGGGGCCGGCGCTGCTGGGGCCGCTCAATGCCGAGGATCTGCGGCCCCTGGCCCACAGCGGGTTCTGGACGCCGCTGGTGCTGGGGCTGGCGGCGCTGGTGGGCGCATGGCGATTGCAGCGCGGCCATTCGGCGGCGGTATTTGAAGCCATGAGCTTGCAGCGCCTGTCCGAGATGTTGTTGATCTGGGGAGCCGGTTGGTGGGCGTTGGCGTGGGTCAGCGAAGTGCTGCGCTTTGCCCCGGTGAACCTGCAGGGCAGCTTGCTGCTGCTCGTCGCGGCGATCAGTGTGGCGCTGTGGACTGTCTTGGCACTGCGTTTGAACTGGCCGGCGCTGGGGCTGCTGTGCACCTTGTTGATTCCGGCGGCGGGTTGCGTGCTGGTGGCGACGGGGCACAGCTACTATCACCCGGCGGCGGATTTCGGCTGGCTGGCCTGGCTGGCGGTATTTGGTGTGCACTTTCTCTCTCTCAAGCGCCTGGCACCGATGCTGCCGGCCCAGGCGCGCAGTACCGCCCATGTGCTCGGTTGCTGGTTGCTGATGGCGGTGTTGATGCTGGAGTTGCGTTACGGCCTGCTGTTGTTGTCCGAGCAGTACAACGCCTGGCGCTGGTTGGGCTGGGCGATCCTGCCGAGCCTGTACCTGGTGTTGATGGCCGCGCCGCGTGCCTGGCCATGGCCGATCTCGGCCCAGTCGCGCGAATACCGAGTCTATGCGGCGGCGCCCATGGCGCTGTTGATGCTCGGCTGGTTCTGGCTGACCAACACCTTCAGCGATGGCACCGCGGAGCCACTGCCCTATGTGCCGCTGCTCAATCCCTTGGAGCTGGGCCTGCTGTTCGCCTTGTTCGGTGTCTATGTGTGGGCCCGCAACGCCGTGGCGCAATCGACGAACCGTTGGAGTCGCGTCGGACACATCGCTCAGTTGGTCGCCGGCGTGTCGCTGTTCGCGTTCTTCACCGCCCTGGTGATGCGCAGCGCCCACCAGTGGATGGGGGTGCCGTTCGAGCTGGATGCGTTGCTTGAGTCCATGTTCGTGCAGGCCGGGTTGTCCATCGTCTGGACCCTGATCGCCCTGGGCCTGATGATTGGTGGTCATCTTCGCCATCGCCGTGAAGTGTGGCTGATCGGCGCGGCGTTGATTGCGCTGGTCGTGGCCAAGCTGTTCTTTGTTGAATTGAGTAACCGTGGCGGTCTGGCGCGGATCGTGTCGTTTATCGGCGTGGGTGTACTGTTGCTGGTGGTGGGCTACTTCGCGCCGCTGCCGCCAAAACGCCCGGAAACGGTCGCGCAGCCCGAACCGCCAATGCCTGTCAGTGAGGGAGTGTCATCTTGAGTCGCACGTTGAATCGGATCGGGCTGGGTGTGGTCGGGCTGTGGGTGGCATTGTCGGCAACGGCCCAGGAGCAACCGGCGGACTTTGCCCATCAGGTGCCACTGGCCTTGAGCGGCGAGGGACCGTGGTATCGCCTGCCGTTACCTCTGGACGTACAGCTGCAAGCGCGGCAAACCGACTTGAGCGACCTGCGGGTCTTTAACGCGGCCGGTCAGGCCCAAGCCTACGCGCTGGTTCGTGAGTCGGCGCAGAGCCGGGAAAACCGCACCCTCACCGACGTGAAGTGGTTCCCGCTGTACAACGCCGCCGACGACAGCGAGCGCGCGCCCAGCGTGCGCGTGCAATCGAACGCCAATGGCACGCTGGTGGAAGTCCAGCCGTCCAGTCGGCTTGAGGCGGGAGAGGAGGAACTGCGTGGCTGGTTGCTCGATGCCAGCGCGATCAAGGCGCCGTTGCAGCAGTTGATTCTTGACTGGACCAGCGAACGTGACGGCTTCCAGCGCTTTACCATCGAGGCCAGTGACGACTTACAGCAATGGCAGTCATGGGGCGAAGGCCAGGTGGCGCGCCTGACCTTTGCCGACGAGCGGGTCGAGCAGCATGAAGTGAGCCTGCCGGGGCAACCGGCGCGCTATCTGCGGTTATTGTGGGATTCGCCGTCCTCTGCGCCGGTGCTGACCTCGGCCCAGCTGCAAAGCGCCAGCCGCGAAAGCTTGCCGTTGCCGTTGGTCTGGTCAAAGCCTTTGGCTGGCAGCACCACGAAGGCCGGGGAATACACCTGGCAGCTGCCCATGGGGCTGAATATCGAGCAGGTGCAGGTGGACCTGAGCCAAGCCAACAGCCTGGCGCCGGTGACCTTGGCTGGGCGGCGGGAAAGCAGCCAGCCGTGGCAGCCGCTGGGCAGTGGCTTGTTGTATCGCCTGACCCAGAACGGCCAGGATGTGTTGCAAAACCAACTGCAGCTGTCCGGCCAAACCATTCAGCAATTGAAGCTGACGGTGGACGAGCGGGGCGGCGGCCTGGGTCCAGAAGCCCCGGCCCTGCGCTTTGCCGTGCGCGCGACTCAGGTGGTGTTCCTCGCACGTGGCGACGGGCCCTACAGTCTGGCGCTGGGCAGCGCGACGGTGAAAACCGCCAGTTTGCCCTTGACGACGCTGGTGCCCGATTACAAACCGTCACGCCTGGCGGCGCTGGGTACGGCGACGGTGAATGGGGTGGCAACTGCGACACCGGTTACCGCAACCACACCTGCGACCGTCGAGACCAACTGGAAAAAAATCGGTTTGTGGGCGGTGCTGCTGCTCAGTGTGCTGTTCCTCGCGGCGATGGCGTTCAGCTTGTTGCGCAAGCCGCCAGTCAAATCCTGAAAGTGGGGCACACCGATAAACCGAGTTGCCTATTTCGCGAGCAAGCCCGCTCCCACATTGGAATGCGTACTCCTGTGGGAGCGGGCTTGCTCGCGAAAGCGATCTCCCTGGCGCCCAAAATCCACAAGCAACCACCACTGCGTGAACTCAATCCCCTATATCCCGTCTCATAGGAGGAATTAAGTCCCGACTCGCGCTAAACTGCGCTGGTTTTTCCGCCCCCTATTCTTCGGAGCCGTCCATGTCCCGCGTTACCTTGAGTCGCTATTTGATTGAGCAGACCCGTAGCAACAACACCCCTGCCGATCTGCGCTTTTTGATCGAAGTGGTGGCGCGTGCGTGCAAGGAGATCAGCCACGCCGTCTCCAAAGGCGCACTGGGTGGTGTCCTGGGCAGCATGGGCACTGAAAACGTGCAGGGCGAAGTGCAGAAGAAGCTCGACGTGCTTTCCAACGAAATCCTGCTCGAAGCCAACGAGTGGGGCGGTCACCTGGCCGGCATGGCCTCCGAGGAAATGGACAACGCCTACCAGATCCCGGGCAAATACCCCAAGGGTGCCTACCTGCTGGTGTTCGACCCACTGGACGGTTCGTCGAACATCGATATCAACGCGCCGGTCGGCACCATCTTCTCGGTACTGCGTTGCCCGAACGAATACCTGAGCCAGAACGAAGCCTTGAATGAAAAGGCTTTCCTGCAGCCAGGCACCGAGCAGGTAGCCGCCGGTTATGCCATCTACGGTCCTCAGACCATGCTGGTGCTGACCCTGGGCGACGGCGTCAAAGGCTTCACCCTGGACCGTGAGATGGGCAGCTTCGTACTGACCCACGAAGACATCACCATTCCTGAAACCACCCAGGAATTCGCCATCAACATGTCCAACCAGCGGCACTGGGAAGCTCCGGTACAGCGCTACGTCGCCGAGCTGCTGGCAGGTGAAGAAGGCCCGCTGAAAAAGAACTACAACATGCGTTGGGTCGCCGCGATGGTCGCGGACGTGCACCGCATCCTGACCCGTGGCGGTTTGTTCATGTACCCGCGCGATAGCCGCGAACCGTCCAAGCCGGGCAAGCTGCGCCTGATGTACGAAGCCAACCCGATGTCGTTCCTGGTGGAGCAGGCGGGTGGCGCGTCCACTGACGGTCACCAGCGCATCCTCGACATCCAGCCTGAAGGCCTGCACCAGCGCGTGGCCGTGTTTCTCGGTTCGAAGGAAGAAGTCGCCCGCGCGACGGCCTATCACAAGGAATAAACCATGGCGCAGCCTTGGCAGCCGTTGCTCGATTGGTGGTTTGGTTCAGCCGACACGCCAGACGAAATAGCCGCTGACAAGGGCAAGCTGTGGTTTGGCAAACGCCATGATCGCCAGGCGCAGGAGCGCTTCGGCGATCAGGTTGAGCAAGCACGGGCCGGCGGATTGACCGACTGGGCGCAACGCCCAGAAGGTTGGCTGGCCCTGGTGCTGCTGCTTGATCAACTCCCGCGAATGATCTTTCGCGACACGCCCAAGGCCTTTTCCGGTGACCTGCGAGCCCAAGCGCTGGTGGCCCAGGGCATGGCGGCGGGTTTCGACCGGCAACTCAAACCGATCCAGCGTGTATTCATCTACCTGGTGCTCGAGCACTGCGAAAACCTGGCGGTGCAGAACGAGGCCGTGTCGCGGTTCATCGACTTGGTTCGCGAGCAGCCTGAAGCGGATCGAGCGGTGTTTGAAGACAACCTGGATTATGCCGAGCGGCATCAGAAGATCATTGCGCGGTTTGGGCGCTTTCCCCACCGCAATGCGGTGTTGGGGCGCGAGTCTACGGCTGAGGAAATCGAGTTCTTGAACAGGCCTGGGTCCAGGTTCTGAATTTTCTGCGAGGCTGATGCCGTCTTCGCGAGCAAGCCCGCTCCCACAGTCGATCGTGTTTCCCTGACGGGGCTCGGTCAACTGTGGGAGCGGGCTTGCTCGCGAAAGGGCCCTTGAGAGCGTTAGATCCGGAAGCTACCCACCAACTGCTTCAAGCGCGCCGCCTGCTGTTCAAGGTCGGCACAGGCGCGCAATGTCGCTTGCAGGTTTTCCACGCCTTCCTGGTTCAGGGTATTGATCTCGGTGATGTCGACGTTGATCGATTCCACCACGGCGGTCTGCTCTTCGGTGGCGGTGGCCACGGACTGGTTCATGCCGTCGATTTCGCCGATGCGCTGGGTCACGCTGCCCAGGCGTTCGCCGGCCTGGTTGGCGATGCCGACGCTGCTTTCGCTCTGGCGCTGGCTGTCGGTCATGGTCAGCACCGCTTCCCGGGCACCGACTTGCAGCTCTTCGATCATCTTCTGCACTTGCTGCGCCGAATCCTGGGTGCGGTGGGCGAGGTTGCGCACTTCATCGGCTACCACCGCGAAGCCGCGTCCGGCTTCACCGGCCCGGGCGGCCTCGATGGCGGCGTTCAGGGCGAGCAGGTTGGTCTGCTGGGAAATGCTGGTGATCACCTCCAGGATCTGACCGATGTTCACCGTGTTGCTGTTCAGGGTTTCGACGTTGCCGCACGAATCGCTGATCTTGGCCGACAGCTGCTGCATGGCGGCGATGGTTTTATCCACCACTTGCTGACCGTCTTCGGCCAGGCTGCGGGCATCGCTGGAGTGCTGGGAGGCAAGGGCGGCGTTCTGGGCGATTTCCTGGGCGGCGGCGCCGAGTTGGTTGATGGCCGCGGCCACGCTGCTGGTGCGCGACGCTTGCTGGTCGGAGTTGTACATCGACGAGTTGGACGCACTGACCACGCGCAGGGCAACTTCGTTGACCTGGCCGGTGGCCGAGGCCACTTCACGAATCGAGGTATGGATACGCTCGACAAAGCGGTTGAAGGAAGTGCCCAGGGCACCGAATTCGTCGTGGCCGTGAATGACCAGGCGCCGGGTCAGGTCGCCTTCGCCTTCGGCGATGTCATGCATGGCGCGACCCATGGTCAGCAGCGGTTGCATCAGCACGCGGATCAGCATGCCCAGCAGGGCAATGATGAACACCACGGCAATGGTCATGGCGATCAGTGCCGAGGTACGGAACTCGCTGAGCATCGCCAGGGCGGTGTCCTTGTCGAGCACCAGCGCCACGTACCAATCGGCGCCCGGCACGCCGTTGACGCGGGTGAAGGAGATGAATTGGGTCTTGCCGTCGAGATCGACTTCCTTCACGCCCGGGCTGATTTGCGGTGCGCCGTTGGGGTAGGCCTCGGCCAGGGTTTTGAGCACGCGCTTGCTGTCAGGGTGGATTAGGATCTTGCCGTCGGCGCTGACGATGAACGCATGGCCGTGGCCACCGAAGTTCAGCGAGTTGATGATGGCGCTGACGCTCGACAGGTCGATGTCCGCACCGGCCACGCCGATCATTTGGTTCTGGTGTTGTACCGGCGTGGCGACGGTGATCACCAGTTTGCCCGACGAGGCGGCAATGTAGGGTTCGGTCACGATGGCTTGCTGTGCGCTGTTGGCGGCCTTGTACCAGCCACGGGCACGCGGGTCGTAATCGGCGGCGCGATTGCCGGCTGGTACCGAGAACATCACGCCATCGGTGCCACCGAAATAGCTGAGCTGAAAGTTGCTGGTGTACACCGGCAGGCCCACGGCGCGTTTGAGGCTGTCGGCACTGCTACCGTCTACGGCGATCTGCTGGGCCAGCGATTGCAGCAGTTGGATACGGCCTTCGACCCACGTCTGAATGTTACGGCTGGTCAGGCTGCCGAGCTCCTGCATGGAGGTCTCGGTGCTGGCGTGCAGGCTCTGGCGCTGACGGTAGTCGTTGAACAGGATGAAACAGGCGAATGCAACGGCCACCACAAGAGCGGCAGCCAGGAGGATTTTGTGGCTGAATTTCATGTTTCTGGTCATTAAGAGCGCTACCGCACAGGAGCTGGTCAGGAAGGGGGGCAATTTGCCATAACGCAGGGCTTTGCGCTGTTCTTTTTATCGGCCTGGAAGTGCCAGAGATCAGCGATCGGCGGGGTAATCCCGACGAAATGCACGACGCCGTCACAAACTGATTGATTTACCGACGAAATACCGTCCTGGGGCCCAATAAATACTAGGGCTGTCGGGGAACCAGATAGGGGTTTTCTCTTCTAAGCTTCTGGTTGGCACCCAGCCACCCCCTTCCGTTCCAGGAGTTACACCATGTCGCTGCGATCTATTGCCTTGTTGTGTGTGTGCGTCGTGTTGACTGCATGCAGCAAGGTTAACCAGGAAAACTATTCGAAGCTGTCAGCCGGGATGCCCAAGGCAGAAGTCGAAACGTTACTGGGTAAACCGACCGATTGTTCGGGCGCGCTCGGCATGTCCAGTTGCACCTGGGGCGACCAGAAAAGCTTTATCAGCGTGCAGTACGCCGGTGACAAAGTGTTGATGTTTTCCGGCCAAGGCCTGAAGTAAACCGGGGCCAAGCGCCCGCGGGAGAAAAATAATGATGCGGTTAGTGTTAGTGCTTTTAGCTGGCCTGGTCTTGGCTGGCTGTGCCACTTCTGGCGAAGATCCGTTGGCACCCAAGACGGTCAGCAGCGTCAACCTCAAGCGTTACCAAGGGACCTGGTACGAGTTGGCCCGCCTGCCCATGTATTTCCAGCGCAACTGCGCGCAATCCGAAGCTCATTACACCCTCAAGCCTGACGGCGACGTGGGTGTCCTCAATCGCTGCCTGACTTCGGACTGGCAGTGGGAAGAGGCCCGCGGTACCGCTACGCCACAAGTACCGGGCAAGACCGACAAGCTCTGGGTCGAGTTCGACAACTGGTTTTCGCGGATCGTGCCGGGTGTGGCAAAAGGGCAATACTGGGTGCTGTACGTCAGCGACGACTACAAGACCGCCATTGTCGGCGACCCGAGCCGCCGCTACATGTGGTTGCTGTCCCGCACACCGACCGTCAATAGCGTCGTGCGCGAAGAACTGCTGAGCATGGCGCGTCAGCAGGGCTATGACACGACACGCTTGATCTGGCGAGCGTCGGATCGGCAGATGGCCAAGACTTCGGACTGACTGTCTGCAAATACTCAATGTGGGAGCGGGATTGCTCGCGAAGGCGGTGTATCAGCCGACATAATCGTTTGCTGAAAAACCGCCTTCGCGAGCAAGCCCGCTCCCACACTTTTTTATCTGCGTCAGCCTAAGAGCTCGCGCAAGACCTGGGTAAACGCTCGGGCGCTTTCTTCTTCCCCGGCATGACGTCCGTCGCGCACCACCCACCGTCCGCCGACCATCACGTCGCGCACCTGGCGATCCCCACCGGCAAACAGCCAGCGATTGAGGATCCCGTCGCCCTGTGCCGTGGCCAGGTACGGATCGTTGCCATCGAGCACCAGCCAGTCGGCGCGCTTGCCGATTTCGAGGGCGCCGACCGGTTGGCCCAGGGCTTGGGCGCCACCCTCCAAAGCAGCATCAAACAAGGTGCGACCGACCATCGGCTGGTCTGCCCGATACATGCGGTTGCGCCGTTGATCCCGCAGGCGCTGGCCGTACTCCAGCCAGCGCAACTCTTCGACCACGCTCAACGACACATGACTGTCGGAGCCGATCCCCAGGCGCCCGCCCTGGGCGAGGAAATCCACGGCCGGGAAAATCCCGTCGCCCAGGTTGGCTTCGGTGGTCAGGCACAGGCCGGCGATTGCCCGGCTCTTGGCCATGAGGCTGACTTCCTGGGCGTTGGCGTGGGTGGCGTGGACCAGGCACCAGCGCTGATCCACTTCGGTGTTTTCGTACAGCCATTGCAGCGGACGAGCGCCGCTCCAGCTCAGGCAGTCGTCGACTTCCTTCTGCTGCTCGGCGATGTGGATGTGCACCGGGCAGTGACGGTCGCTCGCGGCCAGCACTTCCTGGATCTGGCCAGGTGTCACGGCGCGCAGCGAGTGAAAACACAAACCCAGCGCCTGAGCCGGTTGTTTGGCCAGGATCGGCTGCAGGCGCGCTTGAAGTTTCAGGTAGTTTTCGCTGCTGTTGATGAAACGACGCTGCCCGTCATTGGGCGCCTGGCCGCCAAAACCGGAATGACTGTAGAGCACCGGCAGCAGCGTCAGGCCGATGCCGGCGGCGCTGGCGGCGTGGCTGATGCGCAAGGCCAGTTCCGCCGGGTCGGCATAAGGCGCGCCGTCGATGTCATGGTGCACATAGTGGAACTCGGCAACCGAGGTGTAACCGGCCTTGAGCATTTCAATGTAGAGCTGTCGGGCGATGATGCCGAGTTGATCGGGGCTGATTTTTCCGACGAGGCGATACATCAAGTCGCGCCAGGTCCAGAAGCTGTCGTTGGGATTTCCCGCCACTTCCGCCAACCCGGCCATGGCCCGTTGGAAGGCGTGAGAGTGCAGGTTCGGCATGCCCGGCAGCAGCGGACCGCCCAGCCGTTCGGCGCCGTCTGCGTGAGCGTCGGCCTGGAGATGGGTCAGGACGCCCTCGGCGTTGACCTCAAGACGTACATCATTGGCCCATCCACTAGGCAGCAGCGCGCGTTCGGCAAAGAAGGCGGACATGGTTCAACCTCATCGTGCGTAATTTGTATATACATATACAGACGTTTGCCTGGCCGGTAAACTCCGGCAAGCTAGCACCTTCATTTGCAGAACAAGGAACCGCCGTGCCGACTCCGCCTGCCAAACCGCCGCTGGCTGCAAACATGGGTGACAGTCCGGCGCCCTTGTACGCCCGCGTCAAACAGATGATTACCCAGCAGATCGACAGTGGAAACTGGCCGCCGCATTACCGCGTGCCGTCGGAAAGCGAGCTGGTCAGCCAACTGGGCTTCAGCCGCATGACCATCAACCGTGCCCTGCGGGAAATGACCGCTGATGGCCTGTTGGTGCGCATGCAGGGCGTCGGCACGTTCGTGGCCGAACCCAAGAGCCAGTCGGCATTGTTCGAAGTGCATAACATCGCCGACGAGATCGCCTCCCGTGGCCATCGCCACACTTGCCAGGTCATTACCCTGGAAGAAGAGGCCGCCGGTTCCGAGCGCGCCCTGGCCCTGGACATGCGCGAAGGGCAGAAGGTGTTCCACTCGTTGATCGTGCATTTTGAAAACGATATCCCCGTGCAAATCGAGGACCGTTTTGTCAACGCAATGGTGGCGCCTGAATACCTCAAGCAAGATTTCACCCTGCAAACCCCCTACGCCTATTTGAACCAGGTCGCGCCGCTGACCGAAGGCGAGCATGTGGTCGAAGCGATCCTTGCCGAACCGAGCGAGTGCAAGCTGCTGCAGATCGAACGGGGCGAGCCGTGCCTGTTGATCCGTCGCCGCACCTGGTCCGGGCGCCAGCCGGTGACTGCCGCGCGCCTGATTCACCCGGGTTCGCGTCATAGTCTGGAAGGGCGGTTTCATAAATGATGAGTCAGATCAAAGTCCTCCGTGCCGCAGACTATCCCCGCATGCCTTGGAAGAATGGCGGCGGCAGCACCGAGGAAATCACCCGTGATGCCGGCACTGGCCTGGAAGGTTTCGGCTGGCGCCTGTCGATTGCCGATATCGCTGAGTCAGGCGGTTTTTCCACCTTCGCCGGTTACGAGCGGATCATCAGCGTCCTGCAAGGTGATGGCATGACGTTGAGCGTCGATGGCCAGGCCACGCGACCTTTGCATCCGCTGGACCCCTTTGCGTTCAGCGGTGAGAGCCATGTCCATTGCACGCTGCTGGGCGGGCCGATTCGCGACTTCAACCTGATCTATGCGCCGCAGCGTTACCGCGCGCGGTTGCAATGGATGACTGGCGAGCAGCGGTTTTTCAGCGAGGCGGGGACGGTGCTGGTGTTCAGCGCGGACCCAGGATTGGCGATCAAGATTGGCGAGTCCATCGCCGACTTGGGTCTCTACGACTGTTTGCAACTGAGCGGTAACACCGGGTTGCTGGACGTCTCTATCCACGGGCAATGCTGTGTGATCGAGCTGACTGCCCGCTAAGGCGCCCTGCGATAGCGCTTGTTCCTTCGATGTGCACCAACTTGTTACCGAATGCCCCAGCGTGGCGCAATACCACGCTTTTGTGCCCTCCGATTTTCCCCTGAAAAACCCTCTTCAAAAATTTCATGCAGCTCGGCAGCCCTTAAATCACAAGGCGTTCAGCCAAATCCCCAACCGTTCCTAAACATCGATTTCAATAAGTTGGCCGCTTGATTGCATATGCTTGTACATACAAGTAAAGACGTATGCGTATGAGTCACCGATATTCAACGCAACGTTCGCTGAATCGCTGCCCACTGCCCGGGCTGGTCTGGATTGATCGCTGAGGAGTTTTTGCTGTGACCGACGCTACCCGCAAACCTGAAAAGTACCGTGACGTTGAAATTCGCGCCCCCCGCGGTAACACGCTGACCGCCAAGAGCTGGCTGACCGAAGCGCCGCTGCGCATGTTGATGAACAACCTCGACCCGGAAGTGGCGGAGAACCCAAAGGAGCTGGTGGTCTACGGCGGCATCGGTCGCGCGGCGCGTAACTGGGAGTGCTACGACAAGATCGTCGAAAGCCTGACCAATCTGAATGACGACGAAACCTTGCTGGTGCAATCCGGCAAGCCGGTGGGCGTGTTCAAGACCCACAGCAACGCGCCTCGCGTACTGATCGCCAACTCCAACCTGGTGCCGCACTGGGCCACTTGGGAACACTTCAACGAACTCGACGCCAAGGGTCTGGCCATGTACGGCCAGATGACCGCCGGCAGCTGGATCTACATCGGCAGCCAGGGCATCGTGCAAGGCACTTATGAAACCTTCGTCGAGGCCGGTCGCCAGCACTACAACGATGACCTGAAAGGCAAGTGGGTCCTGACCGCCGGCCTGGGTGGCATGGGCGGTGCGCAACCGTTGGCCGCGACCCTGGCCGGTGCTTGCTCGCTGAACATCGAGTGCCAGCAGGTGAGTATCGATTTCCGTCTCAAGACCCGCTACGTCGATGAGCAGGCCACTGACCTGGACGATGCCCTGGCCCGTATTGCGAAATACACCGCAGAAGGCAAGGCGATTTCCATCGCGCTGTGTGGGAACGCTGCCGAAATCCTGCCGGAAATGGTCCGTCGCGGTGTGCGTCCAGACATGGTCACCGACCAGACCAGCGCCCACGATCCCCTCAACGGTTACCTGCCGGCCGGTTGGACCTGGGACCAATACCGTGCCCGCGCCAAGACCGAGCCGGCTGCCGTGGTCAAGGCCGCCAAGCAATCGATGGCCGTCCACGTGAAGGCCATGTTGGACTTCCAGAAAATGGGCGTGCCGACTTTTGACTATGGCAACAACATTCGCCAGATGGCCCAGGAAGAGGGCGTCGAAAATGCCTTCGACTTCCCTGGTTTCGTGCCGGCTTACATCCGTCCCCTGTTCTGCCGCGGCGTCGGCCCGTTCCGCTGGGCCGCGCTGTCGGGTGATCCGCAGGACATCTACAAGACCGACGCCAAGG
Source organism: Pseudomonas sp. CFBP 5748 (assembly GCF_053850495.1). Taxonomy (NCBI): domain Bacteria; kingdom Pseudomonadati; phylum Pseudomonadota; class Gammaproteobacteria; order Pseudomonadales; family Pseudomonadaceae; genus Pseudomonas; species Pseudomonas sp. CFBP 5748. The sequence continues at coordinate 198,616 of NZ_JBSPTN010000007.1, forward strand.
TCAAGGAACTGATCCCCGACGACGCCCACCTGCACAACTGGCTGGACATGGCGCGCGAGCGCATCAGCTTCCAGGGTCTGCCGGCACGTATCTGCTGGGTCGGCCTGGGCCAGCGCGCCAAGCTGGGCTTGGCGTTCAACGAAATGGTGCGCAGCGGCGAATTGTCCGCCCCGATCGTGATCGGCCGCGACCACTTGGATTCCGGTTCCGTGGCCAGCCCCAACCGTGAAACCGAATCCATGCAGGACGGTTCCGATGCGGTCTCTGACTGGCCGCTGCTCAACGCCTTGCTCAATACCGCCAGCGGCGCGACCTGGGTGTCGCTGCACCACGGTGGCGGCGTCGGCATGGGCTTCTCCCAGCACTCGGGCATGGTGATTGTCTGCGACGGCACCGATGAAGCGGCTGAGCGTATCGCCCGCGTGCTGCACAACGACCCAGGCACTGGCGTGATGCGCCATGCCGATGCGGGTTACCAGATCGCTATCGATTGCGCGAAAGAGCAGGGGCTGAATCTGCCGATGATCACTGGCAAATAATGCAAGTTCCCGTGTGGGAGCGGGCTTGCTCGCGAAGGCGGCTTTATATCCAACACATGTGTTGAATGATGCACCGCGTTCGCGAGCACGCCCGTTTCCACAGGGAAGCAGCTCTACAGTAAACCCCAGAACAATCCATTGAGGTTGAACCCCATGGCTGTCAGTAGCACACGCGCAAGCAGCAAGCCGTTGATCGAGAAACGTTCGATCGACTACATCCCGGAAGCGGAGAGGCATGGCCGATTGTTGAGCCAGTTCACCCTCTGGATGGGGGCCAACCTGCAAATCACGGCAATTGTCACGGGTGCATTGGCGGTGGTGCTTGGCGGTGATGTGTTCTGGTCGTTGATCGGTTTGCTGATCGGCCAACTGCTCGGCGGTGGCGTCATGGCGTTGCATGCCGCGCAAGGACCCAAGCTCGGCCTGCCGCAGATGATCTCCAGCCGGGTGCAGTTTGGTGTGTATGGCGCGGCCATTCCGATCGTGCTGGTGTGCCTGATGTACCTGGGTTTCACCGCAACAGGCACCGTGCTTTCCGGCCAGGCGCTGGGCCAGCTGTTTGGCGTCAGCGACAGTGTGGGCATCCTCATTTTCGCCAGTGTCATCGTGCTGGTCACGGTGCTCGGCTATCGGGTGATTCACTTCATTGGCCGTGTCGCCAGCATCATTGGTGTGATTGCCTTTGTTTACCTGTTCGCTCGCCTGATGAGCCAGACGGACGTCGGCGCACTCCTGCAAATCCGCCATTTCAGCTGGAGCAGCTTCCTGCTTGCGGTGTCGCTCGCGGCATCCTGGCAGATCGCTTTCGGCCCCTACGTGGCTGACTATTCGCGTTACCTGCCGAGCAAGACTTCCTCGGTGAAAACCTTTTTTGCCGCAGGCGCCGGTTCAGTTATCGGCGCACAAGTGGCGATGATCCTCGGCGTGTTTGCCGCCGCCTCGGCCAACGGGCAGTTCGCTGGGCACGAAGTGGCCTACATCGTTGGCCTGGGTGGTACCGGCGCCACCGCTGCGCTGCTGTACTTCAGCATCGCGTTCGGCAAGGTCACCATTTCCACGCTGAACTCCTACGGCAGCTTCATGTGCATTGCGACCATCATCAGCGGTTTCCGTGGCCACCTGAACGTAACGCGCTTGCAGCGTCTGGTCTTCGTGCTGGTCATTGTCGGTGCCGCGACCCTGATCGCGCTGCTCGGCCAGCACTCGTTCCTCGGTGCATTCAAGTCCTTCATTCTGTTCTTGCTGGCGTTCTTTACGCCTTGGAGCGCGATCAACCTGGTGGACTACTACTGCATCACTCGCGAGCGCTATGACGTGCCGGCACTGGCCGACCCGAACGGTCGCTACGGGCGTTGGAACGCCCTCGGTATCAGCGTCTATGTATTGGGTGTACTGGTTCAATTGCCGTTCATCGCCACCAAGTTCTATACCGGTCCGCTGGTGGAAGCGATGGGGGGCGTGGATATCTCCTGGATCATCGGCCTGGTGGTACCGGCGGGGCTGTATTACGTCGCCGCCAGAAAGTGGCATAGCGCCGTACCCGACCAATTGATCCTGCCGGTCGAGCAGGACGCGGTTGACGCACAACCGAGTAGGGCGGGCCGCATCCAAGCGGTCTGATGGGACGTTGACAGGGCTGGATGCCTCTTGACTGCCGTAAGCCAATTCAATGATTAGGAGCGTCACACAATGAAATCGAACAAGACCCTGCTGACCACATTGCTTTCCATGGGCCTGCTGGCCAGCGCCGGCGCCACGCAAGCGGCGGGTTGGTGCGAGTCGGGCAAACCGGTGAAGTTCGCCGGCCTGAACTGGGAAAGCGGCATGTTGCTGACCGACGTCCTGCAAGTGGTGCTGGAAAAAGGCTACGGCTGCAAGACCGACAGCCTGCCAGGCAACTCCATCACCATGGAGAACGCCCTGAGCAGCAACGACATCCAGGTATTTGCCGAAGAGTGGGTCGGCCGCAGTGAAGTCTGGAACAAGGCCGAGAAGGCCGGCAAAGTGGTTGGCGTCGGTGCGCCGGTGGTGGGTGCCATTGAAGGCTGGTACGTGCCGCGCTACGTGATCGAAGGTGATGCCAAACGCAAGCTCGAGCCTAAGGCGCCGGGCCTGAAGAACATCGCTGACCTGGGCCAGTACGCCGCCGTGTTCAAGGATCAGGAGGAGCCGTCCAAAGGCCGTTTCTATAACTGCCCGGCCGGTTGGACCTGCGAGCTGGACAACAGCGAAATGCTGAAAAGTTATGGCCTGGAAAAAACCTACACCAACTTCCGTCCTGGCACCGGCCCGGCCTTGGATGCGGCGGTGCTGTCGAGCTACAAGCGTGGCGAGCCGATCCTGTTCTACTACTGGTCGCCAACGCCGCTGATGGGCCAGGTGGACCTGGTGAAACTGGAAGAAAAACCGGGCGTGGATAAAAGCGTGAGTATCAAGGTCGGCCTGTCCAAGACCTTCCACGACGAAGCCCCGGAACTGGTGGCGGTGCTGGAAAAGGTCAACCTGCCCATCGATATCCTGAACCAGAACCTCGGCCGTATGGCCAAGGAGCGGATCGAGTCGCCGAAACTGGCGAAGATCTTCCTGAAGGAACATCCTGAAGTCTGGCACGCCTGGGTCAGTGAAGACGCGGCCAAGAAAATCGACGCGGCTCTGTAGGTCGAATACCCCGGCCAACCCTAGGGCTGGCCGGGACGTTCACTGCATCCATTTGATCGAGAGTCTCTTATGTTTCCCGAAAGCTTTACCTTCTCCATTGCCGACTGGGTCAACGGTTGGGTCGACTCCCTGGTGACCAACTATGGCGATGTGTTCCGGCACATCTCCGACACCTTGCTGTGGGCCATCGTCAACCTCGAAGGCCTGCTGCGCATGGCGCCCTGGTGGCTGATGCTGGCCATCGTCGGCGGCGTTGCCTGGCACGCCACCCGCAAAGTCGTGGCCACGGCAGTGATCGTCGGGCTGCTGTTTCTGGTGGGCGCGGTGGGCCTGTGGGACAAACTGATGCAGACCCTCGCCCTGATGCTGGTGGCGACGCTGATCTCGGTGTTGATCGGCATTCCGCTGGGCATCCTCTCGGCGCGCAGCAATCGCCTGCGTTCGGTGCTGATGCCGTTGCTGGACATCATGCAGACCATGCCGAGCTTCGTGTACCTGATTCCGGTGTTGATGCTGTTTGGCCTGGGCAAGGTCCCGGCGATTTTCGCCACGGTGATCTACGCCGCGCCGCCACTGATTCGCCTGACCGACCTGGGCATTCGCCAGGTAGACGGCGAAGTGATGGAAGCCATCAACGCCTTCGGCGCCAACCGCTGGCAGCAGCTGTTCGGCGTGCAACTGCCCCTGGCCCTGCCGAGCATCATGGCCGGGATCAACCAGACCACCATGATGGCCTTGTCGATGGTCGTCATCGCTTCGATGATCGGCGCCCGAGGCCTGGGTGAAGACGTACTGGTGGGCATCCAGACCCTCAACGTCGGACGCGGCCTGGAAGCCGGGCTGGCGATCGTGATTCTCGCCGTGGTCATCGACCGCATTACCCAGGCCTATGGTCGTCCTCGGCATGAGGTGAGCAAATGAACAACGCAACCGTCAGCAAAATCGAAGTCAAAAACGTCTTCAAGATTTTCGGCAATCGCTCCAAGGAAGCCCTGGAACTGATCCGCCAGAACAAGACCAAGGATCAGGTGCTGGCCGATACCGGTTGCGTCGTCGGTGTGAACGACCTGTCATTGAGCATCGGCACGGGGGAGATCTTCGTGATCATGGGCCTGTCGGGTTCCGGCAAGTCCACCCTGGTGCGGCACTTCAATCGACTGATCGATCCTACCAGCGGTGCGATCCTGGTGGACGGCGAAGACATCCTGCAACTGGACATGGACGCCCTGCGCGAATTTCGTCGGCACAAGATCAGCATGGTGTTCCAGAGCTTCGGCTTGTTGCCCCACAAGAGCGTGCTGGACAACGTCGCCTACGGTTTGAAAGTGCGCGGCGAGAGCAAGCAGGTCTGCGCCGAGCGCGCGTTGCACTGGATCAACACCGTGGGCCTGAAGGGCTACGAGAACAAATACCCGCACCAGCTCTCCGGCGGCATGCGCCAGCGCGTGGGCCTGGCCCGAGCCTTGGCGGCGGACACCGACATCATCCTGATGGACGAAGCCTTCAGTGCCCTCGACCCGCTGATCCGTGCGGAAATGCAGGACCAGTTGCTGGAGCTGCAAAAGACCCTGCACAAGACCATCGTGTTCATCACCCACGACCTCGACGAGGCCGTGCGCATCGGTAACCGCATCGCGATCCTCAAGGACGGCAAGCTGATTCAGGTCGGCACGCCCCGGGAGATCCTACACTCGCCAGCGGATGAGTATGTCGATCGGTTTGTGCAGCGGCGTGCGGCGGTGGTTTGAGGAATTTGTGGTGGCTGGGCTGGCCCCATCGCGAGCAAGCTCGCTCCCACATTGGAATGCGTACCCCTGTGGGAGCGAGCTTGCTCGCGATAGGGCCGGCAAAGCTGGATCAATGTTCAAGTTGTAAGCACGAGGTTGAAGATGTCCCAGGCTGAAAAAATCGTAATCGCCGACGCTCCGTTGCGTTGGCAGGATGTGGTCGCCGTCGCCCGTTTCGGCGCGCCCCTGGAACTGTCGACCCAGGCTTGGGCACGGATCGACAATGCCCAGGCCATTGTCCAGCGCATCGTCGAAAGCGGCGAGCGCGCCTATGGCGTCAACACCGGCCTGGGGGCCTTGTGCAATGTCTCGCTCAAGGACGAACAACTCAGCCAACTGTCACGCAACACCCTGCTCAGCCATGCCTGTGGCGTGGGCGCGCCGCTTTCCGATGAGCAGACCCGGGCGATTCTCTGTGCCGCCATCCTCAACTACAGCCACGGCAAATCCGGCATTCACCGCCGGGTGGTCGAAGCGTTGCTGGCGCTGCTCAATCGCGGCATCACGCCCCAGGTGCCGTCCCAGGGGTCGGTGGGCTACCTGACCCACATGGCCCACATCAGCATCGCGCTGCTGGGCGTTGGCAATGTCAGCTATCGCGGGCAAATCGTTTCGGCGCAACAGGCCCTGGCTGCAGAAGGTTTGCAACCGGTGCAACTGGGGGCCAAGGACGGTTTGTGCCTGGTCAACGGCACGCCGTGCATGACCGGTCTGAGCTGCCTGGCCCTGGCCGATGCGACGCGGTTGGTGCAATGGGCCGACGTGATCGGTGCCATGAGCTTCGAGGCCCTGCGCGGACAGATCGCGGCGTTCGATGCCGAGATCATCGCGCTCAAGCCGCACCCGGGCATGCAGCAGGTTGGGGTCAACTTGCGTACCCTGCTCGATGGCAGCGAAGTCATCGCCTCGAGCCTGGGCATTCGCACCCAGGACGCCTTGAGCATCCGTTCGATTCCCCAAGTACACGGTGCCGCTCGCGATCAGTTGGAGCATGCTCGCAAACAGATCGAAACCGAACTCAACGCCACCACCGATAACCCGTTGTTGCTGGGCACGCCGGAAAACTTCCGAGTGATGTCCCAGGCCAATCCCCATGGTCAGTCGGTGGCGCTGGCGGCTGATCTGCTGGCGATCGCCATGGCTGAGATCGGCTCCATCGCCGAGCGCCGTCTCGATCGTCTGATCAATCCCCACGTCAGTGGCCTGCCGGCTTTTTTGGTGGCCAATCCCGGGGTGAATTCGGGAATGATGATCGTGCAGTATGTCGCCGCTTCGCTGTGCGCGGAAAATCGCCAACTGGCGCAACCGGCGGTGCTCGACAACTTCGTCACTTCAGGGCTGCAAGAGGACCACTTGAGCATGGGCACCAACGCTGCCCTGAAGCTGCATCGCACGCTGGAAAACTGCACACAGATCCTCGCCATCGAATACCTGCTGGCGGCCCAAGCCTTTGAATTTCTCCAGACACAACGCTTCGGTGCCGGCACCGGCGTTGCCTGGAAACTGCTGCGCGAGCATGTCCCGGCCTACGACCAGGACCGCTGGCTGGCGCCGGACATCGCCAGCGCCGCCGCGCTGCTTAAAACCCCGAGCGTGCTGCACGACGCTTTACCGAATTTGAATTGATCAAAAAACCGCCAGCGTGCCAAGGCACCTATTGCCCATAAAGCATCGCCCAAAAAGCGAAGGTGACGGATAACGGAACATTCCGGAGCGATTGGCGGGTGAATAAAAACTCTCAAAAGGAGCATGAAATGAAAGCTTTGAACCTGATCCCCGGCCAACTGAGCCTGGCTCAATTGCGTGATATCTATCAGCAGCCTGTGACCTTGAGTCTCGACGCCAGCGCCTCGGCGCAGATCGAGGCCAGCGTCGCCTGCGTGGAACAGATCCTCGCCGAGAATCGCACCGCCTACGGTATCAACACCGGTTTCGGCCTGCTGGCCTCGACCCGCATCGCCAGTGAAGACCTGGAAAACCTGCAGCGCTCCCTGGTGCTGTCCCATGCCGCCGGTGTGGGCGAGCCGATCAGCGACGCGTTGGTTCGGCTGGTCATGGTGCTCAAGGTCAACAGCCTGAGCCGGGGTTTTTCCGGTATCCGCCGGCAAGTGATCGATGCGCTGATCGCGCTGATCAATGCCGAGGTCTATCCGCACATTCCGCTTAAAGGTTCGGTCGGCGCCTCTGGTGACCTGGCGCCGCTGGCCCACATGTCTCTGGTGTTGCTGGGCGAAGGCAAGGCCCGTTACAAAGGCGAATGGCTGCCGGCCGTCGAGGCATTGAAAGTGGCCGGTCTCGCGCCGCTGACCCTGGCCGCGAAGGAAGGCCTGGCGCTGCTCAATGGCACCCAGGTGTCCACCGCGTTTGCCCTGCGTGGCCTGTTTGAAGGCGAAGACCTGTTCGCCGGCGCCCTGGCCCTGGGCAGCCTCACCGTAGAAGCCGTGCTCGGTTCGCGTTCGCCGTTCGACGCGCGCATCCATGCCGCTCGCGGCCAGAAGGGCCAGATCGATGCCGCCGCCGCTTACCGTGATCTGCTGGGCGAGCGCAGCGAAGTCTCCGATTCGCACCAGAACTGCGACAAGGTTCAGGACCCGTATTCCCTGCGTTGCCAACCGCAAGTGATGGGTGCCTGCCTGACCCAGTTCCGCCAGGCCGCCGAGGTGTTGGTGATCGAGGCCAACGCGGTGTCGGATAACCCGTTGGTATTCGCCGCCGAGGGCGACGTGATTTCCGGTGGCAACTTCCACGCTGAACCGGTGGCAATGGCTGCCGACAACATGGCCCTGGCGATTGCCGAGATCGGCTCCCTGAGCGAGCGCCGTATTTCGTTGATGATGGACAAGCACATGTCGCAATTGCCGCCGTTCCTGGTGGCCAATGGCGGGGTGAACTCCGGCTTCATGATCGCCCAGGTCACCGCGGCCGCCCTGGCCAGCGAAAACAAGGCGCTGTCCCATCCCCATTCGGTGGACAGCCTGCCGACTTCGGCCAACCAGGAAGACCATGTGTCCATGGCCCCGGCCGCTGGCAAGCGCCTGTGGGAAATGGCTGAGAACACTCGTGGGATTTTGGCGGTGGAATGGCTGGCGGCTTGCCAGGGGTTGGACCTGCGCGGTGGTTTGAAGACCTCCGCGAAGCTGGAACAGGCCCGCGCGCTCTTGCGTTCAGACGTACCGTTTTATGAGAAGGATCGGTTCTTTGCGCCGGACATCAATGCGGCGAGCGAGTTGTTGGCGAGCCGTTGCCTGAATGAGCTGGTGATGGCGAAGTTGTTGCCGAGCCTGTAAGGGCCTCACCGCAAGCAGGCACACACGATGTTTGATCAGCCTCGATACCTGTGGGAGCGGGCTTGCTCGCGAAAGCGGAGGGTCAACTTGCATCAATGTCGAATGTGCCGCCGTCTTCGCGAGCAAGCCCGCTCCCACAGGTTCTGCGCAGTCCTTGTGGGAGCGAGCTTGCTCGCGATCCGATTCTGAATGAGACGAGGAGACTCGGGATGAAAACCCTCTGGCAAAACTGCCACGCCGCCACCATGGCCCAGGGCGTCTACTCGATCATCGAAGACGCCGCCATCGTTACCTTGGGCGAGCACATTCATTGGATCGGCCCGCGGGCCGAACTGCCGGCCGGTGACTATCCGGCGGTCAACGATCTCAGGGGCGCGTGGGTTACGCCGGGGCTGATCGACTGTCACACCCACACGGTGTTCGGCGGCAACCGCAGCGGTGAATTCGAGCAGCGCCTGCAAGGCGTCAGCTACGCCGAGATCGCCGCGGCTGGCGGTGGCATCGCCAGCACCGTGCGCGCCACCCGGGCCGCCAGTGAAGACGAGCTGTTCGCCAGCGCTGCCAAGCGCCTGCAAAGCCTGATGCGCGACGGCGTGACCACGGTGGAAATCAAGTCTGGCTACGGCCTGGACCTGGCGAGCGAACGCAAGATCCTGCGCGTCATCCGTCGCCTTGGCGCCGAACTGCCGGTCAGCGTACGCAGCACCTGTCTGGCGGCCCACGCCTTGCCACCGGAATACAAAGATCGCGCCGATGACTACATCGAGCATATCTGTAGCGAGATGCTGCCGGCCTTGGCGGCCGAGGGGCTGGTGGATGCGGTGGATGCCTTTTGCGAATACCTGGCGTTTTCCCCGGCGCAAGTCGAGCGGGTGTTTATCACTGCGCAACGGCTGGGGCTGCCGGTGAAGCTGCACGCCGAGCAATTGTCGTCCCTGCACGGCTCAAGCCTGGCGGCCCGTTACCAGGCGCTGTCGGCCGATCACCTGGAGTTCATGACCGAGGACGATGCCAAGGCCATGGCCGAGTCCGGGACGGTGGCCGTGTTGCTGCCAGGGGCGTTTTATTTCCTGCGCGAAACCCAGCTGCCGCCCATGGATGCCCTGCGCAAGCACGGCGTGAAGATCGCCGTGGCCAGCGACCTCAACCCCGGTACCTCGCCGGCGCTGTCGCTGCGCTTGATGTTGAACATGGCCTGCACGTGCTTTCGGATGACCCCGGAAGAAGCCTTGGCCGGGGCGACTATACATGCGGCCCAGGCCTTGGGCATGGCTGACACCCACGGTTCGCTGGAGGCCGGCAAAGTGGCGGATTTTGTCGCCTGGCACATCGACCGGCCGGCTGACCTGGCGTACTGGCTCGGTGGCGAACTGGAAAAACGCGTCGTGCGTCACGGCGTTGAAATCGATTGAGGAGAGCGGTTGTGGAGAAGGTCCTGAATTTCACGCAAGGGCGCGTGCCGCTGTTGATCAGCATGCCCCACGCCGGCCTGCGTCTCACCCCGGCAATACAGGCCGGGTTGATCCCTGAGGCCCAAAGCCTGCCGGACACCGACTGGCACATTCCCCGGCTCTACGAGTTCGCCGCTGAGTTGGGCGCCAGTACCTTGGCCGCTGAGTATTCTCGGTTCGTCATCGACCTGAACCGTCCTTCCGACGACAAGCCGATGTACGTCGGTGCCACCACCGGCTTGTACCCGGCGACGCTGTTTGATGGTGTACCGTTGTTTCGCGAAGGGCTGGAGCCATCCGCCGCAGAGCGGGCGACTTATCTGCAGCAGGTCTGGATGCCGTACCACCAGGCGTTGCAACAGGAATTGGCGCGGCTCAAGGCCGAATATGGCTATGCCTTGCTGTTCGACGCCCACTCGATCCGCTCGGTGATCCCGCACCTGTTCGACGGTAAGCTGCCGGACTTCAACCTCGGCACTTTCAACGGCGCCAGCTGCGATCCGACGTTGGCCAGCCAGCTCGAAGCTATCTGCGCCCGCCATGGCGAGTTCACCCATGTGCTCAACGGGCGCTTCAAGGGGGGACACATTACCCGGCACTACGGCAATCCGGCCGAGCACATCCACGCGGTGCAACTGGAACTGTGCCAGAGCACGTACATGGAAGAGTTCGAGCCGTTCAACTACCGTGCTGACCTGGCGGAGCCGACCCAGGTGGTGCTCAAGCAATTGCTTGAAGGCTTCCTGGCGTGGGGGCAAAAGACTTACAAGCGTTGATCCCTGGCGAGGCAGCTTTTTGTGGCGAGGGAGCTTGCTCCCGCTGGGCGGCGAAGCCGCCCTTGCTTTTTCAGTTGCTACGCAACCGAGCGGGAGCAAGCTCCCTCGCCACAAGAGCATTCATGCTTCTCAACCTGTCGCCACCGTGCAAAACCGAGTCGCCACAGTTCACTTTCAGCTCCTCGGCGCTGCGTAATGTTCCGGTCACGGTGCAACAAGACACCGACCTACAATAATCCGCTGCCGCACGAGACCTTCCCGATGAAAAGACTGTTCAAACGCTGTCTGTCGATCCTCTGCGGTACCGCCCTCTTGAGCACCGGGGCGATAGCCGCCGAGCCGGCGTCCTGCCAGACCGTGCGCATGGGCGTGGTCAACTGGACCGACGTGATTGCCACCAGCGGCATGGCCGACGTGTTGCTTACGGGCTTGGGTTACGACAGCAAGCAGACCAGCGCTGTACAGCAGATCATCTTCGCCGGTATCCGCGACAAGCGGCTCGATATCTTCCTGGGCTACTGGAAGCCGGCGATGGACAAGAACATCGCCCCGTTCCTGGCGGCCAATCAGGTGACGGTGTTGGACAAGCCGAGCCTGGCCGACGCCCAAGCCACGCTGGCGGTGCCGGACTACGTGGCGGCGGCGGGGCTCAAGACGTTTGCCGACATCGCCCGGTTCAAGGACCAGCTCGGCGGCAAGATCTACGGCATCGAGCCGGGCAGTGGGGCCAACACCACCATCAAGACCATGATTGAAACCAATCACTTCGGCCTCAAGGACTTCAAACTGATCGAGTCCGGCGAGGCGGGGATGCTGGCCGCGGTACAGCGGGCGGTGAATCGCAAGGAGTTCGTGGTGTTCGTTGGCTGGACCCCGCACCCGATGAACATCAACATGAACATCACCTACCTGACCGGCAGCGAAGACGTCTACGGCTCGAACGAAGGCGCCGCAACTGTTTCCACCGTGACCGCGCCGGACTATGCCCAGCGTTGCCCGAACGTGAATCGGCTGCTGGAAAACCTCACCTTCACCGCCGCCCAGGAAAGCCAGTTGATGGTGCCGATCATGGAGCGCAAGACGCCTCAGGACGTCGCCCGCCAATGGCTGCGTGATCATCCTGAAGATCTTCAGCGCTGGCTGGCCGGGGTGACCAGTTTTGATGGCAAGGATGGCGTGGCGGCGGTGCAGGCCAGTCTGAAAAATTGACCTGCCTATTTTTGTGGCGGGTGATTTATCTGTGGGAGCAAGGCTTGCCCGCGATGGCGATGCGTCAGTCGACATAAATATTGGATGTGCCACCGCTATCGCGGGCAAGCCTTGCTCCCACAGAGATTCTGAGCACCAATGGTCAGTGTTTGTCCTGCTTTTTTATCGGGTGGTGTTCTTCATGGCCTCATATCCACTCTCTGAGCAGATGTCAGCCTTCATCGACAAAACCCTGAGCTTCAACACCCCGGACGCCAGCCTCGTCGGCTCGCGCCAGGCCTACAGCCAAATGTGCCGGGCGTTCACGCCGCCGTGCCCGGAGGTGCTGGCGGTCGAGGATTTCCAGTTGGCCGGCGTGGCCGTACGCGCCTATCACTCCCGGATCACAGCGCCGCCCGAAGGCTGGCCGTGCATCCTCTACCTGCATGGAGGCGGTTGGGTGGTGGGGGATCTGGACTCCCACGATTTCATCTGCATGGAGCTGGCCGCCACCCTCGGCGCGTTGGTGGTGGCGGTGGATTATCGGCTGGCCCCGGAACATCCGTTTCCGGCGGCTTTCGAAGATTGCCTCGCGGTGTGGCGTCATCTGGCGGCAGCCCCTTTTGCCATTGATCCTCACCGCCGACTGGTCGTGGGCGACAGCGCCGGGGGTAACCTCGCGGCTGCGTTATGCCTGGCCTTGCGCGACGCCGGGCAAGTGTTGCCCCGGGCTCAGGTGCTGATTTATCCCGCCCTCGGTGGCCCGGCGCATTTGCCTTCGCGGCACGAATGTGCCGATGCACCGCTGCTGAGCAGCAGCGATCTGGAGCGTTATCAGGCGCTCTACCTGAGCGGCGCTCAACTGTCTTCCCTCGCCATGCCGTTGCTCGCCGATGACCTGGGCGGCTTGCCGCCGGCGCTGATCATCGTGGCGCAATGGGACCCGCTGCGCGACGATGGCGTCCTTTATAGCGAGCGGCTGAACGCCGCAGGCGTGGACGCTGTGCTGTATGTCGGGGGAGGGTTGGTCCATGGCTGTTTGCGTGGCCGGGGCCAGGTGCCAGAGGTCGATCAGATGTATCGCACGCTGCTGGCGTACCTGACTGACACGCTTTGACTGCGCAGGGGACATGCTCATTAAGGTAATTCGGGTTTATGATGCCGGACGGCAGACTAAATAGAAGTCCCTACAGGGATGACTCGACCCCTTACGGAGCGCTCAATGCAGACTTTGTACCCGCAGATCAAACCCCATGCCCGGCACGATCTGGCTGTCGATGACACCCACACGCTCTATGTCGATGAAAGCGGTTCCCCCGAAGGCCTGCCAGTGGTGTTCATCCACGGCGGCCCGGGTGCGGGTTGCGATGCGCAGAGCCGCCGCTACTTCGATCCGAACCTCTATCGCATTGTTACCTTCGATCAGCGCGGCTGCGGTCGTTCTACGCCCCATGCCAGCCTGGAAAACAACACCACCTGGGATCTGGTCGAAGACCTGGAGCGCATCCGTAAGCACCTGGGCATCGAAAAATGGGTGCTGTTTGGCGGTTCCTGGGGCTCGACCCTGGCCCTGGCCTACGCCCAGACCCATCCGGAGCGGGTGCACGGTCTGATTCTGCGTGGGATCTTTCTCTGCCGTCCGCAGGAAATCGAGTGGTTCTATCAGGCTGGCGCCAGTCGTCTGTTTCCCGATTACTGGCAGGACTACATCGCACCGATCCCGCTGGACGAGCGCGAAGACTTGCTCAGCGCCTTCCACAAGCGCCTGACCGGCAACGACCAGATCGCCCAGATGCACGCGGCCAAGGCCTGGTCCACCTGGGAAGGTCGTACCGCGACCCTGCGCCCGAATCCGCTGGTGGTCGATCGCTTCTCCGAACCGCAGCGCGCGCTGTCGATTGCCCGGATCGAATGCCACTACTTCACCAACAACGCTTTCCTGGAGCCCAACCAGCTGATTCGCGACATGGGCAAGATCGCCCATTTGCCGGGTGTCATCGTGCACGGCCGCTACGACGTGATCTGCCCGCTGGACAATGCCTGGGAGTTGCATCAGAACTGGCCTAACAGCGAATTGCAGGTGATTCGCGACGCCGGCCACGCCGCTTCGGAGCCGGGCATCACCGATGCGCTGGTGCGCGCCGCAGCGCAAATGGCCCGGCGCCTGCTGGATCTGCCGCCCGAAGAAGCATGAAAGGTTTGTTGCAACGGGTTCGCGGCGCCCGGGTCGAAGTCGCCGGCGAGATCGTTGGCGCCGTGGACCAGGGCTTGCTGGTGCTGGTGGCGGTCGAGCCCGAGGACACCCGGGCCAGCGCTGACAGACTCCTGCATAAACTGCTTAACTATCGGGTATTCAGTGACGCCGACGGCAAGATGAACCTGTCCCTGGCAGACGTCGGCGGCGGTTTGCTGCTGGTGTCGCAGTTCACCCTGGCGGCAGACACCAAAAGCGGTTTGCGCCCGAGCTTTTCGACGGCCGCTCCTGCGGCGCTGGGAGAAGAGTTGTTCAACTATCTGCTCAGCCAAGCGAAACAGGTGCATGGCACTGTGGCATCAGGTAGATTCGGCGCCGACATGCAGGTGCATCTGGTCAACGACGGCCCGGTAACCTTTCTGTTACAGGCCTGAAAGTGTTTGAAACACCTTTTCGGTCCTGTTTCGAGGCTAAACAGGGAGTTTTCTCGATAAATACTTTGCTATCCCTGATGCGTTGTCACGCGGCCTACTAGATAATCGCGCGCTACGGGGGATCAGCGTTCGCTGGTCCATTTGACTTAGGTAGAGACTTGTCCTGATCCATTTGGGGAATCATTTTGCCCCATAGGAGTCGGAACAATGCTCGCCAACTTGGCAAGAGTGGTCCGCAGGGTCGGTTTTTCAATGCCGATACCAGGCAGATACTTTATCTGGCCGTTGGTTTTTTGATCTGTTTTCGGCGAGGGTTGCTCGTGATTGTTAGTCCCTGTAATGCACAAAAAATGTCTGCCAAACGGTTTAGAAACGCTCTGGTAGCGGGCTCGGCCCTGTTGTGCCTGTTCGGCGCGGGCCAACTGTGGGCATTCAGCCTGGATGATGTATCGGCGAAGGCTCAAGAACTGGCCGGGCAAAAATTTGAAGCCCCGCGCAGCAATCTGCCGAACGAATTCCGCGAAATGAAATTCGCTGACTATCAAAAAATCCGTTTCCGCACCGAAAAAGCCGAATGGGCCGACCAGAAGACCCCGTTCAGGCTGTCCTTCTATCATCAGGGGATGCATTTCGACACCCCGGTGAAAATCAACGAAATCACCGCGACGACCGTCGAAGAGATCAAGTACGACCCGTCGCGCTTCGATTTCGGTGACGTGAAGTTCGATCCCAAGGCCACCGAGCAGTTGGGTTACGCGGGTTTCCGCGTGTTGTACCCGATCAACAAGGCTGACAAGCAAGACGAAATCATGACCATGCTGGGCGCGAGCTACTTCCGCGTCATCGGCAAGGGGCAGACTTACGGTTTGTCCGCTCGCGGCATGGCCATCGACACCGCGCTGCCGTCTGGCGAGGAGTTCCCGCGTTTTCGCGAGTTCTGGATCCAACGTCCGAAACCGACCGACAAGCACCTGGTGATCTTCGCCTTGCTGGATTCGCCACGGGCCACTGGCGCCTATCGCCTGACCGTGCGTCCGGGTACCGATACCATCGTTGACGTGAAGTCGCGCATGTTCCTGCGTGATCGCGTGACCAAGCTGGGCGTTGCCCCGCTGACTAGCATGTTCCTGTTCGGCGCCAACCAGCCGTCCAAAGTGCTGAACTACCGTCGCGAACTGCACGACTCCAGCGGCCTGTCGATCCATGCTGGCAACGGCGAGTGGATCTGGCGTCCGTTGAACAACCCGAAACACCTGGCCGTGAGCAACTTCTCGGTAGAAAACCCACGTGGTTTCGGCCTGCTGCAACGTGGTCGTGACTTCAGCCACTACGAAGACCTCGACGACCGCTACGAAAAACGCCCAAGCGCCTGGATCGAACCGAAAGGCGATTGGGGCAAGGGCTCTGTCGATCTGGTGGAAATTCCGACCGCCGACGAGACCAACGACAACATCGTAGCGTTCTGGAGCCCGGAAAAACTGCCGGAGCCAGGCCAGCCGCTGGACTTCTCCTACCGTCTGCACTGGACCCTCGACGAAGCCAACCTGCATTCGCCGGACAGCGCCTGGGTCAAGCAGACCCTGCGTTCCACCGGTGACGTGAAGCAATCCAACCTGATCCGCCAGCCGGACGGCAGCGTGGCCTACCTGGTGGATTTCGAAGGTCCTTCCCTGCAAGCCCTGCCTGAAAACGCCGATGTGCGCAGCCAGGTGAGCGTCGGCGACAACGCCGAGATCGTCGAGAACAGTGTGCGCTACAACCCTGAAACCAAGGGCTGGCGCCTGACGCTGCGGATGAAGATCAAAGACCCGAGCAAGGCGACCGAAATGCGCGCTGCGCTGGTCCGTCCGCTTGTTCCGGTCGAGGAGCCTGGCGCGTCGCATTCGGTGACCACCCTGGCCAAGGCCGACAAGATCGCCAAGCAGCAGAACGAGAAAGCGAAAGAAAAAGAGCAAGCAATAGAGAACGAAAAAGAAGCCAAGGCCGTCAAGGCGGCGTCCGCCGCTGTGGACGCGACCCCAACCCCGCAGGAACCGGAACAGACTGAACAAGTCCTGACCGAGACCTGGAGCTATCAGTTGCCTGCCGATGAGTAATACTCCCGTACAGCCAGAGTCTCTCAGCGAGTATCTGGCACATTTGCCAATGACCGACGAGCAGCGCGCCGAACTGGCGGGCTGCAAGTCCTTCAGCGAACTGCACGCACGCCTGTCGTCTTCGACCTTTGACGCACCTGCCGAGGCGGCACAAGCCTCGGTAGGCCGTCGCCTGACCCTGAGCACCGCTGAGGAACTCCAGGACGCCGAGATGCTGGCAGTCGATGCCAGCGGTCGCGTGTGCCTGAAGGCGACACCGCCGATTCGTCGGACCAAAGTCGTGCCGGAGCCGTGGCGTACCAATATCCTGGTGCGTGGCTGGCGGCGCCTGACCGGTCGCACCAATCCGCCGAAGCCGCCCAAGGATGAGCGGGTATTGCCCCATGCGCGCTGGCGCACCGTGGGTTCGACCCGCCGCTATATCCTGCTGATATTGATGCTCGGCCAGACCATCGTCGCCGGCTGGTACATGAAAGGCATCATGCCGTACCAGGGTTGGTCGTTCGTGGACCTGGAAGAAGTCCTGCACCAACCGCTGTTGCAGACCGCCACGCAAGTGCTGCCCTATGCGCTGCAAACCAGCATCCTGATTCTGTTCGGGATTCTGTTCTGCTGGGTGTCGGCCGGTTTCTGGACGGCGCTGATGGGCTTCCTCGAGTTGCTCACCGGCCACGACAAATACCGGATCTCCGGTGCCAGTGCCGGCAACGAGCCGATTCCCAAGGACGCCCGCACCGCGCTGGTGATGCCGATCTGTAACGAAGACGTGCCGCGGGTGTTTGCCGGTTTGCGCGCGACCTTCGAGTCGGTGGCCGCCACCGGTGACCTGGATCGCTTCGACTTCTTCGTGCTCAGCGACAGTAACGAAAGCGATATCTGCGTGGCCGAGCAACAGGCCTGGCTGGATGTCTGTCGTGAAGCCGGGGGCTTCGGCAAGATCTTCTATCGCCGCCGTCGCCGTCGCGTGAAGCGCAAGAGCGGCAACCTCGACGACTTCTGCCGTCGCTGGGGCAGCGAATACAAGTACATGGTCGTGCTCGACGCCGACAGCGTCATGAGCGGTACGTGCCTGACCAGTCTGGTGCGCCTGATGGAAGCCACGCCGGACGCTGGCATCATCCAGACCGCTCCACGTGCCTCGGGCATGGACACGCTGTATGCACGCATGCAGCAGTTCGCCACGCGGGTGTACGGTCCGTTGTTCACCGCTGGCCTGCACTTCTGGCAGTTGGGTGAGTCCCACTACTGGGGCCACAACGCGATCATCCGCATGAAGCCGTTCATCGAGCACTGCGCCCTGGCGCCGTTGCCCGGCAAAGGCGCGTTCGCCGGTGCGATCCTGTCCCACGATTTCGTCGAAGCTGCGCTGATGCGTCGTGCCGGCTGGGGCGTGTGGATTGCCTATGACCTGCCGGGCAGCTACGAAGAACTGCCGCCGAACCTGTTGGACGAGCTCAAGCGCGACCGTCGCTGGTGCCACGGCAACCTGATGAACTTCCGGCTGTTCCTGGTCAAGGGCATGCACCCGGTGCATCGTGCGGTGTTCCTGACCGGCGTGATGTCCTACCTGTCGGCACCCCTGTGGTTCTTCTTCCTGGTGCTGTCCACTGCGCTGCTGGCGGTGAACACGCTGATGGAGCCGCAGTACTTCCTCGAGCCGCGTCAGCTTTATCCGTTGTGGCCACAATGGCACCCGGAAAAAGCCATCGCCCTGTTCTCGACCACTATCGTGCTGCTGTTCCTGCCCAAGTTGCTGAGTATCGTGCTGATCTGGGCCAAGGGTGCGAAGGAGTTCGGTGGCAAGTTCAAGGTGACGCTGTCGATGCTGCTGGAGATGCTGTTCTCCATGCTGCTGGCGCCGGTGCGGATGATTTTCCACACCCGTTTCGTGCTCGCCGCTTTCCTGGGCTGGGCGGCAACCTGGAACTCGCCGCAACGTGACGACGACTCCACGCCGTGGAGCGAAGCGCTCAAGCGCCACGGTCCGCAGACTCTGCTGGGCTTTTTCTGGGCCTTGCTGGTGATCTGGCTGAACCCGAGCTTCTTGTGGTGGCTGGTGCCGATCGTTGGTTCCTTGATGCTGTCGATCCCGGTATCGGTGATTTCCAGCCGCGTGGGCCTGGGCTTGAAGTCCCGTGATGAAAGCCTGTTCCTGATCCCCGAGGAATACGCACCGCCGCAGGAACTGCTGTCGACGGACCAGTACACCCATGAAAATCGTTGGCACGCGCTGAACGACGGTTTCATCCGGGCGGTGGTCGATCCACAACAAAACGCCTTGGCGTATGCGCTGGCAACCTCACGGCACGGCCAGGCCGAGCCGATTGAATGGCTGCGGGTCGAGCGCGTTCGTCACGCGCTGAAGGCCGGTCCGGCCGGGTTGAGCAACAGCGAGCGATTGGCGCTGCTGAGCGACCCGGTGGCCTTGTCCCGCCTGCATGAGCAAGTCTGGAGCGAGGCTCATCCCGAGTGGCTGGCGGCGTGGCGCGAATCGGTCAAGGCCGATCCCCATGCACCGCTGCTACCGCTTCAGCCGGTGAGCGCACAGCCTCAAGTGGCCTGATACGCAAAAAGCCCCGCTTCTGAAAGGAAGCGGGGCTTTTTGTTGGGTGCATTTTATCTGTGGCACCGCATTGACTGTGGACCCCCGCGACACAATCACTTGGCTTTAGTCACGCATAACCGCCAGGACATAAATGTGCAGACGCCCCAGGCATGAGCATTCCGTCGACGTGGCGTAAAGGAATGAAGGGGGATCGGATGAAAATATCCAGGCGCTGACTTTCGCTCTCGTTGCTCAGGGGCATGTCCGCTGAGAAGCATTAGCTTCGTCGTATATCAATGGCCTCTGGTACCCGCGATTCGGGGGCAACCTCTCTAGCACTATACCCGTTCAAACTCCTCACTGAGAGAGGCACAGGTTCAACGGCTAAGCTAGAAACGCTTGGTCTAGGTCGGAATGACACGTCGGTGATGGGGGGAGCAGACGGCCGCCCCTTTCGAGCTACTTTATGTAGGGTCGAAGCCGCAGCGCTGAGAGTGCTAAAGGTAGAAATCGCCAGGAAACCGGTGAAGAGTTTGTCATAGAGTGATGCTTCGAAAGCGTAGGCATCATAGCGGTTCAAAGCCACATAAGCCCCTGCCGCAATAAAACCGGAAATTCTGCTAGCTATTTTAGTCACACGTCCGAATGTACGATTTCCGACTCCGGGGATCCACGTTACTGCTCGTTGGGGGATGAAAGGAACTGCGTAGGCGCCGATAATCTCCAAGAGCGCGTTAGCAAACCATCCATGTACATTCCATTTTCCTGTGGGATCCCTACGATTGACGGGATCCCCCCCACAATATGCATAGCTATTCAGGCCGCCTTCTCCAAATGGGCTCAAGCTATCGGGCCGGTTGAAACGCATGAGCACTGGGTTGAAGGCCCGGTGTCCGTTTCCCAGCAAATAGTGGCCGGTAGTCGAGTCAGCACGTTCTCCGTTGAAGCCCGTAAGGCTGGCAAAGCTCCCTGCCACAGAACGATGGCCATACGGGGTATAGACCGATCTCGCATCGAATGCCTGCAGCACCGAGCGTTGTTTATCGGTGATCAATAAGGCCGTACGTGGGATACGCCCGTTATGGCGTTCTGCAAGCAATTCGTCCTGGTATTGAAAAATCCGGTAACTAACGCCGCCTTCGATCTCCGTCACCAGAACGTCCTTTTGATAGAAGCGTCTCTGATGGGGTTGCCCTGCAGGCGTGCGGCCAACCAGGCGGTCAAGTGCATCGTAGCGATAGGCTATTAAGGCGCGATCAGATGAGCTGGGCATCACCACTTCCCCGCAGTTGGAGCATTGATCCCACATTTACCGTACTGAAAGCGGATGTCAACCTAGCAGAACTGTTAGGTTTGAGCGTTATCTCCCGGTACGGAAACTATCAAGTATTAATACATCGTAATGTTACGGAGTAGGTGGCGGGAGAAAGTTATGGCACTAAATAAACTTATCAAGTGGCATGTTTGAAGTGATAAACATCTGAAAGATAAAGAAACAATAAACTTAAAGTATCGACTTTATGGGTTGTCAGGAATGGGGTAGCCGTATTAAAGATGGACAATGGCGTTGGAGTGAAAGCGAGGGGGGGTAGAAATATTCAGATAGACTAAGTCCTGCTTGTGAGCTTTACAGAGCGAATTCGGGTCGCTAAAGTTCGGCCGGCAAGTTTGGGTGTTGTCTCTTGAAAGGGTTGTAGCGCTGAATGAAATTTTTACCTGGCCATAAAAATAATAACCTGACAGAGCTGGAAGTTTTTGGCTTGTCTGCAAAGTACAATCTTGCAGATGGACATAGTTATATTTCGGCGAAGGAGCATTTTGGTTCGGTGTTGTCCGAGTTACCCGAGTTATGGGGCTCCGCGGTTGAGATGCCGATTCCGGAGATGGAGGTTTTATTTAAAAACAAGTTTGCCGAGTACTTTGCCCTGGACGGGTTGAGAAGACACTCGCACTTCTCCGTTTGTCCCACTGCGTCTAACAGTATCGACATCGTCGGAGCGTGGGCAAGATCAAAGAATTACAAGGTTGGGCTCGTGGAGCCGACGTTTGATAACCTAGCCCAGTTACTACGGCGCAGAGAAGTCGCCCTCGAGGCCATTCCCGAAAAAGTCGTTGTCGATCCGGCGCTGCTGGAGGATCTTGTTCGGGATAGGCGCCTTGATGCGCTATTCCTGGTTAACCCGAATAATCCAACAGGGGTCGCACTTGATGCGATCGCGATGTCGAATGTTATCGACTTGTGTCATCGACACGATGTGATCTTGATCCTCGATACTTCTTTCCGGTTCTGCCACCAGACCAACATAGACGAATATGCGCTCCTCAGCGATAAGGGGGTGTCATTTATAGTCTTGGAGGATACCGGTAAGCAATGGCCGACACTCGACACCAAGGCCAGCCTGCTTTCCTACAGCGAGGATCTGGCGGCTGACATACGGAACATCTACGAAGAGATTTACTTGTGCTGCTCTAATTTTTCATTAAGAGTGATTGTTGCATTTATCGACGAGACCCTGAAGAAAGGGGGGCTTTCGTATATGCATTCCATCGTCATGAAAAATATCGAAATCGCCCGCTCGGAATTAGAAAACTCCCTGGTTGCCATTGAAACAGTCGGGCCAAGTTCAATAATGACTGTCATGTGGCTCAATATTGAAAAAACAGGTCTGTCGGATCTTGAACTGACTGATTATCTCGCTAAATGTGACGTGGCGGTCTTGCCGGGGAGATATTTTTATTGGAACAGTCATCAGGTTGCGGGACACAACCGTATCAGGATCGCCCTAATGAAACCTGATGGACAGTTCCTTTCTTCAATTTTGCGATTAAAACAAGCGTTAATAGAGCTTGCTTTAATTTCCGCGTGCAAAAACAAATGCCTGGCGGAGGTGCTCTAATGAGAAAGGTTCTGGTGACAGGTGACTTTGATGTTGGAGGACATTTATTTCCAGATGATGTGGAAGTTGTTCATATTCGATGCCCCGTTGATGAACAGCAGATCATGGATGTCTTGCCCTACGTGCATGACTATATTTTGGGAGGGCCGGAGTATCTATCCTCTCATCTAATGGAGGTCGCCGTTCGGCTAGAGAACGTGGTTGTGATGGGAACCAGTATCTCCAGCTTCGTGGACATGGAGTGCGCTACGAAAAAAGGTATTAAATTAGCCAATACACCCAGTATGAACGTTCAGGCAGTGACAGAGTTTACGTTGGCAATGATCACTGTTTCCTTGGCAAAAGTATTTGAGAGTGTTGAGAATGTCAAAGAGGGGGCCGGCTGGATACAGACACCTAGGCTATCATTGTCGAAATTGAGAGTAGGTTTTGTTGGAATGGGGGCGATTGCCAGTGAGATGGCACATCAACTCCATCTACGCGAATGTACAACCATGTACTACTGGTCTAGAAGCAGGAGGGTCGGGCTGGAGACGTCGTTGGGGTTACGATATGCAACCTTGGTCGAGATGGTTAACACCGTTGATATTTTATGTATTCATCTCAAAGGTTGCGCTGAAACGTACAATCTTATCGATGAATTTATATTGGCGGGCGCGTCAACAAAACTGAAAATACTGAATATGTCCAATCCGAAGATAATCTGTCCGGCTGCACTTAAAAAATATCTTCAGAATAATGCAGATGCGTTTTGTTTTATAGACGGCTATTACAATGAATGGGTTGATAATAAAGGCCAGCATAGTGATCCGTATGGCTTACTCTCCTTGCCCGCCAAAAATCTAGTAGTAACATCACATTTGGCAGGGCAGGAACAAGAGGTCGTAAACAGTATTTTTATGCAGGCCAAGCGAACTCTTGAACTTGCTATTGAACGCTGAGAGACCGTCGAATGTCGGGGGCAACTCTTCATGTCTAACTTATTATTTAGCCACTAACAGTGTAAACATTAGCAGGGTGTGCGCAATTATTTAATAATTTGTCTGTTGTTTGTTTGTAAAACTCGTCCCAGTGAGTTTTATCGCGTCAGTTCTCAAAGGCCAAACCACGTCAGTTTTCGTAACGGCACCGCTAAGGGGTGCCGTACACAAAGTAAATATATTGAAACGTTTGAATCTCAAGGGATTACAGCATGCGGAGAGTAGTGCGAATGAATAAAATTCCAGAATCAATATTATTGCGAGAGCCTATTTCCAAAGGCGTTGATAGAACGTGGGAAATATATAAAATCCACTTCCAGGGTAAAACAAAATTTCAGGATATGCTGATAGCCGACACGGCCCATGGCGTTACTTTATTTTGTAATAATGAGCGACAAAGCTCTGAGTTAAGTCAATTGGCCTACCATGAAGGGCAAGTGATGCCGGCTCTCTTGAGTATGCCGACTCTGCCGAAAACTGCTCTGGTCATTGGCTCCTCCGAAGGCGTGGCTGTAAAAATACTGCAAGACGCCGGCGTGGAGCATGTAACACATGTTGATATTGATGAAGAGTGTATGGTGGCCTGTGGCGAATTTTTACCATACGGCTATACAAGCGAAGAAATAATAAAATACACGAGCGCCGGTAGCGATGATGCTTTGAAAATTATATTTGCGGATGGTAAAGAATACATAAGAAGCTTGCTCGATAAAACCACGCGGTATGATCTCATCGTAATGGATATTCCGGATGAGGGGCCTGAAACGGAGTCTCTTTATAACGAGCCGTTTTGGCATGAAGTGAAGTCGCTACTTACGCCCAGTGGCGCCTTTATTACGCAAGCAGGAAACTCAAGTTTGTGGCGATATAAGACCCTTAAAAAATCCTATGACAGAATGAAGAAAGTATTCCACCATGTGACGTATTTCGAAGTGGATGAGCAGGATTGGGTTTGGCTGGTAGGGCATGTAGGGGATGTGGAGCTATCCATCGAACAGATGCAAACGAAGTTGATCGAAAGTAAATATAATCCTCAGCACATTGATGCGGTATCACTTTCAAGATCGGTAATTGCTCCTAAGGTAATACGTACGCCGTGTTGAACGTATGGATGTGATCTGAGCAAACACAGCGATGGCGTTAATTCGCATCAGTGATCCCATTGTGAACGCCCCAAAGTAATGATTACTCACCCATTTTATAATCGATGTCGAAACTTAAAAAAGGTGAGTAATCAATAAGTGGTCTGATGTATCAGAGTTCGTTGCGATTATCAGGTTTTGAACCTAAATCCTGAGCGAAGCGGAGTAGGTAACCGTCGGGGTCTAAAACAAGAAAATTACTCTCGCCATGCAGTTGCTTGTTTTCCTTGTACCAAGCTTCTTCTACTGGTTTACGTAGTTCATGTCCCGAGGTTACTAAGGCCTTTGCCAGCGCTTTGACATCCGGACAATCAATTGAGAGATTCATCCCTCGCCCGTAGGGTTGTTGTAGAGGTTCTACTCGCCAAGGTGATTTGTGGAAATAATCTTGCTCCAGCATGAGTTGGCTCCCATGATACGAAATGAATGCAAAGCCATTTTTCGGCCTTTCGTACTCAATTTGGAATCCAATAATTTTGCAATAAAATTTTAAACTTACCTTAATGTCAGATACGATCATCTCGGGTACAAGCTTATTAAAATCAACCATGGAATTCTCTTCCTCCTTGAAGATGTTATGTGTGCTAAAGCATCATCAGTATGACGCCTTGTTCTGAGAAAACCAATTTATTTTTCAGATGCTTTAACTCGTTCTTGGTCTTGTTTGTATTTAGTTAGTGATGTTTTTGTATCTAATTATGAAGGAGGCATCTGTTGGCTTTTTTTCATGAGTCGATGTGGGTTAGAATTTTAAATTGCGTATGTCGAGAGTTAACAAATAAACGTAACTTTAAATGACAGGGGACATCCAATGAACAAATTTCATTCCTCAGAAATCATCCAAGGTTCGCAGTTGGAAAGTGTCCGCTTGACGGCGATAAAAAAGCTGGCGCAACAAGCATTTAAACCAAGAACCGATAATTATAACCTTCAAGGTGACGCTCTCGAGTCATGGTCAAAAAACGCAGACTCAATGGGGCGATTTTTAAGCCAGGAACGCGCTGAGATAAAAAAATTCCAACTCGCGAAAATTCGAAGCTTGGTTGACAACGCGTACAAAAACGTCCCGTTTTATCGGGAACTGTATGGTGCCTGCGGTTATGAGGAGGGCGGGATCTCCAGCTTTTCGGATTTTGAGCAGCTCCCGATAGTCAACAAAGGCCTCCTTAGCAGTTTTGATGCTCGTATGATTGTAAATGATCCGGAGGCTCTTGAACTCGCTAATACCTCTCGAACATCCGGCTCAAGCGGAAAGCCCTTCACCATTTATAGTGATGACGACGATATCGTTCTAGATCATTTACAAGTGATGCGTTTTTACAATTCGTGCTTGCAGCGCCCACTCCAAAAGCATGACTGGATTTATATGCTTCATCACTCCGGATTGGCGTTTTCGTCGCTTCATGGAATGTATAGAACCTTTCAGCTTCCTGATCTGCTTCCCAGCACACCCTTGGGTGAACACTTGATGCTCCTGCGCCCCAAGCTGCTTGTGACACTGCCAAGCTACTTGCCGTTAATACTTAAGCATAAGGCTGAAGTAAAAATGAGTGGCGTTGAAGCCATTTTAACTAATTCAGAAAGCAGTACACAGTTGGAGCGAAGCTACTACTCACAAGCCCTGGGCCTTCCTGTATTTGACGAATACAGTTCTGAAGAGGTCGGTTTGATAGCGACACAATGTGCTCATGGTCAATATCACGCTATTGAAGACGGCGTTTACTTGGAAGTTGTGAACGCTGATGTACGGGGTTACGGTAACGTTGTCTGCACAGATCTAAATAATGAATTGATGCCGTTGATTCGATTTGATCACGGAGATGTCGCCAGGCAGAAATTAGAGCCTGAGCGGTGTGCGTGCGGTAGTGATTGTACGACGTTATACGAAATAAATGGGAGGCGTGATGATGCCTTTCGTACGCGTGAATATCACTTGGTGCCTAGCGCATCTATTCTCGCCGCGGTGGATGATATTTTGGTCACACCTGACAGAACGTTGGAAGCATTTCGGTTAACCCAAAAAAGCGCGGAAACAATAGAACTGATGACTCGTTACGTTGGCGCGCCACACAAAAAAATGGAAGAAATTTTATTGCAGTTGAAAGAGCGACTCTCTTGTTTGTTTGGTTATTCAATCGAGCTCTTACACCGGGAAGTTGATGCTCTGCCAGAGCAGAAATCGTATAAGCGGAGAAGTATTGTCAGAGAGTGGGAGTTGAATTAGTCATGTCCTTGGTGAAGCTGGAAGGCGTTTCTTTGTCTTTGAGCGGGAAAGTGCTTTTTAAGGACGTTAATTTCTCCATCCAGGCGGGAGACAAAATAGGCGTTATCGGTAATAACGGCTCTGGGAAAACTTCGTTGCTACGCAGTATTGCAAAGCATATAAATGAGCATGAAGGTATCATCGCCCATTCCAAGGGGTTGCGATGTCAATATGTAGAGCAGGGCTTTCCAGAACAATGGGATGAGTTATCTGCTTCTGGAATATTGGAAAGTTATCTATGCGATTCTGTTGATGATAGATGGAGAGTAGACTATGTGCTTGAACTATGTGGCTTTCCGAAAGACCATCGGTCGCTGCCGTTCAATCAGCTGAATGGTGGCTGGAAAAAAACGCTAATGATTGCCAAGGCAATTCTAGTAGAACCTGATCTCTTGCTGTTAGATGAGCCGACAAATCATTTGGATCAGGACCACATTGCGAACATTATACGCCTGCTTAGAGACAGTAATATCGTCCCTACATTTGTTGTGATCAGTCACAATCGTAGTTTTCTGGATTCAGTCACACAAAGTACATTAATTCTCCAGGATAGAACCATTTCCTACTTTGGTTTTTCCTTTACGCAGGCCCGGAAGCTGTTCCTGGAGCAAGAGCATGCCTCGGCGTGTTCTAGAACAGAAGTCATGAATGAGATTCAACGATTAAAGAAAAGCGCTCAGTTTCAACGTCAATTAGGGGTTAATAACTATAGTGACAAGGCGTTGCAGAAGGCTAAAAAAATAGAGAAAAGAATCAAGATTATTGAGGCTTCAGTACCCGAAAAACAAACCTCGCGTAAAGCCGGGATTACATTGGAAGTGGACGAATTCAAAGCCAGACACATTTTGCGGATCGAGGGTTTGAGGTTGTATTCAACTCCAGAGCATATGCTATTCGCCATAGAGTCCTTGGTGGTCAACAGGGGAGACCGATTGGTGATTTCTGGCGCCAATGGTTGTGGTAAGAGTACTTTGCTAAAGGCCATCATCAATGAATCGAGCCTGTCAATAAAAATGGGTCCATCGGTCAAAATTGCGGTGCTTGATCAGGAGCTTTCGTTATTACCACCCGGTGCTGAGGTGTTGGAGTTTTTTATGAATAGTTTTGAACTCGACCGACAACAGGCCATTAATAAGCTCGCGGCCTCAGGTTTTTCATATATTGAGTCTCAAAAGAAAATTGAGCAACTCAGTTACGGTGAGCGAGCACGCCTTGCGATGTTGATGCTTCGCTTAACCAACCCAAATTTTTTGATTTTAGACGAGCCAACCAATCATTTGGATATCAGCTCCCAAGAAATGCTTGAGGGTGAGATACAGCGTCTTAATGCGGCCGCATTAATAGTTTCGCATGATATTAGATTTATTGAAAATGTCGGAACTCGCTTTTTTGAGATTGCAGATGGGCGGTGTAGAGAACGTCTTTAAGACGGATCTTGGAAGGCCGCTTAATAGTTGCGCCAGTAAGTGTCGAATTTCCGGCAGATATTCTTGGAAGAATTTTTTAACGGGTTTAGTAAGTTTGGCGAGTGTTGTTGCGATATTAACGGCATCTACAAAAAGCGATGCTACGGTATTAGGCTATAGAAGCTATGGACACCTATGGAAGCGTTGATTGATTTGCAATCAGTCTGTAAAGATTATTATTTGGCCGGTGAAACGGAAGGAATTGCTCAATGGTGTAAGCAGTTAATAAAGCCAACGTATGTGCCGTTTCAGGCTTTAAGCTCTATCGATTTCCGGGTCAAGGCCGGTGCCGCGGTAGGATTTATTGGACCTAATGGGGCGGGTAAGTCCAGTTTAATAAAAATCCTGTGTGGAATTCAAAAACCTTCCTCGGGGACTGTTAGAGTTCTCGGCTTTGATCCCAGTCGCCGCGAAAGAGCGTTTCTCAAGCAAATTGGTGTTGTGTTTGGACACAAAACTTCATTGTGGTGGGATCTGCCGGTGAAGATTAGCTTGAATACCTACAAAGAGATTTACAATATTAACGATGATGATTATCGCACGCGCCTTGTTGAACTGACCGAGGCGCTAAACCTTAGTAAGGTCCTGCATAAACCTGTGCGTAACCTCAGCCTGGGTGAGCGTGTCAAATGCGAGCTGACGCTAAATCTCCTGCATGCACCGAAGTTGATTTTTTTGGATGAGCCGACGGTTGGGCTGGATGTTACGTCTAAATATGAGATCCGTAGATATCTGAATTATAAAAGAAAGGAAGATAATCTATCAGTCTTTCTTACAAGTCACGATTTGGGCGATATCGAATCCTGCTGCGACGATGCGATTATTATTGATAAAGGGAAAATACGTTTTGATGGCTCCATGCGCGAACTAAGTGCGAATTTTAAAGCGAATATAAAGTTGACTGTCAGTACGCAAGACCCCGCTTGGAGCGAGCGGGGGCTGTTGGAGTTTAAGGAGATCATCGGCAGATTTTCGAATATAAGTGTTCTTAACGATGGCGCCCATCAGGCGACTTACCTTGTCCCCAAGGCCTCTTTGAGTTCGATTTTTGAGATGTTTCGAGAGGGGGTTTACGATTTGGAGGTCTCCCCTGTGGATTTTGAAAATAATGTAGTTAATCTTTTCAAGACCTGGTCGGGTGAGTGAGTTGTGAACAGTGTTGCTTATTTAAAGCTTATGCAGGCCGGTTTGCTTTCGGTGTATAGGGACCGGTCCATGTTAATTACCGACTTGGTAATCGCCACCGGGGTGCCTTTCTTTATACAGTTTGCTATCTGGCGCTTTGTTTATACAGGCGAGCGCGCCGGTGCATTGCCTGAATATACCTTGGAAGAAACCTACCTCTATTATGTTGCGGTGTTGGCTCTCAATCGATTGAACAATGCCTACGATCTGATTGTAAGAGTCTCAACCCATGTGCATGAAGGCCGGCTAGAGGGGATATTTATAAAGCCGATTAGTTATTTTACGTACAATTTATTTGTCTTCTTTGGTGAAAGTGTTCTCTACTATATTCCTGTTCTGATTATTTCAGTTTTTGTAATGGTTACGGGAGGGGAGTGGACAGGTGTTCTTGGATTTGTCGTGCTGAGCTTGGTTAATTTGCTCTTTTGTTTCTTGCTGGGCTTTTTGATGTCATTGTCGACGTTTTGGTTAACTCGACCCGATATGACGCTTGCTTTTCAGGTTATCTTGGCCAGCGTGATCGGTGGCACGCTATTGCCTATCGCTTATTGGCCGGATTATCTGCAGCCTTTAATGAAATATAATCCTTTTCGGCTGATAATCAGTGGTCCAGCGGAGTTTTTGTTACGCCCAAGCAATGCCTTGCTTGTGGAACTTCTGTGTCTTTATGTTTTCTGGTCGGTCGTGGTGTGGCTGGCTTGCAAAGTTACATTTAGGTACGCCACTAACAGATACTCGGGAGCCGGAGGTTAAATGCATATTCTGGCGTTGCTTGGAAATGCTGTAAAAGAAGAGGCTCGCTATAAAGTTAATTTGTTTGGTGGGGTCTTGGCGCTGCTCATGCTATACGGTTTGCAGTTCGTTTTTTTTGACGTAATAAGTTCGTTTGTGATCACTGAAGAGGTCGGTATTAACTGGTTTCTTATTTTTTTCATGACGTACGCATTAGGAGGCTTGTTGGTGAGTTTTTTCAGCTCAGCCATCGCCGGTTTTTTTCGACAGCTTACTCAGGGAAGGGTCGATGTACTTTTGGTGCGGCCTGTTAACTTGTTTGTGCTGATATTGTTTAGATGGTGTCAGGTGTATTACTTATGGGTGGCTTTGTTGTTGATCGTTTTCTTTGTTCTCTCGGGGAAAATCAACTTTGAACCTTTTTTGATGAGCGCTGTTAATACGCTTGTGTATATTGTTTGTCTGGTGGTTGGCGTGCTGGCAAGTATTGCTTTTATTTTGACCTTGAACTCGTTTTCCTTTATCACGCAGCGAGACTTGCCCGTTGATTATATACATTCATCCATTTTTACATTTGCGTTGTTACCAGCGGCTTTTTATTCGAAAGTGGTCCTGTACTTTTTTGTTGCGACTTTGCCTATGATTGTATTCGCATCCGTTGCATTGGATGGGTTATATAACGGGTTGACTCCATTTGTTTTGATTTATTTTTTTGCAGTGATAATTGCCCTGTGTTTGGCTATTAAAGTCGTCTACGGGTTATTTAATCGTTTCGATAGTGTGGGGGGATGAAATAAAGAACCAGCGACGAGATCAATAGGCCTTCTTCAAGGAGGGCGGTACTGTTCATTTAAAGGGAGGGGGATAAACTCATGGCGAGGGAGCAAGCTCCCTCGCCAGAACGTCTTCGGCTTCAGAGGCTCGGGATGCAGGTTAAACCCTGAACCGCCCCACCAACGTCTGCAAATGAACCCCCAACCGCGCCAGTTCAGCGCTCGAAGCGGCAGTCTCTTCACTGGACGACGCCGTTTGCTCCGACACATCACGTACATTCAGCACACTGCGGTTGATCTCTTCGGCCACGGCACTCTGCTGCTCGGCGGCGGCGGCGATCTGTTGGTTCATCGACTGGATCGCCGAGACGGTACGGGTGATGTTTTCCAACGAGCCTCCGGCGCGACGGGTCAGTTCGACGCTGCTGTCGGTCAAGTTGCGGCTGTTGTCCAGCGTGGTCGCGACCTGTTCGGTGCCTGATTGCAGGCCGACGATCAGTTGCTCGATTTCTTCAGTGGACTTCTGAGTGCGCTGGGCCAGGCTGCGAACCTCGTCGGCCACCACGGCGAAACCACGACCGGCTTCACCGGCCCGGGCCGCCTCGATGGCGGCGTTGAGGGCCAGCAGGTTGGTTTGCTGGGCGACGGATTTGATCACATCCAGCACACTGCCGATCTTGTCGCTTTCTCGCTTCAGATCGCCCATGGCGGTGGTGGAGTTACCGACTTCGAGTGCCAGGCGTTCGATCTGGGCAATCGCTTCTCCGACCACCTTGTCGCCTTCGCGCGCCTGGGCATCGGCAGCGGCTGCGGCCTCGGAGGCTTCTTCGGCATTGCGGGCCACTTCCTGCACCGTGGCGGTCATTTCGTGCATGGCGGTGGCGACCTGGTCGGTTTCCACTTTCTGGCTGTTGACCCCGGCGCTGGTCTGTTCGGTGACTGCAGAGAGTTGCTCGGCGGCGCTGGCGATTTGCGTGACGCCCTCGCTGATGCCGCCGATCAATTGCCGCAGGCCCACGGTCATGCTCTGCATGGCGCGCTGTAGCTGGCCCAGTTCGTCGCGGCGGTCGGAGTTGAGGTTGTGGGTCAAGTCGCCCGCCGCCACACGTTCGGCGATCTTGAGGGTCTGGCCCAGGGGGCCGACGATCTGCCGGGTGATGACCAAGGCCGCGATGACACCGAACAGCAACGCGAGCACGGCAGCCGATGCCAGGAAGGTCTTGGCCTTGGCTGCGTCGTGGTCGCGAACGGCCGTCTGGGACACTGTCAGCTTTTGGCTGGCGTCGAGCAACACGTCGCCTTGTTCTGTCATGCGCTTGAGTGCAGCGGCATTGTCGATCTGGGAGTCACGGAATTGACTGACCGCTGCGCGGTAGGCGTTGATCGAGTCGTTGGCCTGTTGCAGGTTGGCGGCGTGCTCCTCGGGTACCTGCTCCGGCAAGCGGGCGAGCAGTTTGAGGACCGTGTCGATGGCCTCGAGAGCCGGTTGCTGGGCTTCGCTTTTGCCACTGTAGGTGTAGCCGCGAACTTGATAGCGCGCTTGCTGGACCGCCTTGCTCAGGGTCACAACGCTGTTGAACTGGGCGACGCTGTCGCCTTGCAGTAGCGATTTCTCCACTTCAGCGACGCGGGCCACGGCGTTGTCGGCACTGGCGCCAAGTTTGCTGCGGGCATCTTCACGGCTCACGGTGGCGCGGGTCATCTCGGCGAAGGCGCTTTTGTACTCGGCGACGGCGGCCAATTGCTTGTCGATCAGCGCTACATCGGCTGGTTGCTCGATCAGTTGGCGAGCGGTCTGGAGCCCAGCTTCGAGTTTGCCGAGCAGGTCGTTGACTTGCTGCGGGCCGTTCTCGCCCCGTGTGGTGTAGTAGTCCATGCGGGCGAGGCGCAAGTCCTTGGTCAAATCGTTCAGGCTGGCAATGAACCCCAGTTTGTCGCCACGGCTGATCACGTTACCCAAGCCGCTCCAGCCGGTGAAGGCGATCATCACGGTCAGGAACAGCACCAGGCCGAAGCCGAAACCAAGTTTTCGATTGACGCCTACGTTACCTAGCCATCGGAACATGCCGTTACTCCCTGCAGCGTTGAGTTTATATGCTGGGAGCTATATCGACCGGTTGGAAGGGATCTGTAGTGAATAGGCGTCAGTTGCTTTGCGTCGCGAGCAAGCTGCCTCGCCACGTGTTGCCGCTTTTTCGGTGCTTAGACTTTGAAACGTCCTACCAGCGTCTGCAGATGAATCCCCAGCCGCGCCAGTTCGGCGCTGGAGGCGGCGGTTTCTTCACTGGATGCCGCGGTCTGTTCGGACACATCGCGAACATTCACGACACTGCGGTTGATCTCTTCGGCCACGGCGCTCTGTTGCTCGGCCGCGGCGGCGATCTGTTGGTTCATCGACTGGATGGCCGAGACCGTGCGGGTGATGTTTTCCAGTGACCCGCCGGCGCGGCGGGTCAGTTCGACACTGCTGTCGGTCAGGTTGCGGCTGTTGTCCAGGGTGGTCGCGACTTGTTCGGTGCCCGATTGCAGGCTGCCGATCAGCGCTTCGATTTCTTCGGTGGACTTCTGGGTACGCTGGGCCAGGCTGCGCACCTCGTCGGCCACCACCGCAAAACCACGCCCGGCTTCACCGGCACGAGCCGCCTCGATGGCCGCGTTGAGAGCCAGCAGGTTGGTTTGTTGGGCCACGGACTTGATCACGTCCAGCACGCTGCCGATCTTGTCGCTTTCGCGTTTGAGATGACCCATCGCTTCGGTGGAGTTGCCCACTTCCTTGGACAGGCGTTCGATCTGGGCGATGGCTTCGCCCACCACTTTTTCGCCTTCGCGAGCTTGTTGGTCAGCGGCGACGGCCGCTTCGGAGGCTTCCTCGGCATTACGTGCCACTTCCTGCACTGTGGCGGTCATTTCGTGCATGGCAGTGGCGACCTGGTCGGTTTCCACTTTCTGGCTGTTGACCCCGGCGCTGGTCTGTTCGGTGACGGCCGAGAGCTGTTCGGCGGCGCTGGCGATTTGCGTGACGCTTTCGCTGATGCCGCCGATCAATTGGCGCAGGCCCACGGTCATGCTCTGCATGGCACGTTGCAGTTGGCCCAGTTCGTCGCGGCGCTCGGAACTGAGGTTGTGGGTCAAGTCACCTGCCGCCACGCGCTCGGCGACCTTGAGGGTCTGCTCCAGCGGGTTGACGATCTGTCGGGTGATCGCCATGGCTGCGATCACCCCGAACAGCAGGGCCAGCGCGGCGGCCGAGATGAGGAAAATGTTGGCTTGGGTTGCATCATGGTCGCGCACGGCCGTCTGGGACAGGGTGAGGTTTCCGCTGGCCTCGCGTAGCACAACCCCCAGGTCGGACATGCGCTTGATGGCGGCAGCGTTGGCGGTCTGGGCGTCATGGAACTGGCTGACCGCAGCACGATAGGTCTTGAACGATTCGCTGGCCTGTTGCAGGTTGGCGGCGTGCTCATCGGGCAGTTGGGCCGGCAGGCTGCCGAGGGTTTTCAACGCGTTATCGATGGCATCCAGGGCCGGTTGCTCGGCCTCGGCCTTGCCGCTGTAGGTATAGCCGCGAACCTGATAGCGGGCTTGCTGGATTGCCTTGCTCAGGTTTACCACGCTGTCGAACTGAGCAACGTTGTCGCTTTGCCGAATGGCGTTTTCAACGTTGGCGACGCGGGCCACGGCGTTATCGGCGTTGGCGCCCAATTTGCTGCGCGCATCCTCACGACTGGCGGTGGCGCGGATCAATTCGGCGACGGCAACTCTGTACTCGGCGACCGCCGCCAGTTGCTTGTCGATGATCGCCACGTCGGCCGGTTGCTCGATCAATTGGCGGGCGGTCTGTAGCCCAGGCTCCAATTTACCGAGGAGATCGTTGATGTCACCTGGGCCCTTTTCGCCGCGGGTCGCGTCATAATCCATGCGCGCCGAGCGCAGGTCTTTGGTCAGGTCGTTCAGGCTGGCGATGAACCCCAGCGTGTCGCCGCGTGCAATTACATTGCTCAGGCCGGTCCATCCGGTGAAAGCGATCATCAAGGTTAGGAACAGCACCAGACCGAAGCCGAAGCCGAGTTTGCGATTAACGCCTACGTTATCTAGCCATCGGAACATGCTGATACTCCCTTGAAGGGCGGAACTGCTTTGTATAAGCACTATCGGCCCATCAGGGGGTAACTGGAGAAATGAGTTAGATGAGTTTGGAATACCGTGGCAAGCCACTGGATCAGAACAGTCGTGCGAGCAGTGCTGTAACCGCGGTCTCGACCCGCAGGATCCGATCGCCCAGTTGCACCGGCTGCAGGCCTGCCTTGGCCAGCAGGTCGATCTCGTAGGGAATCCAGCCACCCTCCGGGCCGATCGCCAAGGTGACTGGCTCCGCCAGTGCTCGGGGACAGGGCGGGTAGTTGCCGGGATGACCCACCAGGCCCAAGGTGCCATCGACGATGGCGGGGAGGCGGTCTTCGACGAAGGGTTTGAAGCGCTTCTCAATGACGATTTCCGGTAACACACTGTCCCTGGCCTGTTCCAGGCCCAGAATCAGTTGCTCGCGAATGGCTTCGGGTTCCAGGAAGGGGGTCTGCCAGAAGCTCTTTTCCACGCGGTAGCTATTGACCAGCACCACGCGGGGCACGCCCATGGTGGCGATGGTCTGGAACACCCGGCGAAGCATTTTCGGGCGAGGCAGCGCCAGCACCAGTGTGAGCGGCAGTTTGGCCGGCGGTGGCTGGTCGAGGGTCACTTGCAGTTCGGCTTCGCGGGCTTCCAGGCGCAGCACCTGGGCCGTGCCCATCAAGCCGCCAATGCGTCCGACCCGCAGGCTGTCGCCGACAGCGCTGCGATGGACTTCCTGCATGTGGGTCAATCGGCGATCGCTCAGCACGACCCGGTCAGGCCCAATGAAGTCGGCCTCTTCGAGCAGCAGCAGGTTCACGCTTGGGTCGCTGGCGGCTGGTCGTTGTGATCGTCGGCCGCTGGCTCTTGTGGGTCTTCGCTGCGCTTGCGGATCAGGCCACCGAACAGGATGCCAATCTCGAACAGCAGCCACATCGGCACGGCCAGCAGGGTCTGGGAAAAGATGTCCGGCGGGGTCAGGATCATGCCGACCACGAAGCAGCCGATGATCACGTACGGACGGATTTTCTTCAGGTACGCAACGTTGACCACGCCGATCCACACTAGCAGTACCACCGCTACGGGAATTTCGAACGCCACGCCGAAGGCGAAGAACAGCGTCATGACGAAATCCAGGTAGCTGGTGATGTCGGTCATCATCTCCACGCCCGCAGGGGTGGCGGCGGCGAAGAACTTGAAGATCAGCGGAAACACGAAGAAATAGGCGAAGGCCATGCCGGTGTAGAACAACAGGATGCTGGACACCAGCAGTGGCACGGCGATGCGTTTTTCATGTTTGTACAGGCCGGGTGCGATGAACCCCCAGATCTGGTGCAGGATCACCGGGATCGCCAGGAACAGCGAGACCATCATCGTCAGCTTCAGCGGCGTCAGGAACGGCGACGACACATCGGTGGCGATCATCGTCGCGCCGACCGGCAAATACTCGCGCAGCGGCGTGGAGACGAAGGTGTAGATCTGCTGGGTGAAGGCAAACAGCCCGGCGAAAATGACGAAAACCGCCGCGACACAACGCAGCAGGCGGGTGCGCAACTCGGTGAGGTGCGATACCAGCGGCATTGGCTGGTCGTTCTCTGGGATATTGCTCATGGGGCTCGCGGCGGCAATGTAGGGTCGTTAGGAACGGCTGGCGTTGCCACCGTCGGGGCTGGCTCCAGCGGTTTCGCGGGCTCGGTTGTCGCGGGTTCGGCCACCACCGGTGCCGTGGTATTCACCGGCGCCTGGGGAGCAATCGTCGGCTGCGCCGCAGGCTGGACCGGGGTCGGTTCCTCCTGGGCCGGTGTGAAGATTTTCCGCGCTTCCTGCTCCAGGGACAGGATGTGTTCGTTGTGAAGCTGCCGACGGATGTCGTCGGCACCGATTTCACGTTCAACTTCCTGTTTGATCGCATTGAAGCTGCGCTTCAGACGCCCGATCCATAGACCAGCGGTGCGCGCAGCACCCGGCAGGCGCTCGGGGCCCAGCACCAGCAAGGCGACGAGGCCGACGAGCAGCAGTTCAGTGAAGCTGATCCCAAACATTAGTCAGTGCTCACGAGTCTTTGCGGACGGGCTCTTCGACTTTTTGTGCCTGCACGTCGATGGTGTGCGGCGCATTTACAGGCTGGGCGGCCTGAGGGGGGACCGGTTGGGTCGGCTGCGCCGATTGAGCAGGAGCGGCTGTCGGATCGGTCGGTTTTTCGTCATCGTTCATGGCTTTGCGAAAGCCCTTGATGGACTCACCGACGTCGGTGCCGAGGTTTTTCAGTTTCTTGGTGCCGAACACCAGGACCACGACAACCAGAATGACGACCCAGTGTTTCCAGTCAAAAATACCCATGTGGCTATTCCTCTTGTAAGTTGATCAGGCGGACGGACGCGAGGCTTTCTCGACGTGTCCGGATAGACCGAAACGACGGTCCAGTTCATCCAGTACGGCCTGCGGGTGCTGCCCCAGTTGGGCGAGCATGACCAGGCTGTGGAACCACAGGTCGGCGGTCTCGTAGATCACGTCGCTGCAATCGCCGCTTATGGCGGCGTCCTTGGCGGCGATGATGGTCTCCACGGACTCTTCGCCGACTTTCTCCAGAATCTTGTTCAAACCCTTATGGTACAGGCTGGCGACATAGGAACTGTCGGCCGCGGCGCCCTTGCGCTCTTCCAGCACCTGGGCCAGGCGGATAAGGGTGTCACTCATGGGTATGTCCTGAATAAATGGCATGCGGGTCCTTGAGCACCGGGTCGACGGTTTTCCAGTCGCCGTTCTCGAAGACGCGATAAAAGCAGCTTTGACGGCCAGTGTGGCAGGCAATTTCACCGACTTGTTCGACCATCAGGATGATGACGTCGCCGTCGCAATCCAGGCGCATCTCGTGCAGATGCTGCACATGCCCGGACTCTTCACCTTTGCGCCACAGCTTGCCACGGGAACGTGACCAATAGATGGCGCGGTTCTCGGCGGCGGTCAGGGACAGCGCTTCGCGGTTCATCCAGGCCATCATCAGCACGCGCCCGGTCTTGTGATCCTGGGCGATGGCCGGCACCAGGCCGTCAGCGTCCCATTTGATCTCGTCCTGCCAGTTTTTCATCTTCGACTCCGACAATGGGCCGCGCACTTCAAGTCGGCGGGCCCAGCGTTGAAACAGTGTGCCAGCGCGAACCGGTGCTGGCTATCGGCGAACGACCAGATACAAACCGACGATTATCATGATACCGGCCGGCCAGTGCCCCAGTTGGCTCAACGGCCCACCAGTCGCCAATACCGCCCCGCCCCCCAGGTGAGCCGCACCCAGCAGGCGCAGGAGCCAGTCGTCCCGGCGCTTATGCCAGGGTGGCGCAGGATCGTGGGCATGCGGCTGGGACATGCGTTCGAGCAGGTCGCGGGTCATGTTGGCCAGGTGCGGGATCTGCTCGAACTGGCTCTGCACGTTGCCCAGTAAGGTGCGCGGGCTGACGCGCTCACGCATCCAGCGTTCGAGGAACGGCTGGGCGGTGTTCCACAGGTCCAGGTCCGGGTACAGCTGGCGCCCGAGGCCCTCGATGTTCAGCAGGGTTTTCTGCAGCAGCACCAGCTGTGGCTGAACCTCCATGTTGAAGCGCCGTGCGGTCTGGAATAGGCGCATCAGCACTTGGCCGAAGGAAATATCCTTTAACGGTTTTTCGAAAATCGGTTCGCATACGGTGCGGATCGCCGCTTCGAATTCGTTGAGCTTGGTCTCGGCCGGCACCCAGCCGGAGTCGATGTGCAGTTGTGCGACACGCCGGTAGTCGCGCTTGAAAAAGGCGAACAGGTTGCGCGCCAGGTAATCCTGGTCTTCGGGGGTCAGGCTGCCGACGATGCCGCAGTCAATCGCAATGTATTGCGGGCTCCACGGCTGCACGGTGCTGACGAAGATGTTGCCGGGGTGCATGTCGGCGTGAAAGAAGCTGTCGCGAAACACCTGGGTGAAAAAGATTTCCACGCCGCGCTCGGCCAGCAGTTTCATGTCGGTGCGCTGGTCGGCCAGGGTCGCCAGGTCGGTGACCTGGATGCCGTAGATGCGCTCCATCACCAACACTTTCGGGCGGCACCAGTCCCAGTAGACTTGCGGCACATAGAGCAGCGGGGAGCCTTCGAAGTTGCGGCGCAACTGGCTGGCGTTGGCGGCTTCGCGCAGCAGGTCGAGCTCGTCGTAGATGGTCTTTTCGTAATCCTGGACCACGTCCACCGGATGCAGCAACCGTGCGTCGGCCGACAGCCGCTCGGCGGCGCGGGCGAGGATGAACAGCCACGCCAGGTCCTGGGCGATGATCGGCTTGAGGCCCGGGCGGATGACCTTGACTACCACTTCTTCGCCGCTCTTGAGCTGCGCCGCGTGAACCTGGGCCACGGAGGCCGAGGCCAGGGGCTCGACGTCGAAACGGCTGAAGACCTCGCTGATCTTCTTGCCCAGTTGCTCTTCGATCAACGCCACCGATACCTTGGAATCGAACGGTGGCACACGGTCTTGCAACTTCATCAGTTCATCGGCGATGTCTTCAGGCAACAGATCGCGCCGGGTCGAGAGGATCTGTCCGAACTTGATGAAGATCGGGCCCAGGTCCTGCAGGGCCAGGCGCAGGCGCGCGCCGCGGCTCAGCTCCAGCGTTCGGCGGGGAAACCAGCGCCACGGCAGCACGAAGCGCAGTGCCAGGAGAAACCAGGGCAGCGGCAGGGCGAACAGCAGGTCATCGAGGCGGTAGCGAATCACGACGCGCTGGATGCGCAACAAACGGCGGACGGCAAGCAGCTTCATGCGTTATCGCTTGGTTTCAAGGGTTCGGGAAAGGCGCTCGAAACGCGCCTCGAGACGTTCCAGGTCAAGTTTGATCTGGTCCAGTTCATTAAAACGGGCTTGCGCTTCGCGTTGACCTACGAGAGTACGCGATTCTTCGGCCAGGTATTCACTCAGATTCTGCCCCAGGCTGGCGAAGCCCTGGCGATACCAGCGGCTGCGGCTGCGCAGATGACCGCTTAGCAATTGTGTGGCCACCGGACCGATCCAGCGGGACACTTCGTATTCCCAATCCAGCTCCAGGTCCTGGAGAATCGCCGCCAGTTCCAGCAGCACGCCGCTGTCGCCGTCGAGCTCCACGTCGGGGCTGTGCAGCACCGCGGTCTTGTCCTTGCTCAGGGCCAGGCTCAGCAGGCTCGACGCCGGGGCGCGCAAGGTGCAGTCCGCTTCGGCTGCCCAATGCGCGGCGGGCAACAGGCCTTCGTCGCTGGGCAGGATGAACAACTGCAACGCCGGACTACGGCAGTCGAGGGCAATCACTTTGCCGCTCAAGTGCGCCAGGCGCGCTAGCGCCGTGCTGTCCAGGCGCAGCACGCGGTTGATACCGAGTTCGACGCTGGCGAGCAGGCCGGTGAGCAGCATCAGGGTTTGATACCGCGGTGCAGGGCCACGATGCCTGCGGTCATGTTGTGGTAGGTCACGCGGTCGAAACCGGCCTCGACCATCATCGATTTCAGGGTTTCCTGATTCGGGTGCATGCGGATCGATTCGGCCAGGTAACGATAGCTTTCCGAGTCGTTGGTGATCAGCTTGCCCATCAGCGGCATGAACGCGAATGAGTAGGCGTCGTAGGCCTTGGACATCAGCGCGTTGGTCGGTTTGGAGAATTCCAGCACCAACAGGCGGCCACCGGGCTTGAGCACCCGCAACATCGAACGCAGGGCGTCTTCCTTGTGGGTGACGTTGCGCAGGCCGAAAGCGATGGTCACGCAGTCGAAATGGTTGTCGGGGAACGGCAGTTTTTCAGCGTCCGCCTGGACGAACTCGACATTGCCGGCCACACCCAGGTCCAGCAGGCGGTCGCGACCGACCTTGAGCATGGACTCGTTGATGTCGGCGAGCACCACCTGGCCGGTCGGTCCGACGATGTGGGAAAACTTCTTCGTCAGGTCGCCCGTACCGCCGGCGATATCCAGCACACGATTGCCGCTGCGCACGCCCGACAGTTCAATCGCGAAACGCTTCCACAGACGGTGCATGCCGCCCGAGAGCAGGTCGTTCATCAAGTCATACTTGGCGGCTACCGAGTGGAAAACCTCAGCGACTTTTTCCGCCTTCTGGCTTTCCGGCACGTTCTTGAAGCCGAAGTGAGTGGTGGGTTCGGCATCGCTGCCTTTGCGCTGATCAGTCATATCGCGGTCACCAAAAAAGAATGCGGGACATTCTAATCCCGGTGGAGGGCTTTGTCTTGGCAAGGCTGCAGGTAAGATGAGCCATCGCCGGGACGTTTTGACGCAGCCTTGGTCTGAAACGTACAGGCAAGTCTCGATAAAACAGGAGTCATCAGATGGCCCGTATAACGGTTGAGCGTGCCCATGAGTTGGGCAAGGAAGCGGCACGTGAGAAAGCCGACAAGTTGGCGCAGAAGCTGTCCGACAGCTATGGCCTGGAGCCGCATTGGGTGGGCGATACCTTGAAACTCAAGCGTTCCGGGGTCAAGGGCGAAGTGCATGTGGGCGAGGATTCGATCCGCGTCGATGTAGAGCTGGGCATGTTGATGTCGGCCATGAGCGGCACGATCAAGGCGGAAATCGAAAAGGCGTTGGATAAGGCGTTGGCCTGATTGGATGGAAGAGTGGGTGGATACAACGCTTAATTTCACCACCTACTCTGCGGGAGCGGGCTTGCTCGCTCCCACAGAGAAGTCATCGCCAATAGGATGTCTGTCAGTTGTTAGGGTGCCCTTTCTAAATATTCTCACTACTTTGTGCCTGAGCCCGTCCGTGTGCGGGCAGTTCCTCAAACCTGTTTTCGAGTGAGGTGCACCATGGCCAAAGTTATTCTGAAGAAAAAAACCGACGTTGAATCTTCCACGCTCAGCGACGTGAAAACGTACGCGCGCAAGATCTGGCTGGCGGGCCTGGGCGCCTACACCAAGGTCGGGCAGGAAGGTACCGAGTACTTTCAGGAGCTGGTAAAAGCTGGCGAAGTTATTGAAAAAAAAGGCAAAAAGAACATTGCCGGAAAACTTGAAGCAGCCAACAGCGAGTTGAGTGAAGTCAAGACAGACGTCAATACTTTCAAGGCCCGGGTTGAAGTGCAGCTCGATAAAGTCGAGAAGGTATTTGATGCCCGTGTTGCAAGTGCCTTGAATCGTATCGGCATTCCGTCTAAACATGACGTTGAGACACTCTCTGCTAAGCTCGATGAGCTGACAGCATTGCTCGAACGTGTCGCGCGTAAACATTAAGGAGAACGGGATGGCTGGTAAAAAAATCACCGAAAAAGAAGGCAGCTCGTGGGCTGGGAAGATTGAAAAATACTCCCGCAAAATCTGGCTTGCTGGTTTAGGCGTGTACTCGAAGATCGACACTGACGGCAGCAAGCTCTTCGAGGCCCTGGTTAAGGACGGCGAGAAGGCCGAAAAACTCACCAAGACGGCGGTCGGCAAACAAGTCGATGCGGCCAAGGACTCTGCCGAGTCCGCCAAGTCGCGAATTGGCGGCGTGAAGGATCGGGCACTGGGCAAGTGGGACGAACTGGAAGGGGCTTTCGACAAGCGCCTGAACAGTGCGATCTCGCGTCTGGGCGTGCCGAGCCGCAATGAAGTCAAGGCGCTGCACAGCAAGGTCGATACCCTGACCAAGCAGATCGAAAAACTCACTGGGGCCAAGGTCGCACCGGTAGCGACCAAGACAGCAGCAGCCAAGCCGGCCACCAAAGCGGCGGCCAAGCCACTGGTCAAGGCCGCGGCAAAAGCCGTCGCCAAACCGGCGGCAAAAGCAGTGGCCAAGCCAGCGGCTAAAACCGCTGCTGCCAAGCCTGCCGCGAAAGCTGCTGCCAAACCGGTAGCGGCCAAGCCCGCGGTCAAAGCGGCAGCCAAGCCAGCCGCTAAAACTGTGGCGGCCAAACCTGCTGCGGCCAAACCTGCAGCGAAACCAGCCGCCAAGCCTGCGGCAAAAGCGGCTGCCAAACCTGCCGTGGCGAAAAAACCGGCGGTGAAAAAACCGACCGCGCCAAAAGTAGCTGCACCGAAGGCGCCGACCGCGGCCGCCAAGCCGGTGACCCCGACGAGCACAGCGAACTCCGCCGCAGCTCCGACCCCAGTCGCCACTCCGACTACCGCGCCGGCTCCATCGACGCCTCCCACCCAGTCCTGATTTTTAAGGACACGCAAAAACGCCCGGCCTGTGAAGGTCGGGCGTTTTTATTTGAGTGTGCGTTTGAATGTACAGCAGATCCAAATGTGGGAGCGGGCTTGCTCGCTCCCACAGGTTACTTATTCGTGCTCTTCCAAGTACCGCAATGCCAGTCGCTCGGTCGCCACCTTGGTCGCTGGCGGGAGGTGCGGCGCCACCAGCATCATGATCTGGTAGACCACCAGCCGGACTTCGCCCTCGCGATCGAGGATCCGCTGATAGTCCAGCGAGAACAGCAAGGTCATGGTGATCTGTTCGACCAACTGTCCCAGCGCCTGGGTGTCGCTGACCAGCATGCCCTGGGCCTTGAGCTGCGCCAGCAGCGATGCCAGGGTGCGCTTCAGGGCATTGAGCAACTGACGGATGCCCTTGGCCAGTTTCGGCAGGCGCCCGGCCAGGTTCGACAGGTCCTGGAACAGAAACCGGTACTGCGCCAGGCGCTCGACGATCAGGTGCAGGAATAGCCAGTAGTCTTCCGGCGCCAATTGCACATCGGCGGGTGGGTCCAGCAGTGGTGCCAGCTCGGCCTGGAATCGCTCGAACAGCCCGAGGATCAGCGGTTCCTTTCCA
Organism: Pseudomonas sp. CFBP 5748; assembly: GCF_053850495.1. NCBI lineage: Bacteria > Pseudomonadati > Pseudomonadota > Gammaproteobacteria > Pseudomonadales > Pseudomonadaceae > Pseudomonas > Pseudomonas sp. CFBP 5748. Next base: position 241,858 of record NZ_JBSPTN010000007.1, read on the forward strand.
TGAAAGTGGTAGTAGAGGTTGCCGGGGCTGATGCCCATTTCGTTGGCAACTTCCATGGTGGAAACATTCGGTTCGCCCTTGTCATTGAATAACTGCAGGGCGCATTCAAGGATGCGGTCGCGGGTTTTCATCCGGTCTTCTTAGTGATGGAGTCGTGCCACGACCGCCAACCCGGTCGTGGAGTGAGGCGTTCAGCGCACGCGCACATAGGTTCCGGGAGCCGCTTCCTGGGGGGGGTAGTTGGCGTTGCCCAGGGTCATCAGGGTTTCATGCTGGGCACCGGAGCGTTCCTGGATCCAGCTCAGCCATGGGGTCCACCAACTGCCGTCGACGTGCTTGGCGTCGTAGTACCAGGCCCGTGGATCGCTGCTCAGTTTCGGGCTTTCAACGTAATTGGCCTTGGGGTTGTTCGGCGGGTTGAGGATGCTCTGGACGTGACCGCTGTTGGACAGCACGAAGCGCCGTTCGCCACCGAGTAGCAGCGTCGAGCGATACACCGCATCCCACGGCGTGATGTGGTCGTTGATACCGGCCACGCTGAAACTGTCCACCGTCACTTTCTGCAGGTCTATCGGCGTGCCGCAGACCTCCAGGCCGCCAGGGTGGGTAAGGGGGTTGTGCTTGAAGAAGTCCAGCAGGTCGCCGTGCAGGGCTGCTGGCAGCCGGGTGCAGTCGTTGTTCCAGTAGAGGATGTCGAAGGCTGGCGGTTCCTTGCCCAGCAGATAGTTATTGATGAAGTACGTCCAGATCAGGTCGTTGGGGCGCATCCAGGCGAATACCCGGGCCAGATCGCGGCCATCGAGGATGCCTTTCTGGTAGGAGCGCCGTTTGGCGGCTTCGAGGGTCTGCTCATCGATGAACAGCGTGGCGGGGCTGTCGATCTGGCTGTCCAGCAGGCTCACCAGGTAGGTGGCGCTCGCCACCCGGCGTAGCTGACGTTTGGCTTGCAGGTGGCCTTGCAGGGCTGCAATGGTCATTCCGCCGGCGCAGGCACCCATCAGGTTGACCTCGCGGGCCCCCGTGATCGCCCGGCAGACGTTCATGGCCTCTTCCGTGGCCTCGACGTAGCTGGACAGGCCCCATTCGCGGTGGCGCACGTCAGGGTTGCGCCAGCTGATGATGAACACCTGCAAGCCGTTTTTCAGGGCGTACTGGACGAAGCTGTTGGAGGGGCTCAGGTCGAAGATGTAGAACTTGTTGATCTGCGGCGGCACGATCAGCAGTGGTTTGGCGTACTGCTTTTCGCTCATGGACTTGTACTGGATCAGCTCCAGCATCTCATTGCGAAACACCACCGCGCCGGGGGTGGTGGCCAGACTCTTGCCGACTTCGAAGGCATGGGGCGTGGTTTGTCGCGGCAAGCCGTCGTTGTGCAGCAGGTCGTCCACCATGTGGCTGATGCCACGCACCAGGCTGCTGCCGCCGGAGTTGAACAGTTCCTTGAGTGCCAGCGGGTTGAGCAAGGTGTTGGAGGGCGATACGGCGTCATTGAGCAGGGCGAAGGCAAAATGCGCGCGGGCACGGTCATCCGGGTTCATGTCGCTTTCGTCGATCCAGCTGCAGACCTGTTTCTGCCAGCTCAGGTATGCCTGCAGGCTGCGGCTGTAGAACGGATTGAGCTGCCAGGTGGGATCGGCGAAGCGCTGGTCGTTGGGGTTGGTAGGGTGCAGGGTTTCTCCCAGCAGCACACGGCCCAACTGGCTGCCCAACCGCAATGCATGCCGGGCGCTGTGAATCGGGTTGCGCAAGCCGTGTGCGGCTACGCTGCGCAAAGTAGACAGCAGGTCCCTGCCGCGCAGGCCAGTGATTGCACTTTGTGCATTGATGAAGTTGGCAGGGGTGGGCATGGAGCCCTTCGCCGGTTTGTCGCGCATGAGTCAACTCCTTCGTCATCAAGCTAAAAACAAACACACCGAACCAGACAACATAGTCGCTGTTTCGGGTTGTTGCGCGATCCGGCGTCCTGCCAGGCGCTATGGGTGGTGTCAGCCACCACCCTGTGGCGCGGGATGCGGGTGCATGACCGCGCGCTGACGTTCTTCCTCCAGAAACTTCATGATGATCGGTGCCACGGCCTCGGCCCGGGTAATCAGGAACAGATGGCCATCATCGATAATGTGCAGCTGGGCGTTGGGAATGCGCCAGGCCAGCATGCGCATGTTGATCAGCGGGATCAGCGGGTCATCGTCGCCGGCCAGCACCAGGGTCGGCTGGTGGATCTTGTGCAGCCAGTGGATGCTGGTCCAGCCCAGGCCGGCGAACAGTTGCCAGTAATAACCGAGCTTGCCCGCCGAACGGACCTTGGCCGCGTGACTGGCCGCCAGGCTCGGGTCGCGACGGAACGAGCCGCCGTAGATCAGCGGGGCGATACGCATCACATGGGATGGCTGAACATAGCGCCGGGGGCTGGCCATCATCCACAGCACTTTCGGCTTGCCCGGGACCATCACCGCTCCGGCGGCGGTGGCCGCCAGTACCAGTTTCTTGCAGCGCTCAGGGTAGTCATAGGCGAACTGCTGGGCCAGGGCACCACCCCAGGACACACCGATCACGTTGACCTGCCCATAGTCGAGGTAATCGAGCATGCGCGCGGTGAGTTTCGCCAGGCCTGGAAAGCGATACGGCCGGTTGGGCGTCGACGAACCGCCGACACCGGGCACATCGAAGGCGATGACTTCCAGGTCCGGGTCCAGAGCCTCGATGAACGGGAATACCAGTTCCAGGTTGGCGCCGATGCCATTGAAAATCAGCAGGGGCGTCAAGTGAGGCTTGCCGGGACGTACCGCGGTGCGCAAGGTCTGGCCATCCAGATCGACGGTACGGAAAATGTACGGTTGCGGCATGCTTCAAGCCCTGTGGGTCATGTCTCGGTTTACCTGTGTTCGATCTGTCAGACCGAGTCGCTGCCTTCGCGAGCAAGCCCGCTCCCACATGGGGTTCGGTGTGAACATTAGTTTCAGGTTCGCGGTCGATCCAAATGTGGGAGCGGGCTTGCTCGCGAAGACGGCCCTGCATTCAACATCAATGTCGGCTGCCGGAATGCTTTCGTGAGCAAACCCACCCCTATACCAAACAACTTGCATCCGTTACCGCTCATGCACATAAGTGCCGGGCGCCGCTTCACCGGCCGGATAAGCCTTGTTGCCCAACACGGGGGGGGCTTTCTTCAGTTTGCCCGAGCGCTCGGCCTGCCAGGCCTGCCAGTGCAGCCACCAGGAGTCAGTGTGCTTGGTGGAGTTCTCCTGCCAATCCTCGGCCTTGGCTGGCATGTCTTCGCTGGTCATGTAGCGTGACTTGGGATTGCCCGGCGGGTTGAGGATGCTCTGGATATGACCGCTGCTCGACAGCACGAATTCCACTTTTCCACCAAACAGCTGCGCCGACTTATAGCAGGACTTCCACGGTGTGATGTGGTCGTTGGTGCCCGCCAGGGAAAAGATGTCGGCAGTGACCTGCTTGAGGTCGATCGGCGTGCCGCACACTTCCAGTGCATTGGGTCGGATCAACGGGTTGTTTTTGAACATCTCGATGAGGTCGCCGTGGAACGCTGCCGGCAGTCGCGTGGTGTCGTTGTTCCAGAACAGGATGTCGAATACCGGCGGCTCGTTGCCCAGCAGGTAGTTATTGACCCAGTAGTTCCAGATCAGGTCGTTGGGGCGCATCCAGGCGAAAACCTTGGCCATGTCGCGGCCCTCGAGCACGCCGGCCTGGTAAGAGTGACGCTTGGCCGCTTCCAGGGTCTGTTCGTCGACGAACAGCGCAACGTCGGTGTCCAGGGTGGTGTCGAGCACGCTGACCAGCAGGGTCAGGGCGTTGACCTTCTTTTCGCCGAGGGCGGCGTAGTGACCCAGCAACGCGGTGCAGGTGATACCGCCCGAGCAGGCGCCCAGCATGTTCACGTCCTTGCTGCCGGTGATGGCCGTGACCACGTCCACCGCTTCCTTGAGCGCCTCGATGTAGGTCGACAGGCCCCACTCACGCTGTTCCTTGGTGGGGTTGCGCCAGCTGACGATGAAGGTCTGTACGTTGCTGCGCAGGCAGAACCGCGCCAGGCTCTTGTCCGGGCTGAGGTCGAAGACGTAGAACTTGTTGATCTGCGGCGGTACCACCAGCAGCGGGCGCTCGTGGACCTGCTCGGTGATGGGGCGGTACTGGATCAGTTCCAGCACATCGTTGCGAAACACCACGGCGCCTTCGGTCACGCCCAGGCTCTTGCCGACTTCGAATGCGCCCATGTCGACCTGGCTCGGCATGCCGCCGTTGTGCACCAGGTCCTTGGCCAAGTGGGACAGACCGTCCAGCAGGCTCTTGCCACCGGTTTCGAAGAAACGCTTGACCGCCGCCGGGTTGGCTGCCGAGTTGGTCGGGGCCATGGCTTCGGTCATCAGGTTGATCACGAAATGCCCGCGGCTGATGTCCGCCGGCGAGAGGTTGCTGTCGTCGATCCAGGCGTGCAGCTCCTTGCGCCACGCCAGGTAGGTTTGCAGATAACGTTTGTAGAGCGGGTTCTGGCTCCACGCCGGGTCGGCGAAACGACGGTCATCGCTCGAGGGTTGCAGTGCGGATTTGCCGAACAGGACGTTCTTGAGTTCTACGCCGAAATGGGCGACGTGCTTGACGCTGTGCAGCGGTTGCTTGATGGCCTGGGTCAGCACCATTCGGGCAGAGGCCAGCAGATCTTTTCTGCGCAAGCCGACGACAGGATTCAACCCCAGGGTATTTTCCGAGGCCTGGTACTTCAGGTCATCGTTGTTCTTGTTGCTCATCTACGACGCTCCATTGTCCTTCAGACGAGTACCCGGACTGTGCCGTAAAGCCACACAGCCAATTCCAGGTACGCTGCTCGGGTGACCGTTAATTCCGCATCGAGGCCAATGAGGAAACTTGTGCAAGGAACTCGACGGTTCCTTTGCAGGGAACTTGCCAGCTCCATTGGTTACCCGAGTTTAATTTTTTTCGCAAGCAGGCCAGTCATTGACGTTGCCGCGCGGGCATTCAAGCAGATGAGTCTAGAAAATTCGCCCTAAAGCGCCAGCCCTTGAGTTAGAGCATTAGCTTGACGACAGATTCGTTCGGGTCACGGGTTTTTCCGGCTGCCTTGAGCTCCGCAAGATAATCGTTCCACAAGTCTTGCTGGCGTACCGCCAACTGATAGAGATAGTCCCAGGTGAACAGTCCGCTGTCGTGGCCGTCGTCGAAGGTCAGTTTCAGTGCGTACTGGCCGGCCGGTTCAACCTTGCTCAGGCCGACGTTGAGCTTGCCGTATTGCAGGATGGGTTTGCCATGGCCCTGGACCTCGGCGGAAGGCGAATGCACCCGCAGGAATTCGGCGGGCAGGTGATACTCCTCGTCCGGCGCGTATTTCAGCGTCAGGGTTTTGGAGGCTTTGTGCAGGTTGATGGCGGTGGGGAGTTTGGTCATGGCTTCTGATCCGTTTCTGAAGGGAGCCTTGATCTATAAAACGACACAGTCAAATGTGGGAGCGGGCTTGCTCGCGAATGCGCAGTGTCAGTCACAGCAATGTTGACTGTTACACCGCATTCGCGAGCAAGCCCGCTCCCACAGGTCTGCGTTCGCCTGTAATTGCTCCTTACAGGATATACCGCGACAGATCTTCGTTCTGTGCCAATTCACCCAGGTGGCTGTTGACGTACTCGGCGTCGATCAGGATCGGCGCTTCGTTGTGAGTGCTGGCCAGGTCGCCAGCGCTGAACGACACTTCCTCGAGCAGGCGTTCGAGCAGCGTGTGCAGGCGACGGGCACCGATGTTCTCGGTCTTCTCGTTGACCTGCCAGGCGATCTGCGCCAGGCGCTTGATACCTTCCGGGGTGAACTCGATGTTCAGGCCCTCGGTCTTGAGCAGCGCGCAATACTGTTCGGTGAGGGAGGCATGGGGTTCGCTCAGGATGCGTTCGAAGTCTTCCGGCGTCAGCGCCTTGAGTTCGACACGAATCGGCAGGCGGCCTTGCAGCTCCGGCACCAGGTCGCTCGGCTTGCTCAGGTGGAACGCGCCGGAAGCGATGAACAGGATGTGGTCGGTCTTGACCATGCCCAGCTTGGTGTTGACCGTGCAGCCTTCGATCAGCGGCAGCAGGTCGCGTTGCACACCTTCACGGGAGACATCGGCGCCGCCGACATTGCCGCGTTTGGCGACCTTGTCGATTTCGTCGATGAACACGATGCCGTGCTGCTCGACCGCCTCCAGCGCCTTGGCCTTCAACTCTTCTTCGTTGACCAGGCGGCCGGCTTCTTCATCGCGCACCAGTTTCAGCGCGTCCTTGACCTTGAGCTTGCGGCTTTTCTTCTTGCCCTTGCCCATGTTGGCGAACAGGCTTTGCAACTGGTTGGTCATTTCTTCCATGCCCGGCGGCGCGGAAATATCGACGCCGGCCATTTCGGCCACTTCGATCTCGATCTCCTTGTCGTCCAGCTGACCTTCGCGCAGGCGCTTGCGGAACAGCTGGCGGGTGTTGGAGTCCTGGGTCGCGGCGGAGTCGGCGTTGAAGCCCATGCGCGCCGGCGGTAGCAGGGCATCGAGGATGCGCTCTTCGGCGGCGTCTTCGGCGCGGTGGCGAACCTTGGTGATTTCCTGTTCGCGCAGCAGCTTGATGGCGGCATCGGCCAGGTCACGGATGATCGATTCGACGTCGCGACCGACATAACCGACTTCGGTGAACTTGGTGGCTTCGACTTTGATGAACGGTGCGTTGGCGAGTTTGGCCAGGCGCCGGGCGATCTCGGTTTTACCGACACCGGTCGGGCCGATCATCAGGATGTTCTTGGGGGTTACTTCGACGCGCAGTTCTTCGGGCAGTTGCATCCGACGCCAGCGGTTACGCAGGGCGATGGCGACGGCGCGCTTGGCATCGTCCTGGCCGATGATATGGCGGTTGAGTTCGTGGACGATTTCGCGGGGAGTCATGGACATAATAATTGGCGGTCCTCAAGCAAGAATGAGCCGTGGCGTTGAGCCGAAACAGGCTTATTCCGCGAGATCCTGCTCCTCAATGGTTTGGGTGTGGTTGGTGAAGACACAGATGTCGCCAGCAATGCCCAGGGCAGTCTCGACGATTTCACGGGCCGACAGGTCAGTCTTTTTCAACAGGGCGCTGGCCGCGGCCTGGGCGTAGGCGCCGCCGGAGCCCATGGCGATCAGGCCATCCTCGGGCTCAACGACGTCGCCGTTGCCGGTGATGATCAGCGAGGCGTCTTTGTTGGCGACTGCGAGCATGGCTTCGAGGCGGCTCAGGGAGCGGTCGGTGCGCCACTCCTTGGCCAGTTCCACGGCGGCACGGACCAGATGACCCTGGTGTTTCTCCAGCTGGCCTTCGAAACGTTCGAACAGGGTGAAAGCGTCGGCGGTGGCCCCGGCGAACCCGGCGATGACCTCGCCGTGATATAGGCGGCGGACTTTCTTCGCGTTGCCTTTCATCACGGTGTTGCCCAGTGAAACCTGGCCGTCGCCGCCCATGACGACTTTGCCATGACGGCGGACTGAAACGATGGTGGTCAAGGGAGAGTCTCCACGCAGCGGGGCGAAAATGCCCGGATGGAACTCATATGGGGGTGGCGCGGGTTTTTTCAACTGTGGGGCGGGGGAGGGGACGAGTGGTGCGAGTCACGTAGGAGCTGCCGAGCGGAGCGAGGCTGCGATCTTTTGATCTTAATCTTCCGCTCGAGACTCAAGCTAAAAGGGAAAGATCGCAGCCTCGCTCCGCTCGACAGCTCCTACAGGCCCAGCGGGAGCAAGCTCCCTCGCCACAAAAAAACCATAACCACAGGTGTTCTCGGCAGAGATCAGCGACTCTGGCGTTGTTGTAACAACAGGTTACTGAAGCCGCTGCCGGCCAGTTGTTTCTGGGCCTTGGTCAGCTCTTCGCGGTTGCTGAACGGACCGACCAGTACCCGGTACCAGGTTTCGTCCTTCACAGTCCCGGACTCCACCGCCACCGACTGACCCAGCAAAATGATCTGCGCCCGAACCTTGTCCGCATCGGCTTCCTTGCGGAACGAACCGGCCTGGAGGAAGAACTTCGTTACCGGCGCGGCCTTCTGCACCGGTGGGGCCGGTGGCGGCGTAATGCCGGCCAGTGCCGCCTGGGCGCGGGCGGTGTCGATTTTCGCCGCTTCCGCCGGGGTCACTGGGGTGGTGGGCACTTGCGGTGTCGGCAGGGTTTTCTCCGGCACTGCGTCGGGCGGCACGATGACTTCCGATTCCGGCAGCAGGGTGTAGAAGTCGTATTTCGGCTTCACCGGTTGCGTCGGGCTCGGCGGGGTCTTGTTGGCCTCGGCGATGCGCGTGGCTTTCTGCTGCTCTTGCCGGACGCGCTTGACGTCATCGCCCTGGCCTGGGTCCAGTTTCATCAGGAACACAATGAAAGCGCCAACGGTCAGGCCGATGGCCATCCACAACCAGCCCGGAATCGGCTTTTTGGCCGGGGCCTGGTAACGACTGGCGCCGCGCTTGGGTGCAGGTTTTTTCTTGGCAGCCAACTTACATGCGCTCCAGGGTTTCTAGGCCCAGCAGTTCCAGGCCTTGCTTGAGCGTACGCCCGGTCAGCGCGGCGAGGCGCAGGCGGCTCTGCATTTGCTCTGGGGTTTGGGCGCTGAGGATCGGGCAGTTCTCGTAGAAGCTGGAGAACAGGCCGGCGACATCGTACAGGTATGCGCACAGCGTGTGCGGCGTGCCCTTGTCGGCGACGTTGTTCAGCACTTCACCGAACTGTGCCAGTTTCGCGGCCAGCTCCTGCTCATGAGCGGCCTCAAGCACGATCTGGCCGTCCACTTCACTGAAGCTCTTGCCGAGCTTGCGGAACACCCCCGCCACGCGGGTGTAGGCGTACAGCAGGTATGGCGCGGTGTTGCCTTCGAAATTGAGCATCAGGTCGAAATTGAAGCTGTAGTCGCTGGTGCGGTGCTTGGACAGGTCAGCGTATTTCACCGCGTCGATGCCCACCACCTTGGCGATCTGGCGCAGTTCGTCCTCGGCCAGGTCCGGGTTCTTGCCCTTGACCAGGGTGTAGGCGCGGTCCTGGGCTTCGGTCAGCAGGTCGATCAGCTTCACCGTGCCGCCGTCGCGGGTCTTGAACGGACGACCGTCGGCGCCGTTCATGGTGCCGAAGCCCATGTGTTCCATTTCCATCGGATGGGTCACGAAGCCGGCCAGGCGCGCCACTTCGAACACTTGCTGGAAGTGCAGGGCCTGACGCTGGTCGACGAAATACAGGACCCGATCGGCCTTGAGCACGCGGTTGCGATAGCGCACGGCCGCCAGGTCAGTGGTGGCGTACAGGTAGCCGCCATCGGCCTTGACGATGATCACCGGCAGTGGCTCGTCGTCGGCGGTCTTGAACTGGTCGAGGAACACGCACTGGGCGCCGTTGCTTTCCACCAGCATGCCCTTGGCCTTGAGGTCGTTGACCACGTTGATCAGGTCATCGTTGTAGGCGCTTTCGCCCATCACGTCGGCCATGGTCAATTTGACGTTCAGCAGCTCGTAGATTTTCTGGCAGTGAGACAGGGAGATGTCCTTGAACTTGCTCCACAGCGCCAGGCACTCGGCGTCGCCGGCCTGCAGCTTGACCACCAGGCCACGGGCACGGTCGGCGAACTCGGGCGACTCGTCGAAACGTTGCTTGGCGGCGCGGTAGAAGTTCTCCAGGTCCGACAGCTCGTCGCTGGTGATCGGGTTTTCCTGCAGGTAGGCCATCAGCATGCCGAACTGGGTGCCCCAGTCGCCAACGTGGTTCTGGCGGATCACCGTGTCGCCGAGAAACTCCAGGACCCGGGCCACGCCGTCGCCGATGATGGTCGAACGCAGATGACCGACGTGCATTTCCTTGGCGAGGTTGGGCGCCGAGAGATCGACCACGGTGCGCTGCAACGGGCCGGCCTTGCGCACGCCGATGCGCGCGTCGGCCAGGGCCGCGTCCAGGCGCGAGGCCAGGGCCTGGGTGTTCTGGAAGAAATTGATGAAGCCTGGGCCGGCAATGTCTGCCTTGCTGACGTTATCGTCGGCGGGCAGCGCGGCGATGATTTTCTCCGCCAGGTCCCGCGGTTTCATGCCGGCCGGTTTGGCGAGCATCATCGCGATGTTGCTGGCAAAGTCGCCGTGGGTCTTGTCGCGAGTGTTTTCGACCTGAATCGCCGGCGACAGGCCTTCTGGCAGCACACCTTCAGCGACGAGTTGGGTGATGGCTTGCTGGATGAGCTGGCGAATGGTGTCTTTCATGGTCTTCTCTTTCAACCGCAGGCGCGGCGGCGCTTCGATGCGCTGGTGGAAAAACTGGGCATTATCCGTGGCGAAGGCGGGCTTGCCAACTGTAGCGGGTCGGGTGGGGATATGTGGTGACTATTCTTGGTGGCCTGGATGCACTCGGTCCACAGGGGGCAAAGCTTGCGCTCTGCTCAATCAATACAAATCCACCGGATCCACATCCAGCGACCAGCGCACCGCCCGCCCGCTGGGCATCTGTTCCAACAGTAGCAGCCAGGCACTCAATAGCCGATGCAGCGGCGCCCGGGCATTGGCCTGTAATAAAAGTTGTGCCCGATAACGTCCGGCCCGCCGTTCCATCGGAGCTGGCACCGGGCCCAATAGTTCGATGCCGGTGAGATTCTGTTGCGCGAGCAAACGCTCGGCCTCGCTGCAGGCCTCGTCGAGGAACGCTTCCGCTTGCCCCGGCTTGTGGGCTTCGGCCCGCAACAACGCCAAGTGCGCAAACGGCGGCAAGCCGGCGCCGCGCCGTTCGCTCAAGGCCTGCTCGGCGAAGGCGAAGTAGCCTTGCTCGGTCAGTTGGATCAGCAGTGGGTGGTCCGCCAGATGGGTCTGGATAATCACTTTGCCCGGCTCCTCGGCCCGCCCGGCGCGCCCGGCGACCTGGACGATCAACTGGGCCATGCGCTCGCTGGCGCGGAAGTCACCGGAGAACAGGCCGCCGTCGGCGTCGAGGATCGACACCAGCGTGACCCGGGGGAAGTGATGCCCTTTGGCGAGCATCTGCGTGCCCACCAGGATGCACGGCTGGCCCTTCTGGATCGTGGCGAACAGCTGGTTCATCGCATCCTTGCGCGACGTACTGTCGCGGTCCACCCGCAGTACCGGGTAATCGGGAAACAGGATGCCCAAACGCTCTTCGGCGCGCTCGGTGCCGGCGCCGACCGGGCGCAAGTCGACTTTGCCGCATTGCGGGCAGTGCCTGGGCACCCGCTCGGCGTGGCCGCAATGGTGACAGCGCAGTTCGCCATGACGCTGATGCACGGTCATCCGCGCATCGCAGCGCTCGCAGCCGGACATCCAGCCGCAGTCATGGCACAGCAGGGTTGGGGCGAAACCCCGGCGGTTGAGAAACACCAGGACCTGTTGCCCGGCCGCCAGGGTCTGCCCGATGGCCTGTTGCATCGGCCCGGAAATGCCGCTGTCCAGCGGACGGCTTTTCACATCCAGGCGCAGGAAGCGCGGCTGCTTGGCGCCGCCGGCCCGTTCGTTGAGGCGCAGCAGCCCGTAGCGGCCGGTGTAGGCGTTATGCAGGCTTTCCAGGGACGGTGTCGCCGAACCGAGGACGATGGGGATGTTTTCCTGGCGGGCGCGCACCAGCGCCAGGTCGCGGGCGTGGTAGCGCAGGCCTTCCTGCTGTTTATAGGAGCCGTCGTGTTCTTCGTCGATGATGATCAGACCGGGGTTTTTCATCGGTGTGAACAGTGCCGAGCGGGTGCCGATGATAATGTCGGCCTCGCCGTCCCGGGCGGCGAGCCAGGCTTCCAGGCGTTCGCGGTCGTTGACCCCCGAGTGCACCAGGGCGATCCGGGCGTTGAAGCGTTGCTCGAAGCGCGCCAGGGTTTGCGGGCCGAGGTTGATTTCCGGAATCAGTACCAGGGCTTGCTTGCCGGCTTCCAGGGTCTGGCGGATCAGCTGCAGATAGACTTCGGTCTTACCGCTGCCGGTGACGCCCGCCAGCAGAAAGGCGTGATAACTGTCGAAACCTGCGCGAATTGCCTCGCAAGCGGCCCGCTGCTCAGCGTTGAGCGGCAGTTCCGGCTGGGCCAGCCAATGTTCATGGCGCAGGCCCGGGGCATGCCTGCGCACTTCCACCTGGACCAGGTCCTTGGCCAGCAGCAGATCGAGGCTGTCCTTGCTGAGCATCAGTTTGCTCAGCAACTGATGGGCCACGCCGTGGGGATGCTGGGCCAGAGTCGCCAAGGCCTCGCGCTGGCGCGGGGCGCGGGCGATGCGCGGGTCGTCCATCGAAGCGCCCGGCGCCACTGACCAGAACCGCTCCTGGCGCGCCTCGGCCGGTTCGCCCTGGCGCAGCAGCACCGGCAGCGCCCAGCTCAGGGTGTCGCCGAGGCTGTGCTGATAATACTGGGAGGTCCACAGGCACAGCTTGAACAGCGACGCGGGCAGCGGTGGCGTGGCATCGAGCAGGGCCAGGGCCGGTTTGAGCTTGTCGGCCGGCACTTCGCTGTGGTCGGTGACCTCCACCAGAATTCCGATCATTTCCCGTCGGCCGAATGGCACCCGCAGACGCATGCCTGGGTGCAACTGGGCGCGCAGGACCCCGGCCGGGGCGCGGTAGTCGAACAGGCGGCGCAGGGGCGAAGGCAGGGCGAGGCGCAGGATGGCGTCGGGCACGCGGGGGATCTCGGTAGGCGGACAAATTCGCAAGGCTGAGCGCGATTCAATGTGGAAGCGAGCTTGCTCGCGATTAGCGGTGGGTCAGTCACGGTGATGTCGACTGTACCGTCGCTATCGCGAGCAAGCTCGCTCCCACAGGGATTGTGCTTGAGGGCGCGAGCCTAGCAGACGGTTGGTATAAGCGACAGCTTGCGCGAATGACGATGTCTGGTAGAATCCGCGGCCTAATTACGTGCGGTATTCAACAATAGTGTTGGGTGGCGGCACGCTAGCCTGAGGAAAACAGCATGAAAACCGATATCCATCCAGAATACCCGGCCATTGCCGTAACTTGCAGCTGCGGCAACAAGTTCGAAACTCGTTCGACCTACGGCAAAGCCCTGGCGATCGACGTTTGCAACGAATGCCACCCGTTCTACACCGGTAAGCAAAAGACTCTGGATACCGGCGGCCGCGTTCAGAAGTTCGCCGATCGTTTCGGTGCTTTCGGCAAAGCTGCTCCAAAAGCCTGAGGCTGATCATTTTGGAAAGTCGTTCCGGCTTCTCCAGACTGATGAAGAAGGCGCCCCTTGTGGGCGCCTTTTTTGTGTCTGTGATTTGGTTGTCCAGTGCCCAGGCCTTCTGTCCGACACCGGGCAGCCTGACGTCCGTCGCGGTACAGCGGGTCGTGGATGGCGATACCTTGCGCCTGGCCGATGGGCGCAATGTGCGCATGATTGGCTTGAACACGCCTGAGCTGGGTAAGCGGGGTCGTTCCGACGAGCCGTTCGCCGTGGTTGCTCGCAAGCGCCTGGAAGCGTTGGTAGGCGCCAGCAACGGGCGCGTCGGTTTGTTGCTGGGTAAAGAGCGCAAGGATCGCTACGGTCGCACGCTGGCCCATGTCTATGGTGCCGATGGCACTAACTTCGAAGCGCAGCTGCTCGCCGAAGGCCTCGGTTTCCAGGTGGCGGTCGCGCCGAACGTTGATTTGGTCAGTTGCCAGCACGCCGCCGAACGCGTTGCTCGTCAGGCCAGGCTTGGTGTGTGGCGGCAATCACCTGTACTCAAAGCTGCGCAGATAAGCGCCTCCGGTTTCGTCTTGCTCAGTGGCCGTGTGAGCAAGGTTCAGCGCAATCGTGGTGGCGTTTGGATCGAGTTGCAGGACTCGGTTGTATTGCGCGTTGCACCCACTTTGCTCGCGCAGTTCGACGTCGCAGTTCTTGAAACGCTCAAGGGCAAACACGTCGAGGCGCGTGGTTGGGTGCTCGATCGTTCGCGCCAAGGTGGTTTGAAATCCGGACAGGCGCGCTGGTTGCTGCCTTTGACCGATCCCGCCATGTTAAGCGTGATATCTCAATAAAAATTGTAGACATTTTCATGCTTGATTGTATGCATGTAGCCCCTGTGTTTAGCGGCCCTTGGCCCAAAGTCGTAGGGCTGGGCGCTTGACAGGGGTGACTGGTCAGTCTTGTCGGGACTTTGCGAGGCGCGTATCCTCGGCGGTCCGTCTGTCCAACACAGTAAAAAGCGGAATGCCCACATGTCTGATCTGAAAACTGCCGCTCTCGAATATCACGCTAATCCTCGTCCAGGGAAGCTGAGTGTCGAGCTCACCAAGGCCACCGCTACTGCCCGCGATCTGTCGCTGGCCTACAGCCCCGGCGTAGCCGAACCGGTACGCGAAATTGCTCGCGACCCTGAACTGGCCTACAGATACACCGGCAAGGGCAACCTGGTGGCAGTCATTTCCGATGGCACCGCGATCCTCGGCCTGGGTAACCTTGGCCCACTGGCTTCCAAGCCAGTCATGGAAGGCAAGGGCGTGCTGTTCAAGCGCTTCGCCGGTATCGACGTGTTCGACATCGAAGTTGACTCCGAAAGCCCGCAAGCCTTCATCGACACCGTCAAGCGTATCTCCATTACTTTCGGCGGCATCAACCTGGAAGACATCAAGGCCCCTGAGTGCTTCGAGATCGAGCGCGCCCTGATCGAGCAATGCGACATTCCGGTGTTCCACGATGACCAGCACGGTACCGCGATCGTGACCGCGGCCGGCATGATCAACGCCCTGGAAATTGCTGGCAAAACCCTGCCTGAAGCCAAGATCGTCTGCCTCGGCGCCGGCGCTGCGGCCATCTCCTGCATGAAGTTGCTGGTGAGCATGGGCGCCAAGATCGAAAACATCTTCATGGTCGACCGTACCGGCGTGATCCACTCCGGCCGTGACGACCTGAACCAGTACAAGGCCGTGTTTGCCCACGCGACCGACAAGCGCTCCCTGGCGGACGCGCTGGACGGTGCCGATGTGTTCGTCGGCCTGTCGGGTCCGAACCTGCTGAGCGCGGAAAACCTGCTGCGCATGGCGCCGAACCCAATCGTGTTCGCATGCTCGAACCCGGACCCGGAGATCTCTCCGGAACTGGCTCACGCTACCCGCAACGACGTGATCATGGCCACCGGTCGTTCGGACTACCCGAACCAGGTCAACAACGTACTGGGCTTCCCGTTCATCTTCCGCGGTGCCCTGGACGTTCGCGCCAAGCGCATCAACGAAGAAATGAAAGTCGCGGCAGCCAACGCCCTGCGCGAACTGGCCAAGCTGCCGGTGCCTCAGGAAGTGTGCGACGCCTACGGCGGCATCAAGTTGGAATTCGGTCGTGAGTACATCATTCCGAAACCAATGGACGCCCGCCTGATCACCCTGATCTCCGACGCCGTGGCCAAGGCCGCGATCGAGACTGGCGTGGCCACCCTGCCGTATCCGAAGAACTACCCGCTCAAGAGCGTGGATGACGTGTTCAACGGCTAAACCGTTGTAGCGCTTCAACGAAAAACCCCGGCTCGTGTGAGTCGGGGTTTTTTATTGGCCACCGGTTGTGTATGACCACCACAAACCCCTGTGGGAGCGAGCAAGCTCGGCTCCCACAGGGGTAGTGCGGCTCAAAAAAGCCCCGCACTTCTTGCGAAGGCGGGGCTTTCAAGATTGTCGCTGATCAGAACAAATCAATCGGCGCCGCTTCGTCCGCCGGCAGCGGGCTGCCTGGCGCAACGCCGTTGCCCAGCTCGTTGACCGATGGCGGGGTGTCTTCGCTCTTGAACAGTTCGAAGTACGCCCCTGGGGTGCCTGGCGTGGCCGCACGGCCGCTGACCGGGTCGACCCGCAGGCTGAGGATGCCTTCCGGCTCCGGCTGGGTGTGAGGCGGCTTGTCCTTGAGGGCAGCGCCCATGTAGCTCATCCAGATCGGCAGTGCGACCGTGCCACCGAACTCGCGACGACCCAGGCTTTCGGGCTGGTCGAAACCGGTCCAGACGGTGGTCACGTAATCAGCGTTATAGCCCGAGAACCAGGCGTCCTTGGATTCGTTGGTGGTGCCGGTCTTGCCCGCCAGGTCGGTGCGGCCCAGGGCCAGAGCGCGGCGACCGGTGCCGAGCTTGATCACGTCCTGCAGCATGCTGTTGAGGATGTAGGTGGTACGGCCATCGACAATGCGCTCGGCGATGGCCGGCGCTTGCGGTAGCGCCGGGGCCGTCGTGGCTTCGCCCGGGGTCGCATTGACCGTGAACGTCTCGGCGGCCGGCGCGGCAACACCATCGCTGGCCTGCTCGCCGGTAGGCACGCGAGGCGGGTTGGCGACGAACAGCGTCTCACCGTTACGACTTTCGATCTTGTCGATGATGTACGGGGTGATTTTGTATCCGCCGTTGGCGAAGCTGCTCCAGCCCGTGGCGATTTCCATCGGTGTCAGGGTCGCGGTGCCCAGGGCCAGGGACAGGTTGCGCGGCAGGTCCTGCTTGTTGAAGCCGAACTTGCTGATGTAGTCGATGGTGCGATCCACGCCCAGCGCCTGCAACAGGCGGATCGATACCAGGTTGCGGGATTTGTACAACGCTTCGCGCAGGCGGATCGGGCCCAGGAACGTGTTGGTGTCGTTCTTCGGTCGCCAGACCTTGTCCAGGTATTCATCGACAAACACGATCGGCGCATCGTTCACCAGGCTGGCGGCGGTGTAACCATTGTCCAGGGCGGCGCTGTAGACGAATGGCTTGAAGCTCGAACCTGGCTGGCGCTTAGCCTGCAGTGCGCGGTTGTAGTTGCTCTGCTCGAAGGCGAAGCCACCCACCAACGAGCGGATGGCGCCGTTCTGCGGGTCAAGGGACACCAGTGCACCTTGGGCGGCGGGAATCTGATTGAACTTGAGGGTATTGTCCGCCTGGCGTTGCACCCGGATCAGATCGCCAACCTGGGCAACGTCAGACGGCTGCCGGGGGTTGGGCCCCATGCTGTTGGTATTGAGGAACGGGCGCGCCCATTTCATGGTGTCCCAGGCCACGTGTTCTTCCAGCTCGCCGTTGCGGGTCAGGACCTTGAGGCCGTCCTTGTCCACCGAAGTGACAATGGCAGGTTCCAGGCCGCTGATGGCGCGCTGCTTGGTCAGCTCCAGGGCCCAGGCTTCCTTGGTCTTGCCCGGCAGGCGCGACTCAGGTCCACGATAGCCATGGCGCTGGTCGTAGCTCATCAGGCCCTCGTGCAGGGCGGTGTTGGCCATTTCCTGCAAATTGCTCGGTACTGTGGTGGTTACGCGAAAACCTTCGGTGTAGGCGTCGCTGCCATAGCGGCCGACCATCTCGGCACGGGCCATCTCGGCGATGTACGGCGCGTTCACTTCCGGGGTCGGTACGTGATAGCTGGCGTTCAATGGCTCGTTGATCGCCATGGTGTAGTCGGCTTCGCTGATCTTGCCGAGCTTGTACATGCGCCCCAGGATCCAGTCGCGACGTTCCTTGCTGCGTGTCGGGTTGGCCAGTGGGTTGAAGCGCGACGGTGCCTTGGGCAGGCCGGCGATCATCGCCATCTGCGCCAGGCTCACATCACGGATCGACTTGCCGTAATACACCTGCGCCGCCGCCTCGATGCCGTAGGCGCGGTTACCCAGGTAAATCTTGTTTACGTACAGCTCGAGGATTTCATCCTTGGTCAGCTGCCGCTCGATTTGCAGGGCCAGGAGGATTTCGGTGGTCTTGCGCGAGAAGCTGCGCTCACTGGTCAGGAAGAAGTTCTTGGCGACCTGCATGGTGATGGTGCTGCCGCCGGACTGGATGTGACCGCTCTTGATCAACTGGCTGGCGGCTCGCATGAGGCTGCCCGGGTCGACGCCGTAGTGATTGGCGAAATTGTCGTCTTCAGCACTTAGTAACGCATTGATGAAATTGGGGGGAATGTCGGCGAAACGGATCGGCGTGCGGCGCATTTCGCCAAATTCGGCGATCAACTTGTTGTCGCTGCTGTACACCCGCAGGGGAATCTGCAACTGAATACTTCTCAGCGCCTCCACGGACGGTAAACCCGGACTAAGGTAAAGAAACGCACCGCTCAGACCCAAGAGCAGTCCGCAGAAAACGGCGACGATGGACCATCCGAAAAATTTCAGCAGACGAATCAAGGCTTTTGGATATCCAGGCAAAGAATGAAAAAGGCGCCAGGTGCAGGGAAGGACCCGTGCGAGCAACAAAGCGAAAAAAAACGCTGGGCATTATAAGCATTTTTTTTCGTCGAAAACGCCATCCGGACGTCCGTCGGGCTGGGGTGATTGAACGCAATGCATATTAGAGAGTCCGTAACTCACGGATAGTCATAGGGAATTGGTAGTGCTACGACTCTTCAATAAAAAAGCCCATACGCTTCTGGGGATAGACATCAGCTCCACGTCGGTGAAGCTGCTTGAGTTGAGCCGCCAGGGTGACCGATACCGCGTCGAGTCTTACGCGGTCGAACCGTTGCCGGCCAACGCCGTGGTCGAAAAGAACATCGCCGAGCTCGAAGGGGTGGGCCAGGCATTGTCGCGTGTGCTGGCCAAGGCCAAAACGACCTCGCGCAGCGTGGCGGTGGCCGTGGCGGGTTCGGCGGTGATCACCAAGACCATCGAGATGGACGCCGGCCTCTCCGACGACGACATGGAAAACCAGCTCAAGATCGAGGCCGACCAATACATTCCCTATCCATTGGATGAGGTGGCCATCGATTTCGAGGTCCTCGGCCCGTCACCGCGCAGCGCCGAGCGGGTCGAGGTGCTGCTGGCGGCCTGCCGCAAGGAAAACGTCGAGGTTCGCGAGGCTGCGCTGGCGCTGGCCGGGCTGACGGCCCGGGTGGTCGATGTTGAAGCCTACGCGCTGGAGCGCGCCTTTGGCCTGCTCGCCACGCAACTGGCCGCGTCCCAGGAGCGGCTGACCGTGGCGGTCATCGACATCGGTGCCACCATGACCACCCTCAGCGTGCTGCACAACGGGCGGATCATCTATACCCGCGAGCAATTGTTCGGCGGCCGCCAACTTACCGAGGAAATCCAGCGCCGCTATGGCCTGACGGCTGAGCAGGCTGGTCAGGCAAAGAAGCAGGGTGGACTGCCGGACGATTACCTCAGCGAGGTGCTGCAGCCCTTTCGCGAGGCCCTGGTGCAGCAGGTCTCGCGGTCCTTGCAGTTTTTCTTCGCTTCGGGCCAGTACAGCACGGTGGACCACATTTTATTGGCCGGCGGCTCAGCGTCGGTGGCCGGCCTTGATCGGCTGATCGAACAGCGCCTGGGCACACCGACCCAGGTGGCCAACCCGTTTACCAATATGGCCCTGAGCAGCAAGGTCAATGCCGGTGCCCTGGCCAGTGATGCTCCGGCGCTGATGATTGCCTGCGGGCTGGCCCTCAGGAGTTTCGACTGATGGCGCGGATCAACCTTCTCCCCTGGCGCGAAGAGTTGCGCGAAGAGCGTCGCAAACGCTTTTTGCTGGCATTGGTGGGCGCGCTGGTGGGGGCGGTGGGCTTGATGCTGATCGCGGTCCAGTACCTCAATAGTGCCATTGGCCATCAAGTGGCGCGTAACAGTCATCTCTCCGAGCAGATCGCCGTGCTCGACGAGCGCATCAAGCAGATCAGCGAACTGAAAGCCCGTCGCCAGCAACTGTTGGAGCGCATGCGCATCATCCAGGACCTGCAGGGGAACCGGCCGGTCAGCGGGCGCATCTTCGACCAACTGGCGCGGACTCTACCGGACGGGGTGTATTTCACCGAAGTGAAAATGGAAGACAAGACACTCTCTATCAAAGGTGCTGCGGAATCGAACAACCGGGTCTCGGACCTCATGCGCAATCTGGACGCATCGGACCTGTTCGATGCGCCCAGCTTGACGGAGGTCAAGGCCACCACGGCTGGTCAGCTCGACCAGGCCAATGTTTTCCAACTGACGGTTCGCCAGACCCGCCCGGCCGATGAGGAGGACGCCCAATGAAGCCGGGGGAGTGGTTCGACGCGCTGCGCAAGATCGACATCAGTGACCTGGACACCAACAACATCGGTGCCTGGCCGAGCCCGGTCAAGTGGCTGGCCGGCGTCCTGCTGGTGCTCCTGGTGCTTGGGCTGGGCTATAACTTTGCCTTGAGTGACCTGGAGAGCCAGTTACAGCAAGTGCGCGAGCAAGAGAGCACGCTCAAGGCGCAATTTGCGGGCAAGGCCCACATGGCGGCAAACCTGGAGCGCTACACCGAGCAGATGAAGCAGATGGAAACGTCTTTCGGTGTGCTGTTGCGCCAATTGCCCAGTGACACCGAGGTTCCGGGCCTGCTGGAAGACATTACCCGCACCGGCCTGGGTAGCGGCCTGGAGTTTGAAGAAATCAAACTGCTGCCGGAGGTCACCCAGCCGTTCTACATCGAGCTGCCGATCCAGATCACTGTGACCGGCGGCTACCATGATCTGGCGACGTTCGTCAGTGGTGTGGCCGGGTTGCCCCGGATCGTCACGTTGCACGATTTCGAGATCGCGCCAATGGAGCCCGAGGCGGGCGCGAAGCTGCACATGAGTATCCAGGCCAAGACCTACCGGTACAACGAGCAGGAGGCTCAGCCATGAGGCCGGTCTGCCGCATTTGCCTGCTGGCAGCGCTGGTCGCGCTGGCGGGCTGTGACAACAACAGCGGTTTTGGCGACCTGGACGCCTACATGAACGAAGTGCGCCTGCGTCCGCCCGGCAAGATCGAGCCGACGCCGACGTTCAGGCCCTACGAAACCTTTACCTACAGCGCCGCCAACCTGCGCAGCCCTTTTACCAGGCAGGTCCGGGTGGACCAGGCCAGTCGGCAACAGGGTTCGCGCAACGTGCGGCCCGACCCCAGCCGTGTCAAGCAATACCTGGAAGGCTTCAACATCGAGCAATTTGAAATGGTCGGTACGATCTCCAATGCCAGCGGCTCCTTCGCGCTGTTACGCGGCGCGGGCGGGGTGCATCGGCTCAAGGTCGGTGACTATCTGGGGCGCAACGATGGGCGAATTGTCGCGATCAGCGCCACTCAGGTCGATGTGGTCGAAATCGTTCCCGATGGCGAGGGTGCCTGGCTGGAACGACCACGGACCATTCCTTTGAAAGAGCACTCATAGTGGAAGTCGAACAATGAACAGGATTTTTTCAGTCCTCGGTATTTCGCTATGGATAGCGCTGTTGTCGCCGATGGTTCATGCGGCCAGCCTGAAGACGCTGGATGTCGCGGCGTTGCCGGGTGATCGCGTCGAGTTGAAACTCACCTTCGACGGGCCACCGCCGACGCCCCGGGGCTACACCACCGATCAACCGGCCCGGATCGCGCTGGACCTGCCTGGCGTGACCAATCAACTGGCCAGCAAGCGCCGTGATCTGGGCGGTGGCAATGCGCGTAGCGCCACCGTGGTCGAGGCGGGCGACCGGACGCGGCTGATCATCGGCCTTACCCAACTGGCGCCATATGACACCCGGATCGAAGGCAACAACCTGTTCGTGGTGGTTGGCAAAGGCGTCGCGCCCAAGACCCAGGCTGCGCGTCCGGCGGTCGCCAGTGCCGCACCTGCCAGGGCCAGTGCGCCGGTGGGCAAGGCTATCCGTGGCGTGGATTTCCAGCGCGGAACCCAGGGTGAAGGCAATGTGGTGATCGATCTGTCGGACCCTTCCATCGCTCCGGACATCCAGGAGCGTGAAGGCAAGATCATCCTCAATTTCGCCAGGACCCAGTTGCCCGAGCCGCTGCGGGTGCGCCTGGACGTCAAGGACTTCGCCACCCCGGTGCAGTTCGTCAATGCCATTGCCGGCGGCGACCGGGCGACCATCAGCATCGAACCCAGCGGCACCTTCGATTATTCCACCTACCAGACCGACAACAAGCTGACCGTCAGCGTCCGGCCGATGACGGTCGAGGACCTGCAAAAACGCAATTCCGATCGCGCCGCCTACAGCGGTGAGAAACTCTCCCTCAACTTTCAGGACATCGAAGTGCGTTCGGTCCTGCAACTGATCGCCGATTTCACCAACCTGAACCTGGTGGCCAGCGATACGGTGCAGGGCGGTATCACCCTGCGCTTGCAGAATGTGCCTTGGGACCAGGCGCTGGATCTGGTGCTCAAGACCAAAGGGCTGGACAAGCGCAAGGTCGGTAACGTGTTGCTGGTGGCGCCGGCCGATGAAATTGCGGCCCGCGAACGCCAGGAGCTGGAGTCCCAGAAGCAGATCGCCGACCTGGCGCCGCTGCGGCGTGAGCTGTTGCAGGTCAACTATGCGAAGGCGGCGGACATCGCCAAGCTGTTCCAGTCGGTGACCAGTGCCGAGGCGAAAGCCGATGAGCGCGGCACGATCACGGTCGATGAGCGCACCAACAACATCATTGCCTACCAGACCCAGGACCGACTCGACGAGCTACGCCGGATCGTGGCGCAGCTGGATATTCCGGTGCGTCAAGTGATGATCGAGGCGCGGATCGTCGAGGCCAATGTCGATTACGACAAAAGCCTGGGTGTGCGTTGGGGCGGCTCGATCCAGAACAAGGGCAACTGGAGCTCCTCCGGGGTCACCACCGGCGACTCCACCACCATTGGCACGCCGGGCAGCACCAGCACCAACCAGCCGTTTGTCGATCTGGGCGCGTCGGGCAACACCTCCGGAATCGGCATTGCGTTCATCACCGACAACGTGTTGCTGGATCTGGAACTGACGGCCATGGAGAAAACCGGCAACGGCGAAATCGTCTCCCAGCCCAAGGTGGTGACGTCCGACAAGGAGACGGCCAAAATCCTCAAGGGCACGGAAATCCCCTATCAGGAAGCCAGCTCCAGCGGTGCCACCTCGGTGTCGTTCAAGGAGGCCTCGCTGTCGCTGGAAGTGACGCCGCAGATCACCCCGGACAACCGCATCATCATGGAGGTCAAGGTCACCAAGGATGAGCCGGACTACCTGAACAAAGTGCAGGATGTGCCGCCGATCAAGAAAAACGAGGTCAACGCCAAGGTCCTGGTCAATGATGGCGAGACCATTGTGATTGGCGGGGTTTTCTCAAATACTCAGAGCAAGGTTGTAGATAAGGTGCCATTTCTTGGCGATGTGCCGTATCTTGGCCGCCTTTTCCGGCGTGATGTGGTTTCGGAGACAAAATCCGAGCTGCTGGTGTTCCTCACTCCGCGTATCATGAATAACCAGGCGATTGCTGTGAGTCGTTGATTCTGTGCGAAATTTGATTCTTGTTGGGCCGATGGGCGCTGGAAAAAGCACCATCGGCCGTTTGCTGGCCAAAGAGCTGCGCCTGCCATTCAAAGATTCCGACAAGGAAATTGAATTGCGCACGGGCGCCAATATCCCATGGATTTTCGACAAGGAAGGCGAGCCGGGCTTTCGTGATCGTGAGCAGGCGATGATCGCCGAGCTGTGCGCGTTCGATGGCGTGGTGCTTGCCACTGGTGGCGGCGCGGTCATGCGCGAAGCCAATCGTCGGGCATTGCATGCCGGCGGACGAGTGGTCTATCTGCACGCCTCCGTCGAACAGCAGGTCGGTCGCACCGCCCGGGATCGCAACCGGCCGCTGTTGCGCACCGCCGACCCGGCCAAGACCCTGCGGGACCTGCTCGCGCTGCGTGATCCGCTGTACCGGGAAATCGCCGATCTGGTGGTGGAGACCGACGAACGGCCGCCGCGGATGGTGGTGCTGGACATTCTCGAACGTCTGCAGCAACTGCCTCCCCGTTAATGCGCCTCGCGAAATGCGCTATCCTCGACGTCCCGTCGGAGCCCGCTCGGAGCGTGGCGGATAGCCATATATGGCGCCAGGGCAAGCACCCGGGACTTTCGTTAATTGCAGGCAGGACGCCTGATTCCATCTTCACTGTGGGGACACATGCAGACACTTAAGGTCGACCTGGGCGAGCGCAGCTACCCGATTCACATTGGCGAAGGTTTGCTGGACCAGCCTGAACTGCTGGCACCGCATATTGCCGGGCGGCAAGTGGCGATCATCTCCAACGAAACCGTCGCACCTTTGTATCTGGAACGTCTGACCCGTAGCCTGTCGGCTTTCTCGGTCATTTCCGTGGTGTTGCCCGATGGAGAAGCGTTCAAGACCTGGGAAACCCTGCAGTTGATTTTCGACGGCCTGCTGACCGCACGGCATGATCGCCGCACCACGGTGGTCGCCCTGGGTGGCGGAGTGATCGGCGACATGGCCGGTTTTGCCGCGGCCTGCTATCAGCGCGGCGTCGATTTCATCCAGATCCCCACCACGCTGCTGTCCCAGGTCGATTCGTCGGTGGGCGGCAAGACCGGGATCAACCATCCGCTGGGCAAGAACATGGTAGGCGCTTTCTACCAGCCCAACGTGGTGCTGATCGACACCGCCACCCTCAACACCCTGCCGGCTCGCGAACTGTCTGCGGGGCTGGCGGAAGTCATCAAGTATGGGTTGATCTGCGACGAGCCGTTCCTGGGCTGGCTCGAAGAAAATATCGACCGCCTGCGTGCGCTGGATCAAACGGCCCTGACCTACGCCATCGAGCGCTCCTGCGCCGCCAAGGCCGCCGTGGTGGGTGCCGATGAGCGTGAGTCGGGGGTGCGTGCCACGCTCAACCTGGGCCACACCTTTGGCCATGCCATCGAAACCCACATGGGCTATGGTGTCTGGCTGCATGGCGAGGCGGTTGCCGCCGGTACGGTCATGGCCCTGGAGATGTCTGCGCGCCTGGGCTGGATCAGCGAACAGGAACGCGATCGCGGTATTCGCCTGTTCCAGCGCGCCGGGCTGCCGGTGATTCCGCCCGAGGAAATGAGCGAGGCGGATTTTCTTGAACACATGGCAATCGACAAAAAAGTGATCGACGGTCGTCTGCGTCTGGTGCTGCTGCGCCACATGGGCGAAGCGGTGGTGACCGACGATTATCCGAAAGAGGTTCTACAGGCCACGCTGGGAGCGGACTACCGCGCCTTGGCTCAGCTTAAAGGTTAATAAGATTCCGATGACTAGTTTGCATGCCGACGAGGCTTTCCTCGGCCATTTCCAGTTAAGTCATGACCCTTTTGCTCCACGGGTCCCGGGCTTCAAATTCTTCCCTGCCCAGCGCAAGCCGGTCCTGGGCCAGTTGCATCATCTGGCGCGCTACAGCCAACTGCTCCTGGTGGTTACCGGCCCCCAGGGCAGCGGCAAGACCTTGCTGCGCCAGGCCCTGGTGGCCAGCACCAACAAGCAGTCGGTGCAAAGCGTGGTGGTCTCGGCCCGTGGTGCCGGTGACGCCGCCGGTATATTGCGCCAGGTGGCCCAGGCGCTGAACGTCGCCCAGGCCGAGATCGGCGCGATTCTCGATCAGATCGTGCAGTTGGCACTGACCGGGCAGGAAGTCTATCTGCTGGTGGACGATGCCGAGCAGCTCGACGAATCGGCCCTGGAAGCCCTGCTGGCCCTGGCTGCCGGTGCACCGGAAGGTCGCCCCCATGTGTTCCTGTTTGGCGAGTCTTCGCTGATCGCTGATCTGGATCAGCTGAGCCTTGAGGAAGAGCGTTTCCACGTCATCGAACTGGCGCCCTACACCGAAGAGGAAACCCGTGAATACCTGGCCCAGCGTCTTGAGGGTGCAGGCCGGGGTATCGAACTTTTCTCCGCCGATCAGATCTCTGAGATTCACGAGAGCTCCGACGGCTGGCCTGGCACCATCAACCAGGTTGCCCGCGATGCTCTGATCGAAGTCATGATTGCCAGCCGCTCTGCGGTGAAGCGTCCAAGTATGGGGTTCAACATGCCGAAGAAACACGTATTGGCGATTTCCGCCGTGGTCGTGGTCGCGGTCGCCGCCGCCTGGCTGATGCCGGGTCGCAACAAAGCGCCGACCACCGGCGCACCTGCCAACGAACAGGCACAACTGCCCCTCGGTCAGGGCACGCCGCAACCCAACGCTGGTGCGCCGGCCGTTGAATTCGCCGGGAACACCCAGCCGATGCCATTGCCGCTGGTCGGCCAGTCGCAACCGGTCATGCGCGGTCCCCTGGCTGAAGCCGCGGGCGGAATCACTGAAGGCGACGACGGCGCAGCGCCGCCGATCGACGACAGCAGCGATGTGCCACCGACCGTGACCACCACTGCACCGCCTGCGGGCGTGCCGGCCGGTCCGGCGCCGACACCTTCGCCTGCGCCTGCTCCTGCGGCCAAGCCGACTCCGGCCCCTACGCAAGTGGCTACCGCCAAGCCTGCCCCGACCCCCGCACCAGCGGCCAAGCCTGCGGCCCCGGCCAAGGCCACGGGCGGTAGCTGGTACGCCGGCCAGGCGCCGGGCAACTACGTGGTGCAGATCCTTGGCACCAGCTCCGAAGCCTCGGCACAGAACTTCGTCAAGGAGCAGGGCGGCGAGTACCGTTATTTCAAGAAAGTGCTCAACGGCAAGCCGCTGTATGTCATCACCTACGGCAGCTTTGCCAACCGTGATGCAGCCGTTTCCGCCATCAAGGCCTTGCCAGCGAAGGTTCAGGCTGGTAAACCTTGGCCTCGCACTGTCGCCAGCGTCCAACAGGAACTGGCTGCAACTCGCTGAAGATTCGGCGGCCTTACCCAGGCCGCCTCTCCCGGCAACCTCAAAATTTCCGCAGGGGCGAGCGACCTTTCAGGCCGCGCGCCTTGTGGTGTCTGCGTCACAGTAGTGTTTGAGTCGTAGCGGTCGAACCCAAAAAAGTTTTGACTAGCACAGCATATAGCTTTAAACCTTTCACAAATGCGACATGGATTTGCGACAGTTCGTCGTCAAATTTGTGAGCCTCTGTGTCGGTGTGTACAATGACCTCCCTTTTGCCCCCGCAAAGCTGGCGTACGTTCGGCGCGGCATGCAACTGGTTGAATTGAAAAGAAATTTGCCTCGATAAGGGGCAGCCTGGTGAGAAAGTGTCTATGAAAGCAGGTCTGTACCAACCAGATGAATTCAAGGATAACTGTGGTTTCGGCCTGATAGCCCATATGCAGGGCGAGCCCAGCCACACCCTTTTGCAAACGGCCATTGAGGCCCTGACCTGCATGACCCACCGCGGTGGGATCAACGCCGACGGCAAGACCGGTGACGGTTGTGGCTTGCTGATTCAAAAGCCTGACGAGTTCCTGCGTGCCGTTGCCCAGGAAACGTTCGGCGTGACCCTGCCCAAGCAGTACGCCGTGGGCATGGTGTTCTTCAACCAGGACCCGGTGAAGGCTGAGGCGGCTCGCGAGAACATGAACCGCGAGATCCTGGCCGCCGGCCTGCAACTGGTGGGCTGGCGCAAAGTGCCGATCGACACCAGCGTCCTCGGCCGCCTGGCCCTCGAGCGCCTGCCGCAGATCGAGCAGGTGTTCATTGCTGGCGATGGCCTGAGCGACCAGGAGATGTCGATCAAGCTGTTCAGCTCCCGTCGTCGCTCGTCCGTGGCCAACGCCGCCGACACCGACCACTACATCTGCAGCTTTTCCCACAAGACCATCATCTACAAAGGCCTGATGATGCCGGCGGACCTCACCGCCTTCTATCCGGACCTGAGCGACGAGCGCCTGAAAACCGCGATCTGCGTGTTCCACCAGCGCTTCTCCACCAATACCCTGCCGAAATGGCCGCTGGCCCAGCCATTCCGCTTCCTCGCCCACAACGGCGAGATCAACACCATCACCGGCAACCGCAACTGGGCCGTGGCCCGTCGCACCAAGTTCGCCAACGACCTGATGCCGGACCTCGAAGAGCTCGGCCCGCTGGTCAACCGCGTGGGCTCGGACTCCTCGAGCATGGACAACATGCTGGAGCTGATGGTGACCGGTGGCATCGACCTGTTCCGTGGCGTGCGCATGCTGGTGCCGCCAGCGTGGCAGAACGTCGAGACCATGGACCCGGACCTGCGGGCCTTCTACGAATACAACTCCATGCACATGGAGCCGTGGGACGGCCCGGCCGGTATCGTCATGACCGACGGTCGCTACGCTGTGTGCCTGCTCGACCGTAATGGTCTGCGTCCGGCGCGCTGGGTCACCACGACCAACGGTTTCATCACCCTGGCGTCGGAGATCGGTGTCTGGAACTACCAGCCCGAAGACGTCATCGCCAAGGGCCGCGTAGGTCCGGGTCAGATTTTTGCCGTGGACACCGAAACCGGCCAGATCCTCGACACCGATGCGATCGACAACCGCCTCAAGTCCCGTCATCCGTACAAGCAATGGCTGCGCAAGAATGCCCTGCGCATCCAGGCGACCATGGAAGACAACGACCACGGTTCGGCTTTCTACGACGTCGATCAGCTCAAGCAGTACATGAAGATGTACCAGGTGACGTTCGAAGAGCGTGATCAGGTGCTGCGTCCGCTCGGCGAACAGGGCTACGAAGCGGTCGGTTCCATGGGCGATGACACGCCAATGGCCGTGCTGTCCCAGCGCGTGCGCACGCCGTACGACTATTTCCGCCAGCAGTTCGCCCAGGTGACCAACCCGCCGATCGACCCGCTGCGCGAAGCGATCGTCATGTCCCTGGAAATCTGCCTCGGTGCCGAGCGCAACATTTTCCAGGAGTCGCCGGAGCACGCCTCGCGCGTGATCCTCAGCTCGCCGGTCATTTCCCCGGCCAAGTGGCGCTCGCTGACCAACCTCGACCGTCCGGGCTTCGCCCGCCAGGTCATCGACCTGAACTACGACGAAAGCGTCGGCCTGGAAGCGGCGATCCGCAACGTCGCCGATCAGGCTGAAGAAGCCGCGCGCGCCGGGCGTACCCAGATCGTGCTGACTGACCGGCATATCGCGCCGGGCAAGTTGCCGATCCACGCCTCGCTGGCCACCGGTGCGGTGCACCATCGCCTGACCGAAAAGGGCCTGCGCTGCGACTCCAACATCCTGGTGGAAACCGCCACCGCCCGCGACCCGCATCACTTTGCGGTGCTGATCGGTTTCGGCGCCTCGGCGGTGTATCCGTTCCTGGCCTACGAAGTGCTGGGCGACCTGATCCGCACCGGTGAAGTGCTGGGCGACCTCTATGAGGTGTTCAAGAACTACCGCAAGGGCATCACCAAGGGCCTGCTCAAGATCCTCTCGAAGATGGGTATCTCGACCATCGCCTCGTACCGCGGCGCGCAATTGTTCGAGGCCATCGGCCTGTCCGAAGAAGTCTGCGAGCTGAGTTTCCGTGGCGTGCCGAGCCGTATCAAGGGTGCGCGTTTCGTCGACATCGAAGCCGAACAGAAAGCCCTGGCGGCCGAAGCCTGGAGCCCGCGCAAGCCGATCCAGCAAGGCGGCCTGCTGAAGTTCGTCCACGGTGGCGAATACCACGCCTACAACCCGGACGTGGTCAACACTTTGCAAGCGGCCGTGCAACAAGGCGACTACAGCAAGTTCAAGGAATACACCTCGCTGGTGGACAACCGTCCGGTGTCGATGATCCGTGACCTGCTCAAGGTCAAGACCCTGGAGACGCCTCTGGACATCAGCGAAGTGGAGCCGCTGGAGTCGGTGCTCAAGCGCTTCGATTCCGCCGGTATCTCCCTGGGTGCCCTGTCCCCGGAAGCCCACGAAGCCCTGGCCGAAGCCATGAACCGCCTTGGTGCGCGTTCCAACTCCGGTGAAGGCGGCGAAGACCCGGCGCGCTACGGCACCATCAAGAGTTCGAAAATCAAGCAGGTGGCGACCGGCCGCTTCGGTGTGACGCCGGAATACCTGGTCAACGCTGAAGTGCTGCAAATCAAGGTGGCCCAAGGCGCCAAGCCCGGCGAAGGCGGCCAACTGCCCGGTGGCAAGGTCAACGGTCTGATCGCCAAGCTGCGTTATGCCGTGCCTGGCGTGACCTTGATCTCGCCGCCGCCGCATCACGACATCTATTCGATCGAAGATTTGTCGCAACTGATCTTCGACCTCAAGCAGGTGAACCCGAAGGCGCTGGTCTCGGTGAAACTGGTGGCGGAAGCGGGCGTCGGCACCATCGCCGCCGGTGTGGCCAAGGCCTATGCCGACCTGATCACCATCTCCGGTTACGACGGCGGCACTGGTGCATCGCCACTGACCTCGATCAAGTACGCTGGTGCGCCGTGGGAACTGGGCCTGGCTGAAACCCACCAGACCCTGCGTGGCAACGATTTGCGCGGCAAGGTCCGGGTGCAGACCGACGGCGGCCTGAAAACCGGCCTGGACGTGATCAAGGCGGCCATTCTCGGCGCCGAGAGCTTCGGCTTCGGCACCGCGCCGATGATCGCCCTGGGCTGCAAATACCTGCGCATCTGTCACCTGAACAACTGCGCCACCGGCGTGGCGACCCAGAACGACAAGCTGCGCAAGGACCACTACATCGGCACCGTCGACATGGTGGTGAATTTCTTCACCTACGTGGCTGAAGAAACCCGTGAGTGGCTGGCGAAGTTGGGTGTGCGCTCGCTCGAAGAGCTGATCGGTCGTACCGATCTGCTGGAAGTGCTCGAGGGCCAGACCGCCAAGCAGCATCACCTGGACCTGACCCCGTTGCTGGGCAGCGATCACATTCCGGCAGACAAACCACAGTTCTGCCAGGTAGAGCGCAACCCGCCGTTCGACAAGGGTGAGCTGGCCGAGAAGATGGTCGACATGGCCGCTTCGGCGATCAACGACCTGAGCGGTGCCGAGTTCGAGCTGGATATCTGCAACTGCGACCGCTCCATCGGTGCGCGGATCTCCGGCGAAATCGCGCGTAAGCACGGCAACCAGGGCATGGCCAAGGCGCCGATCACCTTCCGTTTCAAGGGCACGGCAGGCCAGAGCTTCGGTGTCTGGAACGCCGGCGGCCTGAACATGTACCTCGAAGGCGACGCGAACGACTATGTGGGCAAGGGCATGACCGGCGGCAAGCTGGTCATCGTTCCGCCCAAGGGCAGTGTCTACAAGACTCAGGACAGTGCCATCATCGGCAACACCTGCCTTTACGGCGCTACCGGCGGCAAGCTGTTCGCCGCCGGCACCGCAGGCGAGCGTTTTGCCGTGCGTAACTCCGGGGCCCACACTGTGGTGGAAGGCACCGGCGATCACTGCTGTGAGTACATGACCGGTGGTTTTGTCTGCGTGTTGGGCAAGACCGGTTACAACTTCGGCTCTGGCATGACCGGCGGTTTCGCCTACGTGCTCGACCAGGACAACACCTTCGTTGACCGGGTCAACCACGAACTGGTGGAAATCCAGCGGATCAGCGGCGAGGCGATGGAAGCCTACCGCAGCCACCTGCAACGCGTACTGGATGAATACGTCGAGGAAACCAACAGTGAATGGGGGCGTAACCTCGCCGAAAACCTCGATGACTATCTGCGTCGTTTCTGGCTGGTCAAGCCCAAGGCTGCCAACCTGAAGTCGTTGCTTTCCAGCACTCGTGCCAACCCGCAGTGATATGCGCCTGAAGAGTTTGATGAGGTTTTAACAATGGCTGAACGTCTGAATAACGACTTCCAGTTCATCGATGTCGGGCGCAAGGATCCGAAGAAGAAACTGTTGCGTCAACGCAAGAAGGAGTTCGTGGAAATCTACGAGCCCTTCAAACCCCAGCAGTCGGCCGACCAGGCCCACCGCTGCCTGGGTTGTGGTAACCCGTATTGCGAATGGAAGTGCCCGGTGCACAACTTCATTCCCAACTGGCTGAAGCTGGTGGCCGAGGGCAACATCCTCCAGGCCGCCGAGTTGTCCCACCAGACCAACACCCTGCCGGAAGTCTGCGGCCGGGTGTGCCCGCAGGATCGCCTGTGCGAAGGTGCGTGCACCCTCAACGACGGTTTTGGCGCGGTGACCATCGGTTCGGTGGAGAAGTACATCACCGACACCGCGTTCGCCATGGGTTGGCGCCCGGACATGTCCAAGGTCAAGCCGACCGGCAAGCGTGTCGCTATCATCGGTGCCGGCCCGGCGGGCCTGGGCTGTGCCGACGTGTTGGTGCGTGGCGGCGTGACCCCGGTGGTGTTCGACAAGAACCCGGAAATCGGCGGCTTGCTGACCTTCGGCATCCCCGAGTTCAAGCTGGAAAAGACCGTGCTGAGCAATCGCCGCGAAGTCTTCTCCGGTATGGGTATTGAGTTCCGCCTGAACACTGAAGTGGGCAAGGACGTGACCATGGAGCAACTGCTCGAAGAGTACGATGCGGTATTCATGGGCATGGGCACCTACACCTACATGAAGGGCGGCTTTGCCGGTGAGGACCTGCCAGGCGTCTACGACGCACTGGATTTCCTGATCGCCAACGTCAACCGCAACCTGGGCTTTGAAAAGTCGCCGGAAGATTTCGTCGATATGAAAGGCAAGAAGGTCGTGGTACTGGGCGGCGGCGACACGGCGATGGACTGCAACCGCACCTCGATTCGCCAGGGCGCCAAGTCGGTGACCTGCGCCTACCGTCGTGACGAAGCCAACATGCCTGGCTCGCGCAAAGAGGTGAAGAACGCCAAGGAAGAAGGCGTGAAGTTCCTCTACAACCGCCAGCCGATCGCCATTGTCGGTGAAGACAAGGTCGAAGGCGTGAAGGTGGTCGAGACTCGTCTCGGCGAGCCGGACGCCCGTGGCCGCCGCAGCCCTGAGCCGATCCCCGGTTCCGAAGAGATCATCCCGGCCGATGCCGTGGTCATCGCTTTCGGCTTCCGCCCAAGCCCGGCGCCGTGGTTCGAGCAGTTCAGCATCCAGACCGACAGCCAGGGCCGCGTCGTGGCCCCGGAGCAAGGCCAGTACAAGCATCAGACCAGCAACCCGAAGATCTTCGCCGGTGGCGACATGGTCCGCGGTTCCGACCTGGTGGTGACAGCGATCTTCGAAGGCCGTAATGCGGCGGAAGGGATTCTGGATTATCTGGGGGTCTGATCGCTTTCCGTCCTTGGAATGCGATCAAATAGTGGGAGCGGGCTTGCCCGCGAAGAGGGAGTGTCAGTCGACGGATTTGTTGCCTGACACACCGCATTCGCGAGCAAGCCCGCTCCCACATTGGTTTCAAGGTGTTGTTGAAACCAGCGTACCTACCGCGACAAATTGCCCCGATAGATAAAAGGCACGGCTCTTGCCGTGCCTTTTGCCTCGCGCTCTGAGAAAATGCCCGCACTTTTTTTCCGGATGCCGACATGACTGCCCTGAAGAACGACCGTTTCCTTCGCGCCCTGCTCAAGCAACCCGTAGACGTCACCCCGGTGTGGATGATGCGCCAGGCCGGTCGCTACCTGCCGGAGTACCGCGCCAGTCGCGCCAAGGCCGGTGACTTCATGAGCCTGTGCATGAACCCCCAATTCGCTTGCGAAGTGACCATGCAGCCGCTGGATCGTTATCCGCAGCTGGATGCGGCGATCCTGTTCTCCGACATCCTCACCATCCCCGACGCCATGGGCCAGGGCCTGTACTTCGAGACCGGCGAAGGCCCGCGCTTCAAGAAAGTCGTCAGCACCCTGGCCGACATCGAAGCCCTGCCGATTCCCGATCCGCAGAAGGACCTGGGCTACGTCATGGACGCGGTCAGCACCATCCGCCGCGAGCTCAACGGTCGCGTGCCGCTGATTGGGTTCTCCGGCAGCCCGTGGACCCTGGCGACCTACATGGTCGAAGGCGGCTCGTCGAAGGATTTTCGCAAGACCAAGGCGATGCTCTACGACAACCCGCAAGCCATGCACCTGTTGCTGGACAAGTTGGCGCAGTCGGTCACCTCTTACCTCAACGGCCAGATCCTGGCCGGTGCGCAAGCGGTGCAGATCTTCGATACCTGGGGCGGCAACCTGTCGGCGGCGGCGTACCAGGAGTTTTCCCTGGCCTACATGCGCAAGATCGTCAGCGGCCTGATCCGCGAGCATGAAGGTCGTAAAGTGCCGGTGATCCTGTTCACCAAGAACGGCGGCCTATGGCTGGAAAGTATCGCCGATGCCGGCGCCGACGCCCTGGGCCTGGACTGGACCTGCGACATCGGCAACGCCCGCGAGCGCGTTGGTCATAAAGTCGCCTTGCAGGGCAACATGGACCCGACCGTGCTTTACGCCAAGCCTGAAGCCATCCGCGCTGAAGTAGGACGTATCCTCGCCAGCTACGGCAGTGGCAGCGGCCACGTGTTCAACCTCGGCCACGGCATCACCCCGGAAGTCGATCCGGAACACGCCGGTGCTTTCCTGCGGGCGGTGCATGAGTTGTCGGCGCAATACCACCAGTAATCGCTTTCCAGCGTCACCCAGCCTGTTCGGACCCGTGCCGGACAGGCTTTTTTTTGCCTGTTTTTTTATTTATTAAATGTAAAGCGTCAGTTGTTTTGTCTGATGTGTCTGTTTGGTTTTGTTTGATAGTTATTTCCGCTCGTAAGAAGTTTCTCAAGCTATGTAAGAGAAATAACTTCAGAGATCATTCCTTCTATTTTGAGAGATTTTTCCTACATAGGAACTGTTCAACTTTCTATAAGGTTTCGGCGCTTGTGAGGTCTGGCGCTGAACGATCCGGCGGGCCTTTCAAGATGACGGTGATTCGTCTTTTAATCTCGATGAGTAGTCTGGAACTTATATGAAAAATAACTTCAATAAGGGCAATGTATTAACGGGGTGTGCTTCGTCGTTAGTTCTGTTGTCGGCCATCGTGGCGTCCCAAGGTGTGCATGCACATGGTTTCGTCGACGTGCCACCTTCTCGCGCACTGTTGTGCCAGAAAGGTGTCAACCTGAACTGCGGTGGCGCGCAATACGAGCCGCATAGTACCGGCGAGACCTTCAAGGGCTTCCCGAATGGAGCAGGTGGCGGGCCGCTGCAAGGCCCTATCGACGGCAAAATCGCCAGCGGCGGCAACGCCAACTTTTCTGCCCTTGATGCGCAATCGGCTTCGCGCTGGCACCTGACCGAAATCAGGGACCGCAACATTACCTTTCAATGGCAATATATCGCGCCGCACCGGACGAGCAAACACGAATACTTCATTACCCGCGACGGTTGGAAGCCGAACCAAGCGCTCAAGCGTTCCTCGTTCGACAGCACGCCGTTCTGTACGGTGGATGGCGGTCATCAAGTTCCGGTAGGCGGTGCCCCGCACAACTGCGTCATTCCTGACGGTAAATCGGGTCATCACGTCATCCTGGCCGTCTGGACAGTGGGCGACACGGATAACGCATTCTACAACCCGGTGGATGTGAACATTCTCGCCGAAGCCGCATTACCGGGCGGTTGGTTGCCGGTGGGCAGCATTACGCCATCGACCCCGTTGCTGGCGGGTGACAAGGTCAAGGCCCGGGCCTTCTCCGCCACCGGCGAAAATGCTGAGTACAGCGTAGAAATCAGTATCGACAACGCTGAAGAAGGCAAGCCTGAGAATTGGTCGTTCAAACTGGCCGAAGCCATCAACAACGCCCATGCCCTGATTCGTGCCGGTATTCGTGACGAAGACGGCAATATCGCGCCGGTCAAAGGTACCAACAGGCTGTACGCCCAGAAAGAAAGCGGTGTGACCGGCTATCAAGTGCAACTGGATATGCAGGAAGACGCCAACGCCAGCATGGAACTGTCCCCCCTGCAGCCAGAGTACGTACTCGACAAAGGTCGGGTCAGCATGGCGCTCACCGCCCAGACAAACCGCAGGATGAACCTTGAAGCCACGTTGTTCGATGAGAAGAACAAGCAGGTGGGTATCGTGCAGACCGTAGGTGAAGGCAATACAGGCCTGAGCCTGGACTTGCGCGGCGCCGCCCCTGGCACGCACACCCTGACGCTGGTGGGCACCACCGAAGACGGCCGCACCACGCGCCAGGAGACCCAGACGGTCATCCTGACCGGTGAGGGCGCCGGCATCGAATACGATTTCGTGTTCCCTGACGGCCTCGGCGACTACACCGCCGGCACGAAAGTGCTGCAGTCCAAGACTGACGAAGTCTTCGAGTGCAAGCCGTTCCCTGCGTCCGGCTTCTGCAAGCAGTACAGCCAGTCGGCGAACGGTTTCGAACCGGGTGTCGGTGCGTCCTGGCAAAGCGCCTGGGACAAGCTGTAAGTCCTGACAGGCATGGCTTCAGGCGGCCCCCACGGGTTGCCTGAAGCCTTCAGACGAGAACGCGCTGATGCATTCCCATTCCAATTATTCCCGGCGGCGGGTCCTGCTGCACTGGCTGTCGGCCGGCATTATTTTATGGGCGTTGGTGTCCGGGTTTTATATCGCTTACAACCCGGTATCAGCCGCCACCGAGCACTGGGTCGGGTCACTCAATGTGTCGCTGACGACCGTGTTCATTCCGCTGTTTGTGTGGCGATCCTGGCTGTTTATCTGCGCGTCGAAAACCTGTGGAACGGTGTTGTCACTGACCAAAAGGCTGGCCTTGGCGGTACACACGCTGATCTACCTGAGCATCGGCGTCGTGCTGGTGACGGGCGTGCTGATGATGAAAAGCGCCATCAGTGTTTTCGGGCTCGTCCGAATCCCCCGGCCGCTGGACGATCCATCGCTGATCCAACTGGCCAACACCGTCCATACCCAGTCTTGCGTGGTGCTTTCGACACTCATCGCGCTGCATTTGTGCGCCGTGCTCTGGCATGAGTTATCCGGACGCCGGGTGGTGCGGCGAATGTCGTTCGCCAAGCGTGCAGGCGCGACTCTTGAGCGAGCGCAAAGGTGAGTGTTTCCGTTTGGATTGGCAGCCGTCTGCCGAAGGCGTTGCTGGTGCTCGTGCCGCTGCTGTACGGCTTATTGCTGGCCGGACAGGAGTGGCGTTTTCGCCAGGCATTGGCGCGTGATGTGCCAGTGGTGGATGAGTCACAGGTCGTTCCGGTTCGTGCACTCCCCAACGTGCAAGCCGTGGCGACGGTGCTCGGCCTGACACCTGAAGGTGCCCACTCACCCAGCGCCGAACCGATGACGTTGCAGGCCAGTTTTGTCGCTGGCCAGGGTTTGTCGCGGGCATTGCTGGCCGACGCCACAGGCCCGCGCATCTATCAGGTGGGGGAGCGTTTGCCTGGCGGCAGTGTGTTGCGCCGGGTCGAGGCCAGCCATGTGATGTTGTGGCGCAACGGACGTGAAGAGCGACTGGCCCTGCAACAAGAAACAAAACCCTTGCTGCGCCGATTGGACCGCGAAGGCCGGGGGCCTGCACCGCTTCAGGCCGCGCAATACCTACGCCCGGTGGCCGGGCAATCAGAGTGATCGAATTCATGAACAGTTTCATCCGGGGCCACGCATCGCGTGTCCTGTTCTGTCTTGCCGTGCTTGGCCCACTGACGCTCCCCGGTTCGCTGCGGGCCGAAGAGGCCCAATGGCAACTGGCGATGAACAATGCGGAACTGCGCGACGTGGTCGAGGAAATCTCAGGGATTCTGGGCAAGACCGTGGTGCTCGATCCCAAAGTGTCGGGACGCATTAGCGTCATGTCCCGCCAGGCGCTGGACCGCGAAGGTGTGCGTCGGTTGTTCTATTCGGTACTCGATGCGCACAACTTCACCGTGATCGACGAAGGCGAGCGGATCCTGATCACCCCGGTCAGCGAGGCCAAGACACGCGCCGCTACCAGCGACGCGAAAAGCGCCACGCCGTCGCAGTTCGTCACCCAGGTCATCGACTTGCAATCGAGCATCGCTGCCGATATCGCCGGGCTGGTCCGGCCCCTGGTGTCGACCCATGGTTACGTCGGCCCCTCGGTGTCATCCAACGCGGTGGTGGTCACCGATACGGCCGCCAATGTGCAGCGCCTCACTAAAGTGGTGCGGCAGTTGGACTCGGGACGCAACCGCAATCATGTGGTGGTGCGCCTGCGCCATGCCCAGGCCGGGGATATCGCGCCGCTCATGGAAGCCTCTGGCGGTAAGCGCGAGGGTGACACCGCGGGCCTGGTGATCGCCGACGCCCGCAGCAATCGTCTGGTGATCATCGGCGCGCCGACGGTGCGCCAACGCCTGGTCGACCTGGCCCGGACCCTCGACGTCCCGGCCACCGCCTCCCAGGACAACGCGCGGGTCATCCGCCTGCGCCACAGCGATGCCAAGCAACTGGCCGAGGTCCTGGAAGCCGTCGGCCAGGATAAAAAAACCACACCGGCACTGACCGGCCTGCGGGAAAGTACCCCGGCCAGTTCGTTCATGATCAAGGCCGATGAAAGCCAGAATGCCCTGGTGCTGATCGCTGAACCGGCCCAGGTACGCACCATCGAAAACATCGTTCGCGAATTGGACCAGCCCCGCGCCCAAGTGCTTATCCACGCGGCCATCGTCGAGATTTCCGGGGACACTGCCGAAGCGCTGGGGGTGCAGTGGGGTCTCAACCGTGGCAGCGCGACAGGTTTTATCAATTTCCCGGGAACCGACATCCCGATCATCGGCGGGATGGACGCCGCCAAACTGGATAAATCGACGGAAGGCGCGCTCCTGCGCCTGGGTGGTGACCGCTTCAGTGCGCTGGTGTCGGCGCTGGCGAGCAATACCCGCAGCAACCTGCTTTCCACGCCCAGCTTGCTGACCCTGGATAACCAGGAAGCGGAAATCATCGTTGGCCAGAACGTCCCGTTCAAGACCGGTTCCTACGCCACCAACAGCAGCGGTGCGGACAATCCATTCACCACCGTGGAGCGCAAGGACGTCGGCATCAGCCTCAAGATCAAGCCCTACATCAACGAGGGCTCCACCTTGCGCCTTGAAGTCCAGCAGGAAGTCTCGGACATCGCGCCGTCGGTCTCCGGCGTGGACTCCTCGGACCTGATCACCAACAAGCGGGCCTTGAAGAGCACGATCCTGGCGGACGATGGCGAAATCATTGTGATCGGCGGCCTGATCCGCGACAGCGTCCGGACCCAGGAAAGCGGCGTGCCGCTGCTGCGCAGTATTCCGTACCTCGGCGCGCTGTTTCGCTGGAACCGAGACACCCAGACCAAAAGCAATTTGATGGTGTTCCTGCGTCCGACCATCGTACGCAGCAGGGAAGACCTGGCCGATGTGAGTCGCCAGCGCTACGACGCACTACGGGAGCTGAGCAAGCCGGGCTCGCGAAAGAACAATTCGCTGTTGTTGCCTCGGGAGGCGCGCCAGTTGTTCGAGCCGTCTGCGGATGCGCCGATGACCGATTTGGACCAACAGCATTCGGGTGACTTGTGAGTGACCCGCAGGCGCCGCTGCCCTTTGGTTTCGCCAGACGCTTTGGCGTGCTGCTGGAAGGCGAAGGGGCGGCCTTGAGTCTGGTGATGCGTCGTGATGCGCCGCTGACAGCACTGGCTGAGGTTCGGCGCCTGTGTGGTCGCGAACTGCCGATCCAGGTCTTGGAACCGGCCCCGTTCGCCGCGCGTCTGGCCAGCGTATACCGCCAGGGCCAGAGCGCCGCCGAGCAGGTTGCCCAAGGGCTGGACGAGGAACTGGACCTGCTCAGCCTGGCCGATCAGGTGCCGCAAACCACTGACCTGCTGGAGCAGCAGGGCGATGCGCCGATCATCCGGCTGATCAATGCCTTGCTCAGCGAAGCGGTTCGTGAACACGCTTCGGATGTGCACCTGGAAACGTTCGAGCACTACCTGTCGGTGCGCATGCGCATCGACGGTCAGTTGCAGGAAATGCTCCGTCCACGCCGGGAACTGGCGAGCCTGCTGGTGTCGCGGATCAAGGTCATGGCCCGTTTGGACATCGCCGAAAAGCGCGTGCCCCAGGACGGGCGAATGGCGTTGCGATTGGCCGGGCACGAAGTCGATGTGCGGGTCTCGACCCTGCCGTCGGCCCATGGCGAGCGCGTGGTGTTGCGCCTGCTCGACAAGCAGGCCGGACGCCTGGAGCTGCAACGCCTGGGCTTGCCCGACGACACCCTGGCAGGGCTGCGCCAATTGCTTGGCAAACCCCACGGCATCGTGTTGGTGACCGGTCCCACGGGTTCCGGGAAAACCACCAGCCTGTACGCGGCGCTGAGCAGCATCAACGACCAGAGCCGCAACATCCTCACCGTCGAAGACCCGATCGAATATCACTTGCCGGGCATCGGCCAGATGCCGGTCAACTCGAAAGTCGATATGACTTTTGCCCGTGGCTTGCGGGCCATTCTGCGCCAGGACCCGGACGTGGTGATGGTCGGTGAAATCCGCGACCGCGAGACCGCCGAAATCGCGGTCCAGGCGTCCCTGACCGGGCATCTGGTGCTTTCGACCTTGCACACCAACACCGCCGTCGGCGCGGTCACGCGGCTGGTGGACATGGGCGTGGACGCCTATCTGCTGGCGTCGTCCCTGGCCGGCATCGTGGCCCAGCGTTTGCTGCGGACCTTGTGCCCGTCCTGCAAGACCCCCTACGTGGCCGACGCCGCCACCTGCCGACGCCTGGGACTCGACGCCGCCACTGCGCCACGGCTGTTCAAGGCCCAGGGTTGCGATCAATGCCAGAAAGGTTATCGCGGGCGCTTCGGCATCTATGAGCTGGTGAGTGTCAGCGCCGCGTTCTCGCAGCTGATCCATCAGGGGGCCACCGAGCAGGCGCTGGCTCTTGAGGCACGCAAGACCTCCCGGAGCCTGTTTCAGGATGGACGCCAGCGGGTGCTGGAAGGCCTGACCAGCGTCGATGAACTGCTGCGCATCACCCAGGAGGATTAGCACCATGGCGACCTTCGACTACCGGGCCGAAGATGCCCAGGGCCGGCGCTGCAAGGGCCGCGTGGAAGGCGACAGCCCCCGCCATGCCC
Source organism: Pseudomonas sp. CFBP 5748 (assembly GCF_053850495.1). Taxonomy (NCBI): domain Bacteria; kingdom Pseudomonadati; phylum Pseudomonadota; class Gammaproteobacteria; order Pseudomonadales; family Pseudomonadaceae; genus Pseudomonas; species Pseudomonas sp. CFBP 5748. The sequence goes on from NZ_JBSPTN010000007.1 coordinate 282,334, forward strand.
GTCAGTTGTTGCGCGAGCGTGGCTTGCTGCCCAGTGAGCTGCACGAAACCAGGGAGCAGCGAATCATAGGAGCTCGGCCTGCCGGAGGGCGGTTGAGCCCCGCTGACCTGGCGTTGCTGACGTTACAGCTGTCCACCTTGATCCAGGCCGGCCTGCCCCTCGATGAGGCGCTGGGGGCGGTGGCGCAACAGAGCCAGAAGCGCCGTGTCGCCCATCTACTGTCGGCGGTGCGCGGTCGTGTGATGGAAGGCCACGCGTTGGCGACCGCCCTGGGGGCATTTCCCCAGGCGTTTCCCGAGCTGTTCTGCGCCACCGTTGCGGCCGGCGAGCAATCCGGCCACTTGGGCCAGGTGCTGGAGCAACTGGCGACCTACACCCAGGCGCGCCAGGCGTCGCGCCAGCGCATCCAACTGGCCTTGGTGTATCCGCTGATTCTGCTGCTGGCCTGCGTGACGATTGTCGCTTTTCTGTTGGGCTACGTGGTGCCGGACGTGGTGAAGATTTTCATCGACAGCGGCCAACCTTTGCCTTGGCTGACCCAGGCGCTGATCGCGGTGAGCGACGGCTTGCGCCGCTACGGTCTGCTGCTGCTCGGCGCGTTGGCCGGGCTGCTCGGGCTGTGGCGCTGGAGCCTGCGCCAATCGGCGTGGCGCCTGCGCTGGCATCGCTTGTTGCTCAGGCTGCCGTTGTTGGGCGAGGTGCTGCGGGCAATGGAAGCGGCGCGCTTTGCCAGCACCCTGGCGATCCTGAGTAAAAGCGCAGTGCCGTTGGTGGACGCCCTGCACATCGCCGCGCAGGTGATCGGCAACCTGACCATTCGCGCGCGCATGGCCGACGTCGCCCGTTCGGTCCGCGAGGGCGGGACCCTGACCCGTGGCCTGGAGCTTGGCGGTGATATCCCGCCCCTGATGTTGCACATGATCGCCAGCGGCGAGCGTGTCGGCGAACTCGACCGCATGCTGGCCCGGGCCGCCGAACAACAGGAGGCCAGCCTCGCGGCGCGCATCGCGCTGGTGGTGAGCCTTTTCGAACCGGCCATGTTGGTGTTGATGGGCGGCGTGGTGCTGCTGATCGTCATGGCCATTCTGCTTCCTATCTTGAGCCTCAACCAATTGGTGAATTGACCCATGAAACTTCAAAGCAACCGACCTGCACGCCTTCAGCGCGGCTTCACCCTGATCGAAATCATGGTGGTGGTGGTCATCATCGGCGTCCTCGGCGCCATTGTCGTACCGCAGTTCATGAGCCGGCCCGATCAAGCCAAGGTCACGGCCGCCCGCACCGACATCCAGGCGATTGCCACGGCCCTGGAAATGTACCGTCTCGACAACGCTCATTACCCTTCGACCCAGCAAGGCTTGGAGGCGCTGAGCAAGCGGCCGTCCGGTACGCCCGTGGCAAAAAGCTGGAACCCCCAGGGTTATCTGAAAAGCCTGCCGATCGATCCTTGGGGCACGCCCTACCAGTTCATCAACCCTGGCCTCAAATCCCCCGATGGCAGCTATGACCTGTACTCGCTGGGCGCCGATGGCGTACCAGGCGGCGATGGGTTTGCCGCCGATATCGGCAATTGGGCCGAGTGAGCATGGGCCGTTATTGCCGGGGTTTTACCTTGCTGGAACTGATGGTCGTCATTGTGTTGATCGGGGTATTGGCGGGCATGGTCAGCTTCGCCATGGGGCCGAACCCGGCGCGTGAAGCCCGGCAGCAAGCCGAGGACTTCATCCGTGTGGTCCAGCAGTTGCGCGAACGGGCGGTATTGGATGGCCAGGAATACGGTGTGCGCGTTCAGCCTCGCGGTTATCAGGCGTTGCGCCTGGAGTCCTTGGGTTGGACCGCGGTGTCGGCGTTGCAGCGGTTGCCAGAAAACCTGACGCTTGGGCTGGAGCAGGACGGTCATGTGCTGACGCTCGATGATACCCAAGGCCCGCCACAGTTGCTGATGCTCAGCAGTGACGAGATCAGTCCGTTCAGGCTGTTCATCAAAGTCGCTGGCCAGACTATTTCCCAGGTCGTGAGTGATGGCATCGCGGGACCGCTGATCGATGGGTAACGCTCGCAGGCTGGCCGCCGATTGCCAGGGATTCACGCTGTTGGAGGTGATGATCGCCCTGGCGATTTTCGCGACGTTGGCGGCCGCAGTGCTGTCGGCCAGCCAGTTCGTACTCAAACAAAGCGCCGGGCTCGAGGACCGTCTGTTGGGCGTCTGGCTGGCGGATAACCAACTGAGTGAGCTGCGTCTGCAAGCCGCTACGCCGCTTGGTCAACAGCGCCTGACGCGGCGCCTGGATCAGCGCGATTGGATCTTGCAACAGCGTATCGCCCAGGCCCGTGACCCACGCCTGCTCCAGGTGGAGATCCAGGTCAGCCGCGCCGGTGGCCCATCTGTCGTACACCGCACCACTGGGTGGCTCCGCAACCGTCATGAGTAGACAGTCGGGCTTTACCTTGTTGGAACTGGTCATCGCCATCGCCATTTTTGCCCTGCTCGGCCTGGCCAGTTGGCGCCTGTTCGACAGTGTCGTGCGTACCCAGCAGGGCGCCGGTCAACATGAGCGAGAAATCCGGGCCTTGCAGCGCGCCGTGGGAGTGATCGAACGGGATGCGTGGCAGGCCGTTGCCGGTTCCATTGAGCTTGCGCCAGGGCGCCTGCAATTGCAGCGTAGCCATTGGTCCAATCCACTGGACCAGCCACGCAGCGAGCAGCAAACGGTGAACTATCGACTCGAGGGGACGGTGTTGTGGCGCGATAGTCGCGGTGAAGGGCCGGTCATTGTGCAGCAGCAGAAATTGCTCGAGGAGGTACGCAGCCTGAGCTGGCGGGTGTTCGACCCGGAACGGGGCTGGCACGGCGAAACCGTGCGTGGCAACGCGCCACTGGCGTTGGAATTGGTGGTTTCTGCGGGGCGTTTCCAGCAGATCCGACGAGTGCTGCTGTTGCCTGGATCGTTGCCATGAACCGACAACAAGGCGTGGCGCTGATCAGCGTGTTGTTGGTCCTGAGCCTGGCGCTGCTGCTCACCGGCGGCATGCTGCGCAGTCACCGCTTGTTGGTGCAGAGCAGCGCGCAGCAGCTGCAGCACGTCCAGCTGCGTCAATTGGCGCTGGCCGCTGAAGCCTGGGCGCAGACGGTGTTGGAACGCAGCGCGATAACCTCATCCGGGCCGGTTGACCTGAGCCAGGATTGGGCCCGGCTCAAACCTGCATTCGAGAGGGAAGACGCCGAGATTCACATCGATATCCAGGATTTGTCCGGGCGTCTGAACCTCAACGCGTTACTGGTCCAGGGCCAAACCGATCAAATCACGCTCGGCCGTTGGACGCGATTGTTGGCGTTGCTGGATTTGCCCGCGCTGTCATTGCCCCAGGTCGGAGTGGTGCAGGAGTTGAGTCAGCTGCGCCTGTTGCCGGGCTTCGACGGCCAGACGCTGCGGCGCCTGGAGCCTTGGGTGGCGTTGCTGCCCAAGGAGGCTCTGCTGAATATCAACACCGCCCCGCGGCTCGTGCTGATGACCCTGGACGGCATGGAGGAAGGGCCGGCCAAAGCGTTGATCAGCCAGCGTCGCCACGCGCCCTACGCCAGCGTGCCGGCCTTTACCAATGACCCGCTGTTGTCCGGGTTGGGCCTTGGCAGCCATGGTCTGGGCGTGAGCAGCCGCTGGTTCCGAATCACTGTGAGCGTGAGCCGCGCCGGCAGCCGTCTGCGCCTGGCCTCGGATGTCGAGTGTGACCCGGTTAGCGGACGCTGGACTGTTGCTCAGCGTCGTTTTTTACCCATCAGCCCCAGCGAGCGCCCTTGATGAAAACCTGGCTTTACCTGACGGCCGACGGCTTGGATGCGCCTTGCGCCAACTGGCCGTGCTGCGTGTGGTCACCCACGGGCGAACGGCGTTACCTGCCCTTGCATGAGGCCGCCCGCGAGTTGCACGGGCGAGTCGTCGACGTGTTGTTGCCGATGGAAATGTGCAGCTGGCTGCGCAGCGATCCATGGCCCTCTCGACGCCAGCCGCGGCCTCAGGCCCTGGCGTTCGCCATCGAAGAGCGACTGAGTGAAAACCTGGAGGCATTGCACATCAGCGCCGGCGCACGAGACCGTCAGCAGCGTTATCCGCTGATGGTGACCGGGCGAAGCCGTTTCCAGGCCCTGCTGGCGCTGCTGGCCGCGCAAGGCATTGATGTCCGTGCGATGCATGTCGATGCCGATCTGCTTCCCGAAGACAAGATCTTTGCTGTGCGCTGGTTCGGTCGCTGGCTACTGGGCGGAGCGTTGTCGGCGCGACTGTCGTTGTCGGCCCAGGTCTTGGCAACGCTCAAGCCGGACTTGCCCGAGGACATTCACTGGCTGGACGAAGGCCGCGATCGCGAAGGCATCGATGCATGGCTGCTCAACGCTGGTGGACATCCCATCGACCTGTTGCAGGGTGAGTTTCGTCGCCGCCGCCGCCAGCCTCTGCCATGGCGCGGTGCGGCGGCTTCCGCGCTGGGCGTGTTATTGCTCATCTGGGCGTCCAGCGAAGTGCGTGTTCGGTTTCTTGAAAGCGAAACCCGGCGTTTGTACGCCCAGGGCGAGCAGCGATTCAGGTCGCTGTATCCCGAGCAGAACCGGATCGTCGACCTGGCGGCGCAGTTCCAGGCGTTGCAGAGTCGTCGTGGGCAAAGCCAGGACACCCAGGTCGCGCGCCTGGTCCATCTGACGGAGCGGGTCATTGGCGCGAGCAACGTCGAAGTGCAGCGCATCGATTTCCGTGAAGACGAAGGTTGGAAAATCCAGCTGACTGCCAACAGCTTCGTCGAGCTTGAACAACTGCGCGAACGCGGGCAGCAAAACGGATTGCCCCTTACCCTGGGCAGCGCCAGCAAACAGAACAACCGAGTGCAGGCCACCCTCACGCTGGAGAACCGTTGATGACCTTCAATAGCTTGATACAGGCCTGGGGGAGGGTGTCACGCCGTGAGCAACAATTGTTGCTGGGCCTTGTCGGGCTGTTGCTGACAGTCGTGGCCTACACCTCGATCTGGCAACCTGTCCGGCAACGGCTGGAGGTTGCCGAGCGACAGTATCGCCAACAGGCTGAGCTGCACGCCCGAATCCAGCGCGCCGAGCCCATCCGAGATCTGACCACCGCCACACAGCCCTTGTCGGTGCGCGTCAATGACAGTGCGACCGCAGCGGGGTTGGACATCGCAGAGATGGAGATCGACGGCGATTCGTTGCGACTGGCCGTCAGTGGCGATGCCAATCAGTTGCTCCAGTGGCTGGATCAACAAGAGCGGAAGGGCGCGGCGCTGCAGTCGTTGACCCTGGAAGCGCGTAGTAGTGTGTTGGAGGCGCGGGTGGTCTTGCGTCAATGATCGACCGAACACCGGTACCTAAACCTGCACATTCCCCGGCAACAACGGTAACTTCGCCAGTTTCACCGCCACCAGCAACGCCACCACCAGCAACGCGCCGATGAACAGACCAACACCGTTCCACCCGCCCAAGTGCCAGGCCACGCCGCCGGCTGTACCCGCGACACTCGAGCCGGCGTAATAGCTGAACAGGTAAAGCGACGACGCCTGGCCCTTGGCTTTGAGGGCGCGGCGGCCGATCCAACTGCTGGCGACCGAGTGGGCGCCGAAGAAGCCGAAGGTGAACACCAGCATGCCCAGGACCACCAGCCACAACGGCGTGGCCATGGTCAGCGCGAGGCCGGCCAGCATCAGCGCGATGGTTGCCCAGAGCATTTTGCGCCGGCCGAGTTTGTCCGCCAGTGCGCCGATTTTTGCCGAGCTGTAGATGCCCGACAGGTACACCACCGACAGCAACCCGACAAAGGCCTGATCCAGGTGATAAGGCTCGGCCAGCAGGCGGTAGCCGATGTAGTTGAACAGCGTCACGAACGCGCCCATCAACACGAAAGCTTCAAGAAACAGCAGCGGCAAGCCAGCGTCGCGAAAGTGCATGGTGAAACCGTCCAGCAGGCTGCGCGGGTGCAGCGAGCGAGGGCGGAAGTTGCGCGACTCGGGAAGAATCCTCCAGAACACCGCCGCCGCGATCAAGGCCAGGCCACCGATCACCAGCATCGCGGTGTGCCAGCTGACAAAGTCGATCAAGACCCCGGTGATCAGGCGCCCACACATTCCGCCAATGGCGTTGCCGGCGATATACAGTCCCATCGCCAGGCCGATGTGCTTGGGGTGGATCTCCTCGCTCAAGTAGGTCATTGCGACCGCTGCCAACCCGCTCAACGACAGGCCCACCAAGGCGCGCAGCACCAATACGCCTTGCCAGGTCGGCATCATGGCACTGGCAATCGTACACGCCGAGGCCGCGAACAGTGCCGCGACCATCACCGGCTTGCGGCCGATGCGATCGGAAATCGGGCCGGTGATCAACAGGCCGATGGCGAGCATGCCGGTCGCCACCGACAGGATCAGGCTGCTCTGCGCCGCGTTGATGGAAAACTCCCGGGACAACAGCGGCATCATCGGTTGCACGCAATACAGCAGGGCGAAGGTCGCAAAGCCAGCGCTGAACAGCGCCAGCACCGTGCGCATGAACATCGGCGTGCCTTTCTCAATGTAAATGTCTTTGAGTTCGGCAACGGCATCGTCCTGCACACGTGGCGGGATTTCATGGGCCAATGGAGCGAGAGCAGTTTTCACGGTGGACCTCAATGGAGCACGGCCAGGCAGGCAATGGAAAAAGCATATAGCCGGCTAATGTTTCTATCCAATATATTGTTCGACCTGTTTAAGACGTTTTACGACCTATTGGATCGCCCCATGGAATTGCGTCACCTGCGTTACTTCATTGCTGTGGCCGAAGAACTGCACTTTGGCCGCGCCGCGCTGGCCTTGGGCATCTCCCAGCCGCCGCTGAGCCAACAGATCCAGGCGTTGGAGCAGGAGATCGGTGCGCGGTTGTTCGAGCGCACCAATCGTCGGGTCGAATTGAGCGAGGCCGGGCGGCTGTTCCTTGAAGAGGCGCGGCAGGTTCTGGTCCAGGTCGACAAGGCCGCCGACGTGGCCCGCCGTGCCCAGTTGGGCGAATTGGGCGAGCTGAAAATCGGCTTCACCTCCTCGGCGCCTTTCAACTCGACCATTCCCCAAGCGATTTTCACGTTCCGCCAACGTTTTCCAGCCGTGCACCTGAACCTGCGGGAAATGAGCAGCACCCAGGTGTCCGATGCCTTGCTGGACGACGCGATCGAGGTGGGCATCATGCGTCCGTTGCCATTGCCCGACGCCTTGCAGGAAATTGAGCTCAGCCGCGAGCCACTCGTCGCCGTGCTCAGCTCCAAACATCCCTTGGCCCAGGGCCACGAAAAAGGCCTTTTTCTCTCGGCATTGGCCCAGGAGCCGTTCGTGTTTTTCCCCCGCAGCTACGGCAGCGGCCTCTATGCGCAGCTCCTGAGCCTGGCCCGCGACGCCGGCTTCAGCCCGAACTTTGCCCAGGAAGCCGGCGAAGCCATGACCATCATCGGCCTAGTCGCGGCGGGGCTGGGCGTCTCGGTCCTGCCGGCGTCTTACCAGCGCATGCGTATTGATGGCGTGGTCTATCGACCGCTGCTTGACCCGGCGGCGGTGTCGGCGGTGTGGCTGGTGCAGCGCAAGGATCAGCGTTCGCCGATGGCGAAGGCGTTTGTGGAGTTGCTGACTAAAAATACGGCTGATGTTTGAGCTGATGTCGAGTCAATTGGACATGATGGGTGACAAGTCAGCCTGTTTGTGAAGGGCGCCGTGAGGCGCCCTTCTTCGAACTATTTACCGTATTCCTTAGCCCTCCCAAACCGTCGCAGGCTTATTGGCGTGATAGTCATAAAACCCTTGGAGGGTCCAGGTATCGCCCTTGCGTTCAAACGCGGCGCGCCATGCGCCTCTGCCGCTGCCTGGGGATAGCTGGGCCATGTCGTACCAGTAATATTTGTTGATTCGTTTTGTCGTGGCTCTGCCGGCTCGAATGTCATCCATGATTTCTGTCACCTTGGCTCTGGCTGCTTCGGGAAAGTTGTCATATGACATCTGGGTTTCTGCCAGTGTGCTGAGGCTCATCGTAAATTTTTCTGTTGCGGTGGATGCTTCTGCCAGTACCGGCGCAGTGCTGGTGGTCGGTGACTTGCCAGGAACCTTTTTCGTCGGGACCTGGGTCACGACTTCGATATCGAACGTGTCGTAGTTCGAGAGGTTTTTCGTGAAGTTGGTGATGTCCTCACTGGTGACCAATAAGGTCTTTCGCTGCGACTTGCCCTTGTTGGCGATGACATAAGGAATCTTATTGTTCCGGATTTCCGTCAGGAGCCCGGGCACGCGTCTTTTTTTCATCTCGTCCCTGAAGGCGCTGTACTTTTTATTCTTATATTCCAGGAGGTTTTCCGGATTTTCTTTGTATTTTTCCCTGGCGGCTTCTACTTCGGGCCCCTCCCCTGAGTACAGGTCGCCCAGCTCGGCCCAGAAGCGTTTTTCCGCGGCTTCGATCACGTCATGAATATCGCCCTGGATCTTATCCATGGCGGCTTTCTTTCGCCCCTGTTGAGGGGTGATGGTGATGAATAAGGCGCCGGTGAGGTTGTCTGTCAAGGAGGACATCATCATCTTGAAGTCGCCTTCGCTGTCGAAAAGCTCTTTCTTGAGCGGCAGGGTCATGTCGAATATTTTCATTTTTTGCGGGGGCGTAAGCACGATCCCCCTTTCCTCTGCGCTGATGTCCCGGGTGCAGTAGTCGACGGCCTGCCATACGTTGAATTTGTACAGCAGGCTTTCGTGGGGGTTTTTATGTTGCGCGAGGCCGTGGAGTCTTTTGTTTATCTTTATCTGGTTTATTCGGGAGCGATAAGTGTCGATGTCGCGAACGTGGATGTCATTCATGCTCTCACGCAGGATGCGCTCGGCCAGCTCTTCGGGCATTGAGTGGATGATCTTCTTTACCTGATTCACCACTTCCCGGGGCGGCCAGCGATGGTCCACCAGTACGCCTTCTACCAATGCGTTGTAGGTCTTCTGTTGCGGGGTTTCCGGAGTCCGGCCGAATAGACTTTGTATGATTCCGCCACCGAGCAGCCGTTTTGGCTCTTCGATCTGCCATCGGCCATTTTTCCAAGTCACTGGCAGTTGATGAGTACGGTTGTTCGACGCATAGATAATCCGTTCACCCGCTTGTATCGCTGTTTTACTGTAGCCACTCCCCAGCTTTAAATAGCCTTGTCCACCCGCGTCCCTGAACAGGTTACGACCCTCGGGTATCAGTCCCTTGCCGTCAAAGCCTTTCAGGAGGAACGGTCCCAGCTCCGGGTCAGGCATGCGCGGCAGGGACGACAGTTCTGGACGGTCCTTGCTTCGGCGTCGGGCTGCGCGGGCCATAATCAGATCCTGCCCGGCCTCAGCCATGACCTCTCCCAACCCGCTGATGAAGTCACTGGTCCACTGGCTGAAGCTGCCACCCTCGTCCTTTATTGCCGACACTGCGGCGCCTCCAGCCATCACCGGCAGAATCGCGCGGCCCAATACCCCGCCCAGGCGGCCCGCGTAGAACATGGCCATCGCCCCCGTCAGCAACGTGATGCCATTGCTGCGTCCCTCCTGGGCCGCTGCGCTGTTGCGCTCGGCGTTTGTCACCGTTAGCGCGTCAGCCGTCTTGAGCGCGTGGGTGACCTGGGTTTCGTGCAGTGCCTTGAGCAAGTCGCCTTTCACCACGGGGGAGGCGACCTTCAACGCGAAATCATCCTGAACCCGATGCTTTATCCATGAGAAGGTGGACTGCGTGACTTTCTTTATCTTCTCGTTGAGCGTCAGGTTTTCCGCTGCCGGCACCAGGCTGGCGAGTTGATCGGCTTGTTCCATCAGCGGCAGTTGTGAAATCAGCCAGCGGGTCATTTCCAGGGTGCTGATGAGTGTCTGGACCAGGACCGCTTCCAACGCCCTTTCGCTTTCTGCGTGGATGTCCCTGAACACTTTTGCGTCCGGCGCGCCCGGCGTGTACAGCGTCAATGAAGGCCGGCTGGAGAGTTTCCTGACGCCGAAGACCAGCAGCTCTTTCAGCACACTGTCGCCCCACTGGATCTGCCGGACCACCACCTCGTGCCCGTTGACCTTGCGGCGTGCCTCGGGCGTTGGGCTGTCCAACGCTGCCAGCACCAGGTTCAGGCCGGTGTTGTCCTTGTCGTGGGTAAAGTCACCCGAGATATGGGCGGCCCACGCTTGCGCCCGCATTTGCTTGGCTTTCAGGGACAGCCATTCGGCCTGGCGCTCCCGGGCCGCAAGACGCAACGCGGGCGGGATACGGGTACCCACGTTTGCCCTTTCAATGACCTCTACGATCTGCGCAAAGCTCAGCGGCCCCTCTTCGGTGTGGTGGGCAGCATTGCGCTCGTCCGGCGTCAGGTTGGCCATCGCCCATTCCGTCATGGACCGGCAGTCATCGAATATCGCCTCCACGTGGCCTCGCGATAAACCAGACCCGAACGGCGACTCGCCGGTCGGTGCGCGCGGGTCGAGGGTCTGCCTGCGGATACACAGGGATACCTGGTCAGGATCGACCGGGGCGTATTTGTCCTTGATGAACCCGGCGAGCAGCGTGCGGGTCCGGTCCCGGAGGGCGTCAAGGGAAGCCAGTGTCACGGGATCTGGCGGGGGAGGGGTATCCGCCAGGGATGTCTGCAAGTCCTGTAGCGCGTTCCACCAGGACACGCGGTCGCTGCCGATGACGTTCGGGTTGGCGTGCAGCCAGTCGTCCAGTTTTTTCTGGTACAGCCGTAACGCGCGCTCGTCCATGGCGCCCGCCAGGTCCAGCCTATCCTTGACGTTCGCCGCGGCATCGATCCTGTCTATCCAGGTATTGATCTTCTCATCTTCTCCCGGCCCGTTCAGCAGCGCATCGCTCACGGCGGTTTTTTGCGCCGCTCGCAGGTCCGTAACCAGGTGGGCAAGGAAATTCCCGGCGATGGGAGCGGTGGTCACTTCATACTGAACGTCATCGTCCGTCTCCAGACTGGCTTTCAGCGCCGCCAGGTCAGCGTATACCTCCAGCGGCTTACCCGGGCTGTACAACAGCGCGCTTCCCGGGTAGTCGACATTGTCACGCTGGGTCAACGCAACGGAGCCCGACACCGGCACGCTGAACCCCCACCCTTCGGGGGTGATACTCAGGCCATAGACCCCGGGCCGGTCACGCTCCGCCAGCCTGGCGCGATCCGTCGCGTCCGGTGCCGACAGCGCATGCTCCGTTACTGCCTTGTGCAGCGGCAGGCTGAGTGTTCCGTCCAGTTGGTGGAGATCGGCCTGTGCCTTGAGTTGCCTACCGAATTCATCGGCCAGCCATTCGCTGACGCTGCGGTCCTGGCTAGGGTCGGGCGGGTTGTCCCAGAAGTCGTCCAATGCCCGCGCCAGCAGTCGTTCATACGACGCGGGAGTGATGCTTATCAGCTGCTTGACTGCTTGCTTGGCGTCACGGCTATTCAGGGCTGCCGGCATATCCGTGACGCCGTTCAGATCGGTGACGATGTCGATATTGCCCAATTCGTCGAAGAGCTCGTGCGCATTGATCTTTCCTGCCACCGCACGCCAGAAAAGCCTGCCGAGGGGGACCGTTTCCGCCACCTTGCGTTTAAATGCCAGCGTGTCGGTTGTGCCCTCAGCTTGGGGGACTGCTTCGTCTTGCAGCCGGCACACGAGTATTTCGTTGATTGCCAGCTTGTTCAACAGGGTGGGGAAGGCTTTGCTGAACCAGTCATCCACGTGCTGTGCAGCCACTTTCGAGGCGCGCGGAACAGCGTCGTTCAGACGGATCATCTGTTGCTGCGAGGCATTGAGTTGGTTCACCAGCAGGGCGCTAGCGGTCTGTAACGGGTTTTTCTCCAGCATGTTCTCTTCCTGAGAAATTTTCGGAAGGAACAACCTATTGAAGACGCGCGAAGAGGGGGCGGTATATAGATACCGCATGGAGCGGTGTCAGGCGGTGTACAGGGATTAAGGACACATCATTCAGGTGGGAGCGAGCTTGCTCGCGATGAACCCTGCCGGGTCATGCCGACGGTTATTTTTTATCACGCAAAAATGTCAGGATCGCCTCGCAGGTCGCCTGGGTTTTTTCTTCCAGTACCCAATGCCCGGTATTGTGCAATATGAAAGAGTACGGTTGCGTAGTGATGTATTTGACTTGTTCGGCCAAGGTCTTTCCTCTCGAATGATCCCCTCCAATGGTGAGCACAGGCAGCGTCAGTTTATGGTGGGCGAACGCTTGGTTGTCATTCACATCATTCTCTAGCCAGGCCGAATAAAGCTTGAAGGCCGCCTCCATGCGTCCAGGCCGGGAATAATCTTTCACCAGCGCAGTCCGCACGCTATCCGACACTGGATGGTTGCGGGAAAATACAAAGTTATCAAAAAACATGTTCAGGTAAGTTTCTTCCCGTCCTTGGACCATGTTCAAGGCTGCCTCGCCAAAGAAGCGAAAGTGCCATTTGCTTGCAATGCCACCTGCCGGGTCCCCGTTGTAAACCGTTTCCCATCCCGGGATGCCAGGAATGAATCCGTCCATCAAGATAATACGTTTGGTTTCATCCGGATAAAGTGCCCCGTAGGCATAGGCAATAATCAAACCCATATCATGGCCGACAACATCGACCCGCTTGATGTTCAGGCTGCTGACCAGCTCGTGCAAATCGTGCGCCATGCTTTTTTTGTCATAGCCGCTTTCTGATACATCAGTTTTCCCCGCGCCGCGATAATCAGGAACGATAGGCGTATGACCGGCACGCACCAATTGCCCCATCAACGCCTCCCAATTACGCCAGCTTCCGGGAAACCCATGCACCAGCAACACCGGGTTTTCGCCATCACCGCTTATAAGATAGTGAAGGCGAATGCCATTCACATAGGCATAGGCACGTGTAAACGTTGCTCCGTCGACAACAATGGTGTTTTGTTCAATAGAAGATGATGTGGCCTGCTGTCGAGAAGACACGGGTGGGACGCCCGACCAAGCTATTGCATCCATCAGTTTCTTATCCATTTTGGAAACCGGATTTAATTTAGTTACAGCTCATAAGGCGAGCAGGGTTGTCGAGCGTTAACCTGCAAGGTATTTGAAAATGGAGAAGCCTTTTGGCAGATGTTTAAAGCCTGAAGCCATTCCCAATCTCACCGATACTGTCGAAGATGACAGTTCCGACAAGCGGTAAGACAGCTGCATGGTTGCGCTTACATATAAGACATCCCGTTGCTGCCTCAGCGGTCGGTTAGGCCCTGCGCTACGCTGGGGGCTTCAGGTCTTTCTCCGGAGATAACAGTTGATCGTCAAAAGAGCACTTTCTGGGGGGCACTCATTTATTGAGTGTTATGGCTTCAGTTTGGTCTTTAAATATTTTCGGAAGTTGAGTGGTCTGCTTTCCGAGTTTTTGCCGGCGGGAGGCTGTGTCAATCCTTGGAACACGATCCTTTCGATACTGAAACTTTGTGGTGACGGGGCGCGAACACTCCAAAAAAGGGCTGCTGCGCAGCCCAGCGGGAGCAAGCTCCCTCGCCACAAGGGAAGCGTCGAGGGTTTCTTTAGCGCTTTACTGCACCTTCGCCAAATCCCCTTTCAACGCAACGCCCGCCATGATCGCGCCAGCGTGGCATTCGTAGGTGGTCGGGTCCTTGCGTTCGTTGCTCTTGTAGAAGCTGACGATGTTGGTGACGGCGTTGGCACCGGCATTCTTGGCGGCCTGGTGCAGGCTGATCAGGGCCGATTGCAGGACCCATTCGCAGGCGACTTCATCGGATTTGTTGAAGGCGTTGGTTTTCTTGTTGGTCACCGCGCCTGGGCTGACCACGGTGACGTTGCCGGCCGGTTTGTTGCCGGCCAGGTAGAACTTCACGCTGCCGTCGATCTTGCCGGTGCGGATGGCTTCCGCGACGACTTTGTCGAAAGGCAGGAACAGCGCGGTATCACGAGCCTGGCTGATGGCCGGCAGAGTGCTGAGCAACAGGGCGGCGGTAACGGCGATTTTCTTCAACGACATCATGGTCTCCTTGACGAGGGGTAGCAGCAGTTTGAATTCGGTTCAGTGCCAGCGACGGAAGATCAGCGAGGTGTTGACCCCTCCGAAGGCGAAGTTGTTGTTCATCACGTATTCGTTGCTCATCGACCGGAACTCGTTACGCAGGTAGTCGAGCTTGCCGCACTGGGGATCGACCTCGTCGAGGTTGAAGGTGTGCACGTACAGGTCGCGGTTCATCATCTCGATGCTGAACCAGGATTCCAGCGCCCCGCAGGCACCCAGGGTGTGGCCGAGGAAGCTTTTCTGCGAGCTGATGGGCATGTGTTCGCCGAACAGGCTGCTGGTGGCCAGGGTTTCGGCGATGTCGCCCTGTTCGGTGGCGGTGCCGTGGCCGTTGACGTAGCCGATGGCAGCAGGCTCCAGACCGGCGTCCTCCAGGGCCAGTTCCATGGCCCGGCGCATGGTGCTCAGTTCGGGACGGGTGGCGTGCTGGCCGTCGGCGTTACTGCCAAAACCGACGATTTCGGCATGAATCCGCGCGCCACGGGCCAGGGCATGTTCCAGTTCTTCGAGGACCAGCATGCCGGCGCCTTCACCGATCACCAGGCCATCGCGATCCTTGTCGTACGGGCGTGGGCTGGTCTGTGGGGCATCGTTTTTCAGGCTGGTGGCGTAGAGCGCGTCGAAGACCATCGCTTCGGTCGGGCACAGCTCTTCCGCGCCACCGGCCAGCATCAGCGGCAGGCGGCCGAACTTGATCGCCTCGTAGGCATAGCCGATGCCGTGGCTGCCGCTGGTGCAGGCGCTGGAAGTGGGGATCAGGCGCCCGGTCAGCCCGAAGAAGATGCTGATGTTGGCCGCCGTGGTGTGGGGCATCATCCGTACATAGGAATTGGCGTTCAGCCCTTCGGCCACGCTGTTGAGCAGCATGTTGCCAAAGGCCTTGATCTCGTCGGTGCTGCCGGTGGACGAACCGCAGGACACACCCATGCGCCCGTCCTTGATCGACTCATCGCCCAAGAGACCGGCGTCGGCCAGGGCCTGTTCCGCCGCGCCCACGGCCAGGCGCGAGACCCGGCCCATGCTGCGCAGTTGCTTGCGCGTCCAGTGGGCCGGGACCTGGAAATCGTCGATAGGCCCTGCCAGGCGGGTGTTCAGTTCGCTGAAGCGATCCCACTCATCCATGCGACGGATGCCGCTGCGGTTGGCGGCGAAGTTGGCGGCGATGGTGTCCCAGTCGCTGCCCACGGAGGTGATGCCGGCCATGCCGGTGACGACGACGCGCTTCATCAGCACAGACCTCCGTTGACGGCCAGGACCTGGCGAGTGATGTAGCCGGCTTCGGCGGACATCAGGAAGTTCACCGCGCCCGCCACCTCTTCTGGAGTGCCCATGCGCTGGGCGGGGATCATTTTCATCAGTTCTTCCACGGGCACGTTTTCATCGAGCATGGCGGTATCGATCAGGCCAGGCGCGACGCAATTGACGGTGATCTTGCGCTTGCCCAACTCGATTGCCAATGCCTTGGCCGCGCCGATCAAGCCAGCCTTCGACGCACTGTAGTTGACCTGGCCGCGGTTGCCGATCAGCCCCGAAACCGAGGTGATACAGACGATACGCCCGGCGGCGCGACGGCGGATCATCGGCATCATCACCGGATGCAGGACGTTGTAGAAACCGTCGAGGTTGGTGCGCATCACCACATCCCAGTCGTCCTCGCTCAGGGCCGGGAAGGCTCCATCGCGGGTCAGGCCGGCGTTGAGCACCACGCCGTAATAGGCACCGTGGGTTTCGACATCGGCTTCGAGAATGGCTTTGCACGCGGCGCGGTCGGACACGTCGAACTGCAGCACCCGGGCATTGCGGCCCAGGGCCTGGATTTGCGCCTGGACGGTTTCGGCCTCGGCGCGGCCACTGCGGCAATGCAGCACGATGTCGTGCCCGGCCTGGGCCAGGCGCAGGGCGATGGCGCGGCCGATGCCACGGCTGGAGCCGGTGACCAGTACGGATTCAGTCATGGCTGGTTTCCTGTTGCGGACGGTTCATTGAGGTATTGGGCGGCCTGGGGCGGGCGGAACACGTTCAGCCGGGCCGTGGCATGGATGCCAGGGGCGCGGATGTGGCATTCGAACACGCCCATGCCATTGTCGTCTTCCAGGGAGCGCACGCCATGGATGGTCAGTTCGGCGCCGACAGGGAAATATTCGACGTTGCATTCGAACTTGCGGGTGCCAAGCAGGAAACCCAGCTCCACGGCATCGCCGCGTCGGCGTGCATGGCAACCGGCAAACGCCGCGACACTCTGGGCCATCAGCTCGATGCCGACCCAGGCCGGCAGCCCGCCGTCGTCACGGCTGAACAACCCGCCGGGCCTGACGGTGGCGAGGGTATGGATCTGCTCGTCATCGAAGTCCAGGATCCGATCGATGAGGATCATGTCGCCTGCGTGGGGCAGCAGTTCGGCGAGCGGCCAGTCAGTCATGGGGCGTCTCCGATAATCAGGCTGACGTTGTTGCCGCCGAAGGCGAATGAATTGCTCATCAGGCGGCGCGGTGAGGTTGGGTTCAGGCGGGTGTTGGCGTTTACCCAGTCGAGCGCCGGCAACTGGGGATCGGCCTGGCCATCCCAGACATGCGGTGGCAGGGCCTGGGCGGTGTTTTGTGTGCTCAGGCTCAACCAGCAGAACGCTGCTTCAAGTGCCCCGGCTGCGCCGAGGGTGTGGCCGGTCATGGGCTTGGTTGATGAGCAGGGCACCCCCGCCGGAAATAGCCCGGCCACGGCCTGGCTTTCCATGGCGTCGTTGTGTTGCGTGGCGGTGCCGTGCAGGTTCAGGTAGTCGATCTGACTGGGCTCAAGACCTGCGCAATGCAGGGCTTTTTCCATGGCCTGGCGGGCGCCGCGACCACTGGGCTCCGGGGCGGAAATATGGTGCGCATCGGAACTGGCGCCGTCGCCGAGCAAGGCAATCGGTGTTCCTTCGCCCGGCGTCTTGCTCATGAGGAACAGCACGGCTGCTTCGCCAATGTTGATGCCGCTGCGGTTTACCGAAAACGGATTGCAGCGTTCGCTCGACACCGCTTCCAGCGCCGAAAAACCATTGAGGGTCAGTTTGCACAGGCTGTCCACGCCACCGCAGAGCACGGCATCGCACAGCCCCAGGTCCAGCAGGCGCCGGGCACTCATCAAGGCGCGGGCGCTGGAGGTGCAGGCGGTGGAAATCACGTAGGACGGGCCACTCAGGTCGAGCCAGTCGGCGAGAAAGTTGGCCGGCGCGCTGAGCTCCTGTTGCTGGTAGTCGTAGCCGTCGGGGAAGCGCTGTTCGCGCAGATAATGGGCGATACCGCTACTGGCTTCATCGATGCCCGAGGTACTGGTACCTAGCACGATGCCGATCCGCGCACGCCCATAGATCTTGATGGCCTGGTCGATCTCGGTGCGGATCTGCAAGCCCGCTTCCAGCAGTAACTGATTGTTGCGGCTGCCTTGCGCCGCCAGGGCGGCAGGGATGGGCGCGAGTGCGCCCGACACCGAGGCCACCGGCAATGCACGCTCGGCCACCCAGCCCGCCTCGACCCGCACACCCGAGCAGTCGCCGGCAAACAGGTTGCGCGCAACGGTATGTTTGTCGCGGCCCAGGGCGCAAATCACTCCAAGGGCATTCAAATAGGCAGTCATGGGGTGCTCTCGGTCAACGGTGTGATGCGGTAGTGCGGGCCTTGGGGCAGGCTTAGTTCAAAATCCAGCGGTCGCTCGTAGCGCACCTGCCAGCGGGAATCGAGGGTTCGTTGCGATGCCCGCTGGCGGGCGGCCGGGTAGTTGCCGGCAAGTTCGGCTTCGGGTGTGAGGGCGAACAGCAGCGCGGCGAACAACTCCCGGGCCTCGGCGTTGGGTGGCAGCAGACCGTCGGCCTGCCATTGGCCGTCGACCAGGCGTTGGCGGGCTACGGGAATGCCCAGCGGGTCCATCATTGACCAGCGCAGGCCGCTGTTTTCGCGCTGGACCACCAGCAACCAATCCTGACGTTGACCGGCCAGTTGCCGCTCGATGTGCAATTGCAGTGGCAGCGCCAGGGTCGGCGTGCGCTCGGGCAGCGGCGCGTGGCTGGCGCAGGCACTGAGCAGCAGCAGGCAGCCGATAAGCAGGAAACGAATCATCCGGCGGTCCCTTCGACGGGCTTGCGGGCCACCACATTGACCAGGGTTTCCTCCCGCTCGCCAAACGGCTTGGGGCGGCGCAGGCCAAAACGCTCCAGCAGGCCGAAGTCTTTGGAACGGCTCCACCACAGGTACGGATAAGACACGTTTTGGGCTTCGAATTGGAAACCCTGGCTGCGGATCATGTCCAGGTACTGGGCGGCACTTTTCTGCACGTGCATCGGGTGGCGGAACAGCCAGCGGATCACCCAGGTATCGATGTAGGCTTCGGTGGACTCGGCGAACATCAGGTAGCCGCCGGGCTTGAGTACGCGATAGAACTCGGCGAGGGCTTTGTCCTGCTCCACCAGGTGATGGAAGGTCTGGTGGCAGAACAACAGGTCGACACTGGCATCCGGCACCGCCAACGTCGCGCAGTCGCTGCCGATCAATTCCACGGTCATGCCCTGGCGCGCCGCTTCCTCCACGCTCAGGTCAAGGCTATGGGGATCGGCGTCCACGCCGATCAGATGTTGCGGCGCAAATACCTGGCGCAGGTACTGGAACGACTTGCCCTGGCCGCAGCCAGCGTCCAGCAGCACCGGGTTGGCCGGCAGCGGGGTACTGAACAGGCTGCGCAGGTCGTTGACCGCTACCCGCAACACGTGGTGCTGCCAGGTGTGGCTGCGCAGGAACCAGAAACCGAAGCGGGTCTCTTCGACGTAGTTGTCGCTCAGGTAGCTCATGGTTGCTGACTCATGGTGCCGGGCTCGCACAGATTTCCGAGAGCATGCGCAGGCGCCGCTTGGGTTCGCTGACGAACGGGTTGCGCTGATCCCAGGCGTAGCCAGCCAGGATCGAGCTGATCATGCGACGAATGTCGGCCGAGCCTTCGGTGTAGAAAATCACGTCCTGGAAGGTGCCGGCGTACCAGCCCTCGACGTAGCAGCGGAAGGTGTCGACGCCGCGCTTGAGTGGTTCGGCGAACTCGCTTTGCCAGTCGACGCTCTCGCCTTGCAACTGCCGATGCAGCACGCCAGCCGCCATGCTCGCCGAGCGCATGGCGATGGTCACGCCGGAGGAGAACACCGGGTCGAGGAATTCCGCGGCATTGCCCAGCAGGGCGAAGCCGGGACCGTGCAGGGTCTTGACGTTGGCCGAATAGCCGCCGATGGTCCGCGCCGGGGTATCCCATACCGCGTTTTTCAGCACCGCGGCCAGGCTTGGGGTTTCGTCGATGAAGCCGCGCAGGCAGGCATCGAGATCGTCGGTGCGGCCGGCGAAATGCTCTGCTGCCGCGACCACGCCCACCGAGCAGCGTCCGCCGCTGAACGGAATGGTCCAGAACCACACGTCGCGTTTGCTCGGGTGGGTGGTGATCAGGATTTTTTCCCGATCAAAATTCGCCGAGTCAATGCGATCTTCAATGTGGGTGAACACCGCTTGGCGGATCGGGAAATTCGACGGAGCCTCAAGGTCCAGCAGGCGTGGCAAGACCCGCCCATAGCCGCTGGCGTCAAGCACGAAATCGGCCTCGACCCGGTACTCGCTGCCATCTTCGCGCTGCACGCCCAGTTGGGGTTTGGCGAGGGTGAAATCGGCGTTGGCAATAGCTTGGCCATAACGGATCTCCACGCCTTGCAGCGCGGCCTGGTCGGCCAGCAACTTGTCGAAGTCGGCGCGCTGCACCTGGAAGGTCGTGGGCTTGCCATTGCTGAAGGTTTCGCCGAAATCGAAGGCGCTGTAGCGCTCGCCCCAGGCGAACGCTGCACCGTTCTTGCGTTGGAACCCGGCGGCGTTTACCGCCTCGAGCATGCCGGCCTCTTCGACGAAATCCAGGCAATGGGACAACAAGCTCTCGCCGATGGAGAACCGTGGGAAATGCTGGCGTTCGACGACCAGCACATCATGGCCTTTGCGCTTGAGCAGCGCGGCCGCGATGGCCCCGGAAGGGCCTGCGCCGATGATGACGACCTGTCGACGTTCCATTTCAACTGTTGGCACTGGGGCTCCTGGCCGGGACGGCAATCAAGGGAATACGGTGGAAGCCGGCCATGGCCGGCAGCAATGTCGCGATCAGGCCCATCAGCATCAGGGCAAAGTACAACGCCGGGCTGATGAGCTGTTGTTGCAGCAGCAGGTTGAGGAACACGATTTCACTCAAGCCGCGAATGTTCAGCAAAACACTTTCGCGCCATCGACTGGCGCCGGCGAACGAAGCCCCCGCCCAGCCCAGCCCCAGCCAGTTGCCCAGCAGCTTGCTGGCAATCGGTAACAGCAGCAATGCGCCCATCTGTACCCAATCGAGGCGACTCATCGCGCTGTGGACATCGACTTGCACAATGCCGAAGGTGAGGATCAGCGGTATCGCCACGTAGGTTTGCAAACCTTGCATCCAGCTTGCTTTGAGCGGCAATACCAACGGCACCTTGAGCATGGCCATGCACAGCAGATAACCGATGCCGACAATCAGTGCGTTGAGCCGGTAGTGTTCGGCCACCACCAGCAGGGCGAAAAAGATCCCGCTGTGCAGCAACGGTTGGCGCAGGCCGAGCAGTCGCAACAGCAGCGGCACGCAGGCGCTGGCCAATGGCAGCAGCAGGCTGCCCAGGTGCAGGCTGCCCTGGGCCAGGGCGAACAGGCTCCAGCAGGTCAGGTCGATCAGAATCGCGGTTTGCACCAGGCGCCGGGTGGCGATGGACGGATAGCCGATGTGCCGCAGGTACAGGTACAGCACCGGGATCGCGGTAATTGCAAACAGCAGTCCCACCGCCAGGGAGCTGATCCAGGGCTGGGGCGGCAGCAGCCAGAGCGCCGTCGCCAAACCGCAGGCAAACGGAACGCCGAAGCTTGGCAAGGCGATCTTCAGGCTTTGGCGGTCCAGGCGCAGGTCGATCACATCGCTGAGAATGTGCCCCAGCAACAGCGCAAACCCGAGGCTGTAGAGATTTTTCAGCCACACCGGCGATACCAGTTGCGCGCCGTTGAGTGACCAGCCGGGCTCGATCCAAAAGTACATCAGCAACGGCAGGCCAAACGTCGCCAACAGCAATTGGCTGACAATCGGGATCAGCCCGAAGCGACGACCTATGAGTGTCGTTACCGCGAACAGCCCCAGGGCCATGAGCCAGAACGCCAGGATCATCATGGGGTGGGCTCCGCGACCGTCGCCGCGTGGGCCTGACGCCCACCTGCCCAAGGCGCCAGCATGAAACTGAACGCCAGCCCCAGGCTCACCGCCAAGCCGAAATTACTCACCGCCGGCGTGCTGGAAAGCGCCAGCAAGCCGAACGACAGCCAAGTGGTGACCGCTGCCAGCAACGTGCCCAGCAGGCTCACCGCCGCGCCGCCGATCTGCTCGCGCATCAGGATCGCGTAGTCGACGCCGATGGCCGTCACCAGCAACAGGCCGAACAGGCTGAACAGCGTCAACGGCTCTCCCAGCCAACCGAGGCTCGCCAGGCTGCACAGCGCGGCCAGCAGCGGCAGGGCGACGATGCGCAGGGCGCCGCCGACGCCGAACGGCCAGATCAACACCAGTACGATCAGCACGCAGGACGCCAGTTTCAACTCGGCGGCGCTGATCTGCGTGGCGGCGAACACCCGGTTCAGGTCCCCCAGGCGATCCACCAGTTGTACGCCGGGCAAATCTACCGCTTGCACCCGCAGCAGTGCGGCGTCGTTCAAACCTTGCAGGCTGACCATCGCCGCTACGCCTTGCGCTGTCGGGCCGAGCCAGAGCGTGCGGTACGGCTCGGCCAACGGACCGGTCAGCGCGGCGTCAATGTCGGTCACCGGCAGGGCTTGTAATTGCGCCAGTTCCGCTTGCAGTGTGGCGACCGGTACGCCCAGATCCAGCAGCGGTTGCCAGAACGCCGGCAACCGGGCCAGGGCCTCGCGCACTTTCTGCTGTTCGGCCGGGGAGTTGACCAATTGGTTCAGGGACAGATAGCCCTGGAGTTTTTCCAGGCCGATCAATTGGTCCAGTCGCTCGTTGAGCGCTGTCTGGCGCTCCAGCAGTTGTGATTGATCGGTGGCGCGGATCAGGAAGAATTGGCTGGTGGGCTGGAAACCGGTGATGCGAGCAATGTCGCGGGCTTCGTCGGTCAGGTGCTGGGGTGTGCCGATCCACTGGCGGATGTCGTTCTTCGTGGTCAGGTGCCAGAGCCCGCCCGCGCAGAAGGCCAGCAGCAGCACCAGCAGGACGGGGGTGCCCACCCGCGTCACCAGCGTTGTGCGGGCGTTGAGCAGGTGTTCGCAGAGCTGCAGCGGCCACTGGGCCGGACGCAACTCGGCGCCCTTGAGCAGCGCCGGCAGCAGGCAGACCGCGCTCAGGTAGGCGCCGATCAGCCCGGCGGCGGAAAATATCGCGATCTGGGTCAGGGCCGGGAATGGCGTCCAGGCCAGGGCCAGGTAACCGATGCAGGTGGTCATCAGGCTCAGGCTCAGCCCCGGCAGGGTCAGGCGCAGGGCTGGCCAACTGCGCCAAGGCTTGAGGCTCCAGCTTTTGGACAGGTAGTGCAGAGGGTAATCCACGGCCACGCCGATCAGGCTGGAACCCAGCACCAGGGTCATGACGTGCATGCGGCCAAACAGCGCCACGCAGGCCACCGCGCCGAACAGCATGCCCACCAGTACCGGCACGAATGCCAGCCACACCCGCAAGCGCCGGAAGGCCAGCAACAGCAGCAGCAAGATGCCGACCGTCGCCCCACCGCCGACCCAGGTGATTTCCCGTGATGCCTGTTGCTGGCCGCTGGCGGCGTACAGCAGGCCGCTGGCCGCCAGCAGTTGCCCCTGGGCCTGGCCCGCCTGATCGCGGCTGTGCTGCAGTAACTCGGCGACTTTCAGCGGCAGGTTCATGTCGAAAGCGTTGCCATGGGTACGGGCCCGCAGCATCACCCAATGTTTGCCATCGGCTTCGGCGATCAATGCACCGCTGCCCACGTCCAGCTGTATCGCGCCGCGTTGCGGCTGGCTGTTCTGGATGCGCCCGGTCAGGCCCAGCCAGTCGTCCTGACTCGGCACCAGGCTGAAGCCGCTGAACGGGTCGAACAGGGCCTGCACCCGTTGTTGGATGAACACCTGGGGCTGGTCGATCAACTGCTGGCGGTCTGCCGCCGAGAGCATCGCCAGCCGTCCGTTAAGCAATTGCGTGCGCAGCGCCGGCAGGTCGGCCTGCAACGTCCACTGGACCTGGTCGAACAGGCCGCTGGCTTGCCACTGCTCGCCAAGTTTCTGCGCCAGGGCGATGGCTTGTTGGCGGTCGGCGTGACCGACCAGCACCAGCACCTCGCGGTTCAGCGGCTCCTGCATGCGTTGCTCGGCGGTGATCTCCAAGGCATCGGGAGACGTCCCCGGCACCAGTTCCATGAGATTGGCCGACAGCGGCGCGCCGTTGCGCCATTGCCAACCGGCAAGCGCCAACACCGCCAGCAGCAGGATCAGGAACAGCCGCGGCAGCCTCCGTTCACTCGGCAAAATCATGTTGTTCCGCTTCGCTCAAAGGTTGTGCGTGGGTAGCGTCTTGCATGCGCAGTACGGTGCTGTCGCCCTGGGTTTCCAGCAGTTCGATGCGTTGCACCAGTTCGCCGCCGTCGATGTTGATCTGGTTGAAGACCTGTTTGAGCAGCATCGAACGTGGGGTCAGGGTGAGTTTCCACTGCTGCGGTTCGCCTGACAGGCTCAGCTCGAAGTCCCGTTGCAAGCCAGTGCTGTCGCCCTGCAACACCGCCAGGAACAGACGGTTCTGCTCGGCCCCGGCGCTCTTGTTCGGCAGCATCTGCCAGGTGTTGCCATCCCGCCGGGCGATGCCCTGGGCGGTGATGCGGTAGTCCTGTTGCAGCGGGGTTTGCAGCAGCCAGAGCAGGCCGTGGTTTTTCGCCAGGACAAAACGGCCCTTGCTGGTGAGGGGCTGGGGCAGGGCGCGCAGGTGTTTTTCCTGGATGAACTGGCCGTGGATCACGTCCGGGCGGGCCAGTTGATCGCTCAACTGTTGCAGGTCGAAGGCCTGGGCCAGGGGCGACAGGCAGCACAACAGTAGCCAGGCAGACAGGCGCTTCATGGCAGTGTCCTTTCGACGGCTTCGACAAATACCCGGGGCGAGGCCAGCAGCATTTCACGGCGGCTCATATCCACGGCCACCTGTACGGAGCTGGCTCGGGTCAGGCGTTCGCCGGTTGCTGCGTCGCTGATCAGGTAGTTGATCTTCAGGCGGTTTTCCCATTCCACCAGGCTGGCGCGCACGGTCAGGGTCTGGCCGAACACGGCGCTGCGCACGTAGCGCAGTTGCAGGTCGATGATCGGCCATGCATGGCCGGACTCGAGCATGTCGTTGTAGTTGTGGCCGATCCGGTCGAGCAAGGCGCAACGGGCCACTTCCAGGTATTTGACATAGTGACCGTGCCAGACCACGTTCATCGAATCGACGTCGAAAAACGGCACCACAATCTGGGTGTCGACGTGCAGCAGTCCCTTGCTACGCATGCAGCCTCCAGTGTTGTTCGGCGATGCGTTGCAGGCACAGGCGCAGTTCGCCTTCCAGGGCGCGGTCTTCGATAACCGGTGCGAAATCCTCGGCCAGTTGTTCGTGCATGGCGGCCAGGGCCGGTGGCAGTGGTCGCGCGTCTTCAGCCCGGCTGCGCAGCCATACGCCCTGGTTGGCGGCCAGCAGCGTCGCGGCGGCGACTTGTTCGGTCAGTTCCAGCACGCGGATCGCATCCCGGGCGGCAATG
Source organism: Pseudomonas sp. CFBP 5748 (assembly GCF_053850495.1). NCBI lineage: Bacteria > Pseudomonadati > Pseudomonadota > Gammaproteobacteria > Pseudomonadales > Pseudomonadaceae > Pseudomonas > Pseudomonas sp. CFBP 5748. The sequence goes on from NZ_JBSPTN010000007.1 coordinate 307,162, forward strand.
GTGCCCATGCTCACCTTGTCCTGGTTGTGGCATTCGGTGGAGCGTGAGAACACGCTGGCCGGCATGGTGTTTTTCAGAGCCTCGGCGGTCCAGGCGCTGGTGCCGATCTGCACGGCCTTGAAACCATGGTTGAGCATCGCCCGCTCGGCGCTGGCGCCGGACAGGTTGCTCGGCAGGCCATGGTTGTAGCGCTCGTCCACCAGCAGCGCGAGTTGTCGATCCAGCAAGTCGGCGACGTTGGCCACCAGGTTCTTCAGGCTGTCCATGGCGAAGGCGATATGCCCGCCGTAGAAATGCCCACCGTGCAGCACCCGCTCGGCTTCGGCGTCGATGATCGGGTTGTCGTTGGCGCTGTTGAGTTCGGTTTCGATGAACGAGCGCAGCCAGTTCAGACTGTCGGCCAGCACGCCGAGCACATGGGGGGCGCAGCGCAGAGAGTAGCGATCCTGCAGGCGATGCAGCGGTGCAGTCGGGGCGTCGATCGCCAGGTCCTTGCGCAGCCACGCGGCGACTTGCATCTGCCCCGGGTGTGGCTTGGCGGCGAACAGGCGCTCGTCGAAGTGTTCCGGGTTGCCTTGCAGGGCGACGACGTTGAGCGCGGTGATGCGGGTTGCCAGTTGCAGCAGGTAATCGGCGCGGGCGAAGGCCAGGCAGGCCAGGCCAGTCATCACGGCGGTGCCGTTCATCAGCGCCAGGGCTTCCTTGGGCCGCAGCACCAACGGGGTCCAACCGAGTTCGCGGTGCACATCGGCGGCCAGGCGGCGTTCGCCACCGAACATCACTTCCCGCTCGCCGGACAGGGTCGCGGCGACGTAGGACAGCGGCGTCAGGTCGCCGCTGGCGCCCACCGAGCCTTCTTCCGGAATCAGCGGCAGGATGTCGTGTTCGAGAAAGGCCTGCAGGCGTTCCAGCAACTCCACCCGGACCCCGGACACGCCGTGGCACAACGACTGCAAACGCGCCGCCAACACCGCGCGAGTGGCCTGGGCGTCCAGCAGCTTGCCCAGGCCGCAGCCGTGGAACGTATACAAGTGACGCGGCAGGGCTTCGACGTGGTGCAACGGCACGGCCACTACGCAGGAATCGCCGTAACCGGTGGTCACGCCGTAGATCACGCCTTCCTTGTCCAGCAAGGAATCGAGGAATTGCGCACCCTTGGCGATGCGCTGGCGGAACGCCGGGTCATCCTGCAACTGCGTCGGCGCGTGACGGTTGGCCAGGGCCAGCACATCTTCGATGCGCAAGGGGCGTTCGCCGAAGGTCACCGGCTCAAGAGTGGGCATCGTCATCGGTCTTCCAGAAAGGGTAAAAGTTGAACCACTGTTGGGGGGCCTGGAGGCAATACTGTGCCAGGCGTTCGGCGTAGCGGCCGGCCCAGTGGGCGATCACTTGCTCGCGGTCGTTGCGTTTCCACAGCACGGCATCGGCGAAGGGCTCGAGGGTGACGCGATAGCGCCCCTCGTGCTTGAGGCACATCAGCAGGTTGACCGGGCATTTCAGCAGGCCGGCCAGCAGCCACGGCCCTTGGGGAAAGGCGGCGCGATGGCCCATGAAGTCCACGGTCACGCTGCGCCCGCCGTGCAGCGGCACGCGGTCGCCGGCAATCGCCAGCCACTCGCCGCGCTCCAGGCGTTCGCTCAGTTGCAGCATGATCACCGGGTCCAGCTCGCTGACCTGGATCAGCCGCAGGTGCGTGGCGCCGGCTTCACCCAGCAAGCGATTGAACTGCTCGGCGTGTTTGGTGTGCACCAGCACGTTCATGGTCACTTTCTCACCCAGCTCGGCCAGGGCCCGGCACATTTCCAGGTTGCCCAGGTGCGCGCCCACCAGCATCTGACCGCGGGTGTCACGCAAATGATTGCGCAGCAGCGCCTTGTCGACGATTTCGATCTGTTCGATGCTCAGCTTGCCGTTCCAGACATCGAGCTTGTCCAGCAGGGAGTCGGCGAACGCCATGAACTGGCCGAATACCCGCCGATGGGTCGGGCGCAGGTCGGGGCGCTCGCTCCAATCGGCCAGGCGCTGCTGATATTGCCAGGCGGCCTGCCGGGCGCTGCGACCGAACACGAAGAAATACAGGACGATGCCGTACAGCAGTGGGCTGAGTAGCCGGCGGCCCAGCACCTTGGCGGCGAACGCGGTGAATTTCATCAGCCAGAAACTGCCGCGTTCCTGACGGTCGGCCCAGTGTTGTTTATCTGCCTGAAGGCTCATGCCCGCCACCGTCGCCAGAGAATCAAGGGAGAACGCACCAGCATGCCGAAGAACAATCGGGTGTGCATGCTGGAAATCAGCACGTTGTCGTGGAACAGGCGAAAGTGCGAGACCCCGTCCTGGGGGTAGTGAACCCGGGTGTGCAACCAGCGCATCGGTTGGTTGCGCCAGGCCAGGCGCACGAGGATGTCGGAGTCGAAGTCCATGCGCTTGCCGATGTTCGCCGAGTCGATCAGCGCCAGGGTCGGTGGCAAGGGATAGACCCGAAAGCCGCACATGGAGTCGCGGATTTGCAGGGACAGGCTGTTGATCCAGACCATGACGTGCGTCAGGTAGCGCGCATAGAGACGGCCTTTCGGCACGCTGGCGTCGTATTGCGGATAGCCGCAGATCACTGCGTCCGGGTGGGCGCGGGACTGCTCGATAAAGGCTTTAACGTCGCCAAGGTCGTGCTGGCCGTCGGCATCCACCTGCAAGGCGTGGCTGAAGCCCAGGCGCGAAGCCTCCCGCAGGCCGGTCATCACCGCGCCGCCCTTGCCCTGGTTGACTGCCAGCCGTATCAGATGCACCTGCTCGCCGTCGGCCAGTTGCTCCAGCACGGCCGCGCAGCCCGGGCTGCTGGCGTCGTCCACCAGCACACAGGGCAGGCCGTTGGCGAGCAACGCCTGGACCACGGCGCAGATGGCGGTTTCGTGGTTGTAGACCGGAATGACGGCGCAGGGGTTATGCATGCGGCATGTCTCGGTGGCTAAAGTGCATTGTGTGGCGAGGGAGGGCGGTGCAATTAATCATTAGCCATCCCCAACACAATCCGCCCACTGGAACAGGCTGCGGTGTCATTGCGGTAGGCGAAGTACAGCTTGCCGCGTTCGCGGTCGAAGCGCAGGTGCAGCTGGACCTGATCGCCGGGGCGGACCAGTTGCTGGAATTTCAGCACTTCCATGCCGACGAATCGGGGCGGCAAGTCCAGCAGTTGTCGGCCCAGGCTCATGGCCCAGTCGACCTGCACCACGCCGGGCAGTACCGGCGCGGTGGGGAAGTGGCCGCTGAAGTACGCCAGGTCAGGCGGCACGACCAGTTGCAGGTTCCATTCACCGTCGGTTTCGACTTGTTCCAGCACTTCAGGCGCTTTGGGGCGCGGCGCCATCAGCAGGGCTTCGACTTCGGCCTGGGGCAGTTTGCCCTGGGCGTTGAGCGGCAACTGCCGCAGCCAGCGCCAGCGCCGAGGCAGGGCGAGGGTTTCGCAATGCTCGCTCAGGTGCCGGCGCAGGCCTTCGGTAACGGCGCGCCGGCCCAGGTTGCGCAAGGCGTGCAGGCCGCTTTCGCTCAGCACCAGCAGTGCGCCGAGGGAGGCGCGGTTTTCCTGCACCACCCCCAGCCGCGCTTCGCTGACCCAGTCGTGGGCCACCAGCGCCTGTTCCAGCATCGGCAGGGAAATGCGTTTTTCTTCGAGTTTGACGATGCGGTCCAGCCGCCCGAGCAATTCGAAGCGTCCGTCCGCGGCGATTCGCGCCGCGTCGGCGGTGTGTTCCACATGCCCGGCTGGCAAGTAAGGCGAAGCGATCAGCAAGGCGCCGTCGCTGTCCTGGCTCAACGCGATACCGCAGAACGGTTGCCATAGCCCACCGCCCTGGCGCCAGGCGATGCCGCCGGTTTCCGAGCTGCCGAAGATCTCTGTTGGCCACTGACCCAGGCGTTGCTGCAGGCTTTGGGCAGCCTCGGCCGGCAAGGCGCCACCGGAGGAAAACACCCGGCGCACGCTGCTCAAGGCCGGCCAGTCGAGGTTGTCACCCATTCGCTTGAGCAGCGCCGGGCTGGCGACCCAGGCGAAGGCCGGGTGCTCGCGGCTGGCGCGCTGCAGGTCCTCCGGGAAGGCCAACTGCCGACGTACGAACACACGTCCGGCGCACAGTGGCCACAGCACTCGGAATAGCAGGCCGTAGATGTGCTGGGTGGCGACGCTGCCGATCATGCAGGCCGGGCCCAGGTCGGCGCCCCACAACTGCTCCAGGGCGTGGACTTCGTTACTCAACTGGCGCAGGTTTTTCTCGATGCGCTTGGGCTCGCCGCTGGAGCCGGAGGTGCACAGGCTCAGCCAGCAGTGATCGAGGTCCAGTTCGGCGGCGTCCAGCGGCGCCAGTTGCAAGTCGCCTGGATGGGTGTCACCGGGCTGGTCGGTCAGCCACAGGTCGACATCCGCCGCCCAGCGCTGGCGTGTTTGCGCTTGCAGGTCGGCCGGAAGCAAGACGCGAACCCCGGCGCGCCAGGCGCCAAGCAGGGCAATCGCCAGGTCGGCGGCATCTTCCAGGTGCACGGCCACATGCCGAACACCCCGGGCCTGGAGGCCGGCGGCCAGGCACAAGGCTGCGCCTCGCAGCTGCGAGTGATTCAGTGCCGGGTCGACTGCAACAGCGCGATCCGGCTGAGCCTCGAGCAACATCTGCTCAAGTGTTATCCAATTCATGGGCGGCCTCTTACCCGTTGTCGTATGAGCCATTCAATGGCAAACAGCAGCCCCATCAATCCGTAGGAAATCAGGCCGGTGTACAACATCCACCAGCTCAGCGGCGCCCAGAGGGTCAGGGCGGCGGCGAGCAAACCGTTACACAGGAAAAACACACTCCAGGCCACCGTGACCTGGCGGGTATACACCACTGCCTTGGCCGGTAGCTGCGGTTCGCGCAGGCGGGCCAGGCGTTCGATCACCGGCGGGCCGTATTTCAGGCTCAGGGCGAACAGCCCGAGCATGAAGGCGCTGATCAGCACGGGGTACCAGCGCAGCAAGAGTGGGCTGTCGAACAGCGCGAGCAATACGCAAAACATGATCGCCGTGGCCGCCATCCAGCGACTACCGGGCCCGCCCTTGCCAAGCAATGCCCGGGCCAGCCACAGGCTACCCAGTAGCAGGCCGAACTGCCACGGGGCGAAGTGCTCCATGCCGAAATACACCGCAAAGGGGTACAGCAGGCCCGCCAGCAGCAGGCCGAGGCCAATCAGCCGGGTCATGCGGCCGGTTGGACCAGTCGATAGACCGCCTCGACCACGTCGTTGACGGTGCGTACCGACTTGAATTCTTCGGCGGCGATTTTCTTGCCGGTCTGGCGCTTGATGTGGTCGATCAGGTCGACCGCGTCGATGCTGTCGATTTCCAGATCCTGGTACAGGTTCGATTCCAGCGTTACACGCTGAGGGTCCAGCTCGAAAAGCTCGACCAGAGCATCGCGCAGGGTGTTGAAAATATCGTCACGAGTTTGCATGGTCCGGTCTCAGGGGCGTTTTGCAGTGACGAAGGCCGCAAGGCTTGCCACATTGCTGAAATGGTTACGGGTGTCCTTGGCGTCGGCATCTATCTTGATGCCGTACTCCTTCTGGATCGCCAGGCCTAGCTCCAGGGCATCCACCGAGTCCAGGCCCAGGCCTTCGCCGAACAGGGTCTGGTGGTCGCCGATGTCGTCGATGCCGATATCCTCCAGGCCCAGGGCGTCGATGATCAGCTGTTTGATGTCACGGTGCAGATCGCTCATCTTCGGCGAGCTCCTTGATGTAATAGTGATGCAGAAAATCGTTGAGCCTGCGCGAAGCCTGGGGTGGCGGGCCGAGCGCGGCGAACGCCTGTGGGTCTATATCGGCCCCCACGCGAAAACTGAAGTGCACGCGGCGATGGGGGATGCGATACCAGGGTTCGGCCTTGGTCAGGGTGGTAGGGCTGACCTTGATGGTGACGGGGGTGAGGATTTTCGCACCGCGCAGGGCAATGGCCGCCGCGCCCCGATGAAAGGCTGGTGCATGGCCGGGTTGGGTGCGCGTACCTTCGGGAAATACGATCAGGCTCTGGCCGTCTTGCAGGGCATCGCTGGCGGCAGCGAGCATGTCCATGCTGCCGTCGTTGCTGATGTATTGGGTCGAGCGCAGCGGCCCGCGGGTAAAAGGGTTTTCCCACAGGCTTTGCTTGACCACGCAGTTGGCGTCGCGCACCAGCCCGATCAGGAACACCACGTCGATCAGCGACGGGTGGTTGGCAATGATCATCTGCCCGGGCCGACCGAGTTTTTCGGCGCCGTCGATCTGATAGGTGAGCACGCCGGTGCGGGCCATGAACCGGATAAAGAACCAGAACAGCCGTCCGACCGTACGCCGGGCCCGTTGTCGATGGGCCTGGGCATCGCCAGGCAGCCAGGCCAGCAACGGAAACACCAACACACGCAGGCACAGCCCGCCCAGCCCGAACAGGGCGAAGCTTGCGGCGGTCGCGAACAGGCGCCAGTAATAGGCGTCGCGATGTTTACCGGTCACCGGCTGCGTCGCCAGGTCCATACACGATTTTTCCAGGCATGTTGGCAGGTGGTTGCGTTGTTCAGTAGCGTACGCAACAGATCCAGGGCATGGGGCCAGTCGCTGCCGGGGATCTGGCCGATTGGCGCACAAAGGTCCAATTGCCAGTCGTTGCCCGGGGTCAGCAGCAGGCCCACCGCATAGGGAAACGGTACGTCGTCGACCCAGGGGGCATACACCTGGGGTGGTTGTTCTTCGGTGATCACCAACAGCACGGCCGGTGCACCCTCGTTCAACAGCGCGGCGGCCTCCAGCACGCCGTGTTCCAGCCCGTCACCCGTGGCGGCCAGGGCGGTCATTTCGCTGGTTTCGCCACGCATGATCGACCACAGACCGATCACTGCGTTATGCACCGACAGGCTGAACTGGGTTGGCGACAAGGGTTGGTCGGCCGCCAGGTCCTTGAGAATCTCGAACGTGCGCGGGGTTTCGCCGTGGCGGGAAATAAAGACCAACGGTAGGTCCGCTCGCCCCTCGGCCAGTGGCCAGCCGACACTGAAGGCCATCCGCGCCAGGCGGCTGAGGCGCCGGCGCTGCATGGCCGGCAGAAACGATACGTCTGGGGCGGCATCGCTGGCCGGAACTACCACCGGCTGTCGGCTCCATGCCTGCCAATCGTCCACGCTTTCGAGCCCAGGGGCCCATGCGCGCCATTGGGCGATGTTGAAATTGATCACAAAATTCACCCCACCCCTGCGGGCTTTTATTGTCACGGTTCAGTGGTTTGACCCGCGTCCAACCCTGCATGGTCTTGCGACCCAAGTGGCGCGCATTATCCCGGTGCGATTGGCTTGTAGCAAATACTGGTTACATTTTGTCCAGCAAAATGTACTGGTTGGTCCGCTTAAATGTCAGGCAGTGACATTGTCACGATCATGACGAGCATGTCTGTCGGTTGTTTCTGTCAGGTCCCAGTCGAATTGACGACTCATTGGTGGAAAAAGCCACTGATGCTGTAGTCCTTCTTCGCAGAAGGTAGCTAAGCGGTATCCCGGCCTACTACACTCGGGAATCTTTGATACACGGAGGTTTTGACATGCGGCGTGTGGTGTTCAATCAGAAAGGTGGCGTGGGCAAGTCGAGCATCGCCTGCAACCTGGCGGCGGTCAGCGCCAGCGAGGGGTATCGCACGCTGTTGGTGGATCTGGATGCCCAGGCCAACTCGACGCAATACCTGACTGGCCTGACCGGCGATGACATCCCCATGGGCATCGCCGACTTCTTCAAGCAGACCCTGTCGTCGGGGCCATTCTCGAAAAAGAACAAGGTGGATATCTACGAAACACCGTTCGATAACCTGCACGTCATTACCGCCACCGCAGAGCTGACCGATCTACAGCCCAAGCTCGAGGCGAAACACAAGATCAACAAACTGCGCAAACTGCTTGAAGAGCTGGAGGAGGACTACGACCGGATTTATCTGGACACCCCGCCGGCCCTGAACTTCTATGCAGTTTCAGCGTTGATCGCCGCCGATCGTGTGCTGATCCCCTTTGACTGTGACAGCTTTTCCCGACAGGCACTGTACGGCCTGCTGGCGGAAATAGAAGAACTCAAGGACGACCATAACGAAGGCCTGGAAGTCGAAGGCATCGTGGTCAACCAGTTCCAGGCCCGCGCCAGCCTGCCACAGCAGATCCTCGACGAATTGATTGCCGAAGGCTTGCCGGTATTGCCGGTGTACCTGAGCAGTTCGGTGCGCATGCGCGAATCCCATCAGGCCAGCCTGCCGCTGATCCACCTGGACCCGCGGCACAAGCTGACCCAGCAGTTCGTGGAGTTGCATGGGTTGCTGGAAAGCGCCTGACTCACTGGCTTGTACAACACCAATGTGGGAGCGGGCTTGCTCGCGAAGGCGGTGTGTCAGTCGACATCTATGTGTCTAGTACGCCGCATTCGCGAGCAAGCCCGCTCCCACAGGGATCCCATGGTTTCAGATGCCCTGGCTACGCAACCAGCCCATCAATTGCGGCAACGGCAGCGCCCCACTCTGGCGCGCGACTTCCCGACCGTCCTTGAACAGGATCAGGCTGGGAATCGAGCGGATCCCCAACTGCGCCGATAGTTGCTGATTGGCCTCGCTGTCGAGCTTGGCCAAGCGGCATTTACCCGCCAATTGCACAGCGGCCTGTTCGAACACGGGCGCGAAGGATTTGCAGGGCCCGCACCAATCGGCCCAGACATCCACCAACAGCGGCAGGTCGCCCTTGATCTGGCTGGCGTAGTCGCCTTGCTTGAGTTCGAACGGTTTGCTCAATAACACCTGGGCCTTGCAGCGCCCGCACTTGGGCTGATCGCCCAGGCGTTCGGCGGGGATGCGGTTGAGCCCGTTGCAGTGGGGGCAGGGGATCAGCATCAGGTCAGTCTCCAGAAAAAATCATCGATATAGATTGAACACTATATAGAAACCACCGCAAAAACCTGTGGGAGCGAGCTTGCTCGCGATTGCGGTCTACCAGTCAATGATGCATCGACTATCAGACTGCTATCGCGAGCAAGCTCGCTCCCACAGGGTCGCTTATTGCTGCCGCTTATTTAGCGTTGGTCAGCGTGTTGTAGCTGGTCATCAGGTTGCGGTAGTCCGGGATGTGGTTGGAGAACAAGGTCGCCAGCCCTTCCACATCGTTGCGCCAGTCGCGGTGCAGCTCACAAGCCAGGCCGAACCAGGTCATCAGTTGCGCACCCGAGGAAGACATGCGGTCCCAGGCCGATTGACGGGTCAGCTCGTTGAAAGTGCCGGAGGCATCGGTGACCACGAACACCTCGAAACCTTCGGCCAGGGCCGACAGTGCCGGGAAAGCCACGCAGACTTCAGTCACCACGCCGGCGATGATCAGTTGCTTCTTGCCGGTGGCCTTGATGGCCTTGACGAAATCTTCGTTGTCCCAGGCGTTGATCTGGCCGGGGCGAGCGATGTACGGCGCGTCCGGGAACAGGGTCTTGAGCTCGGGCATCAGCGGGCCGTTGGGGCCGGTTTCGAAACTGGTGGTGAGGATGGTTGGCAGCTTGAAGTATTTGGCCAGGTCGGCCAGGGCCAGCACGTTGTTCTTGAAGCGGTCCGGGTCGATGTCACGCACCAGGGACAGCAGGCCAGCCTGGTGGTCTACCAGCAGAACGGCGGCGTTATCTTTGTCGAGACGTTTGTAGGAAGTAGTCATGGCGTAGCCCTCATTAAGTTTTGGTTGCCGAAGGTCTCGGCTTGGTTAAGGTTTTTAATGTCGGTGTAGCGATTGATCGGTGACTCATCCGGTCGAAGCGCTCCGGCGTCAATCCGTGTTGCGTTTCGATGGGTGTAGATTAAAACTGGCACCTTTGATGCGCTAGACTGCAAAAATCCGCCTTAGCGTTCTATTTGGAGAACGATCATCGAAGACCTCAACACGCTTTACTACTTCACCCAGGTGGTCGAGCACGGCGGTTTCGCCGCTGCCGGCCGGGCGCTGGACATGCCCAAGTCGAAGCTCAGCCGGCGGATTGCCCAACTGGAAGAGCGCCTTGGGGTGCGGTTGATCCATCGCACCAGTCGTCATTGCTCGTTGACGGAGATCGGCCAGGCCTACTACCAGCGCTGCCTGGCGATGCGGGTCGAAGCCGAGAGCGCGGCCGAAGTGATCGAACGCAACCGCTCCGAACCCCAGGGGCTGGTGCGCATCAGTTGTCCGACGGCGCTTCTCAACAGCTGGGTTGGGCCGATGCTGACCCGCTACATGCTCAAGTTCCCGCGGGTGGAGTTGTTCATCGAGAGCACCAACCGCCGGGTCGACCTGATCCATGAGGGTTTCGACATCGCGTTGCGGGTGCGCTTTCCGCCGCTGGAAAACACCGACATGGTCATGAAAGTCCTGGGCAACAGCACCCAATGCCTGGTGGGCAGCCCGGCTTACCGCGAGCGCTTGTCTTCACCCGCCTCCCCGGCGGACCTCAACGGTTTGCCGAGCGTGCACTGGGGCGCGGCGCAGCGCGAATATCAGTGGGAATTGTTCGGCCCGGACGGCACCCGCGCGCTGATCCGCCATGAACCGCGCATGGTCACCGATGACCTGCTGGCCCTGCGTCACGCCGTGCTGGCGGGTATCGGCATCGCCCATTTGCCCGCCGTGGTGGTACGAGAAGACATCGCGGCCGGTCGGCTGGTGGAGCTGGTGCCGGGCTGGACGCCCAAGTGCGGCATCGTCCATGCGATCTTCGCCTCGCGGCGCGGGTTGCTGCCGTCGGTGCGTACGTTGATTGATTTTCTCGCCGAGGAATTCAGCCAGAGTGATATGGCGTAGCGTGGAGGCAGCATTACCACCGGATTTCCCCTGTGGGAGCGGGCTTGCTCGCGAAGAGGCCGGCACATTCGATAGAGATGCTGCCTGCCAGACCGCCTTCGCGAGCAAGCCCGCTCCCACAGGGACTCACAATCCAGGTTTTTCGAAGGACCGTTATCAAGACTGCCATTCATCAGATGCACCGCACTGAAAACGCGTCAGGCCCTCAAAAACACACACAACACCTGTTCGCAACCCAGGAGGTCCCATGAGCAATCCTCAAGACCCAACCATCCCCCAGGCACCGACCAATCCCAACGACGACGGCTTCGTCCTCGGCACCGCCGGCCGCGACGAAGACCCGAACGCCGCCCCGTCCTACGCCATCGACCGCCGCCACGACCGGGATGAGCTGACCCCCGAAGACGCCCGTGGCCTGCCCGGTTACCCCGAGAAAAAACCGTCGGCCAAACCGGCTGACAAGGACAATGCCGAAGCCGAGCCGGGGATCGAGACGCCTGAGCAGGGGAACGATAAGGTGGGGTGATCTGGGCTCACATCCGCTCACATTTTTTGCCGAAGACTTGAAGTCTTCTGTCTACTTTTCTAGTTTTATCGCAATTTGCGATAAACCGGATTTATGTTTACCTTTCCCATAGCGAAATGCGATGGGGAAAATAGAGATGAGTGCACTGATTGAACAAGTCGCCGCCCATTGGGCGTTTGTGGCGCCTTTGTTGCGCAAACCCAAGAACGAGGAGGACTACGACCGGTTGGTCGCAGCTCTCGATGAATTGTTGGAATGGGTTGGTGAAGACGAAGCCCATCCCCTGATGGGCCTGGTGGACATCATCGGTGAATGGGTCGAGGCGTGGGACCATCAACATCGGCCAATGCCCAAGGTCACTGGCGTCGAGGCGCTTCGTTACCTGATGCGTGAACATGGCATGAGCCAAAGCGACTTGCCGGGCGTCGGCACCCAGTCGGTGGTATCGGAGGTATTGAGCGGTAAGCGCCAGCTCAATTTGAGGCAGATCCGCTGGTTGGCGGAGCGGTTCAGTGTGTCGGTTGAGACCTTTATTTGATGGCTTGGCGCATTAACTGTGGCGAGGGAGCAAGCTCGCGCTCGGCTGCGAAGCAGTCGTCGCTTTTGAGGTTTTGGGGCCGCTGCGCAGCCCAGCGGGAGCAAGCTCCCTCGCCACAGGGGGATGCGCTATGTCGACTGGCGTGGTTCGACGTTGTCCAGTGCGCGGTTCGCCAATAAGCTGCTCAGTTCGATCAACTGCTGAATGCCCATGGCTACGTGCCGCCTGGAGCCTTTCAGGTCGAAGGCCAGGTCGCTGACCATGGCGTTGGCCGAGGTTAGGTTTTCGCTGAGGTTGGCGAGCAGGGTTTCGGTGTCGACGCCATTGGCGACGGTGAAGAGTTGGCTTGGATCAGCCTCGGGCTTGCTGGGTTTGGGGTTGAGGTAGTAGTCGAGGACGCGGTCAGCCGTTTCGTCGAATTCTTTTGAGTTTGCGTGGGCTGGATCGGTATCGGGTGGGTTGGGGGTTGCTTTGAACATAGATGAAACTCCTTGATGAATGGAGTCGTCACCCGTCGCTGCTAAACGAAGAGGGTGGCGGCTGTACGCGGGTTAGCAGACCAGGCATCAAGGAACCCGGCGCACCGAAGTGCCCCACGCATAGCCGCCATAATGCTGACAAGTTGATGGTGATCAACTGTTCGAATGGCGACACTGGCGTGCCTTGATGGTGTTCGAGCTGCTAAACCCGATCGCTGATTTTCAGCGACTAGGAAACGATAAAGCCCGACCCCAAGGCGCACAAGCCGGCGGATTCTGGCGCAGTTGTAGGCAACGGCGCAAGGCGGCGTAGCCTGGTCCTGAATGGTCCTACATCGGAATAAACGCGCTGATTGTTACGAGGAGTGGATTGGCTTGATGTTCAAGCGTTGGACTGAGAAGTCTGTGGTGAATTGAAGATCGCCATCGCGAGCAAGCTCGCTCCCACATTTGGGAACTGTGTGGCCGCGATATTCGCGCCAACACCCAATCCCTGTGGGGGCGAGCTTGCTCGCGATGACTGTCGTTCAGACAACCCGGAACCTGCGGCGAGGAAGGGTTACGACGAGCAACTGATCTCCAGATGCTTGCCCCATTCCGGCGGACGTTGCGCGTAGCTGTCCATGTCCGGTTGTTCTTCGAATGGGTTGCTCAGCACCGTGTGCAAGCGACGGACCTCTTCGTAGTCCCCTGACTCGGCAGCGTCGATGGCTTTCTGCGCGAGGTAGTTGCGTAGCACGTACAGCGGGTTGACGGCGTGCATGCGAGTGCGGCGCTGGTCCTGATCGACCACGCCTTCGCGGTTGACGCGGGCGATGTAAAGCTCACCCCAGGCGTCGAAGCCCTTGAGGTCGGCGAAGTCATCGCGAAGGATGGCGACGGCGTGTTCGGGGAATTGATCGCCCAGCCGGCGGAAAAACAGGCTGTAGTCGACGCCGCTGTTCTGCATCAGTTGCAGCAGACGCTCCACCAGTTTCTGGTCGTCTTCTTCGGCAAGGGTCAGGCCGAGGCGGCGGCGCATCAGGTCCAGGTAGTGAGCCTGGAACAGTGGCAAGTACAGGCCGAGGGTTTCGCGCAGGGCTTCGACGCTGATGAACGGCGTCAGGGCCTGGGCCAGGGCGCTGAGGTTCCACTGGCCGATGGGCACCTGGTTGCTGAATGAGTAGCGGCCCTGGTCATCGGAGTGGTTGCAGATGAAGTTGGCATCGAAGTCGTCGAGGAACGCGAACGGCCCGAAGTCGAAGGTGATGCCCAGGATCGACATGTTGTCGGTGTTCATCACGCCGTGGCAGAAACCGTAGGCCTGCCATTTGGCAATCAGCTCGGCGTTGCGCTCGACGATCTCGCGGAACATCGCCAGGTACGGCTCCGACTGCTCGCGGCACTCGGCGAAGTGCAGGTTCAACACGTGCTCGGCGAGGGCGGCATGCAGCTCGGGCTTCTTGGTGTAGTAGAAATATTCGAAATGGCCGAAACGCACATGGCTGGGCGCCAGGCGCAGCACCATGGCGGCGCGCTCCTGCTTTTCGCGCCACACCGGGGTGTCCGAACCGATTACGCACAAAGCGCGGGTGGTGGGGATGCCCAAGGCGTGCAGGGCTTCGGAGGCGAGGAATTCGCGGATCGAGGAACGCAGTACCGCCCGTCCGTCGCCCATCCGTGAGAAGGGCGTCTGGCCGGCACCCTTGAGGTGCAAGTCCCAGTGCTCGCCGGCCTCGTTGTACACCTCGCCCAGCAGCAACCCGCGACCATCGCCCAGTTGCGGGTTGTAGTGACCGAACTGGTGCCCCGAATACACCATCGCCCGAGGCTCGGTTTCGGCCCACAACTTGTGGCCGCCAAATATCTCGGCAAACAGCGGTGCCTGTGCTTCGCTCGGGTCCAGATCCAGCAACGCCATGGCCGCCGGGCTGGCCACCACCAGCCGTGGGTTGTCGATGGGCTCGGGCAGCACATGGGTCGAGAAGCTGTCGCCCAGGCGGGCGAAGCGGTTATCGAAGGTCAACGTTTCCAGCGTTTTCATGGCCGTCTCCGGCGCGATGCCAGCAAGGCATCCCGCGATCAGTCGAGTGTGTCTTGCGGCGGCTCGGGCACCGGCTTGATGCTGGCTACGGTCGAGGGCACGGGGGCGATGGTTTTATCGTCAGGCTCGGCGGGCACCAGTTTGTATTCCTGGCCGTGAAGGTTCTTCAGATAGATTTCCATCTGCCTGAAGGAGATGTTGATCTTCTCTTTCTTGAATTCGCGGTTGATGAAACGGTTGATCTCGTCCAGTACCGGGTTGCGGTCGCCGAGGTCGCGCACATGCATGCGCAACTCATGGTCCAGGGTGCTTTCACCGAAGTTCAGGAAATACACGATGGGCTCCGGCTCCTTCAACACCCGTGGGTTCTCGCGGGCGGCCTTGAGCAGCAGCTCGCGAACCAGATCCAGGTCCGAGCCGTAGTCCACGCCCAGCTTCAGGGTCACCCGGGTGACGGTGTCGGTCAGCGACCAGTTGATCAACTGCCCGGTGATAAAGGTTTTGTTCGGGACGATGATGTCCTTGCGGTCGAAGTCGGTGATGGTGGTCGCACGAATGCGGATCTTGCTGACCGTGCCCGACAGGTTGCCGATGGTGATGGTGTCGCCGATCCGCACCGGACGCTCGAACAGGATCATGATCCCGGAGATGAAGTTGGCGAAGATCTCCTGCATGCCGAAGCCCAGGCCCACCGACAGCGCCGCCACCAGCCATTGCAGTTTGTCCCAGCTCACGCCGAGGGTGGACAGCGTGGTGACGAAGCCGATGCCGGCAATGACATAGGACAGCAGTGTGGTGGTGGCGTAGGCGCTGCCCTGGGCCAGATTCAGCTTCGAGAGTACGAACACTTCCAGCAAGCCCGGCAGGTTGCGCGCCAGGGCGAAGGTGATGCCGATGATGATCAGCGCGCCGAGCATGTCGCCGATGCTGATGGGCACCATGCTCATGTTGGCGCCGGTGCCGCTGGTGTATTCGTAGAGGGTGATGTTGTCCAGGTACGAGAACACGCTGATCAGGTCCGACCAGACCCAATACAACGCGGCGATGAAGCCGCCCAGCAGGGCCAGGCGGATCAGGCGCAGGGACTGTTCGTTGACCTTCTCGATATCCAGTGTCGGCTCTTCGATCACCGCTTCGCCGTCGCCGGCCTCCTTGGCCGCCTGACGCTTGGCCAGCGCACGCTGATAGGCCAGGCGCCGCGCCGCGACCGAGAGGCCGCGCACGAAGGTGGCTTCGATCACCAGCCAGAACATCAGCAGGTACAGGGTGTTGATCAGCCGGTCGCTGAGTTTCAACGCGGTGTAGTAGTAGCCAAAGCACACCGCCACAAACAGCGCGATCGGCAGCGCGGTGAACATCACCCCGAGAGCCTTGCGAAACAGCGAGGTATTCTGGTGCGTCGGGCTGTTGAGCAGCAGGCGGCTGAGCAGCCACGCCATCAGGGCGTAGCAGGTCAGAACCACCGGCATGCCGAGCACGTCATCGGCCAGGGCCGAGGGTTGCAGTTCGGCCACGGCCACCACGGCCACCAGCGCCAGCACCACCAGCCCGAGACGGCGGATCCAGCCCTGCAGGAACTCGACCTGGGGTTTCTCCCAACGGAAATGCAACTCGGCCACGCCGCCGGGGGCCAGCACGCGATAGGCGGTGTAGAACACCAGCCAGGCCTGGCCGATCTGCAGCAGCGCCGCGCCGAGGTTGGCGTTCTGGCCACGGGCGTCGATTTGCAAGGCGTAGCCACACAGGGCCAGCGCCAGGGCCAACGGCATTGCCAGGAGGATATTGATCAGGATCGCCTGGGGCGTGTGCCACTGGCTGTCGCGCTTGAAGTGGCCAACGTCCTGGTGAACCTTGTTCAGCCGGGCGTAGAGACTTTTGCGCCGCCACAGCAATGCACCAATCAGCAACGCCAGGGGCAGGAACAGCAGTGGCCGTTGTGTCAGGCCATCGGCCAGTTCACTGAGGCTCGAGGCCCAGGGCAGCGAGTCGACCTGTTTGCCCAGGCGCGCTGGCACCCCACGCATCCATTCGAAATCCAGCGGCTTGTTGCTGGGAATCCAGAACATCTGCTCTTCGAGGGTCGCCCGCAGGTTCTGGGCGGTGCTGAGCAGTTGTTTCTGGTTGAGCTGCAAGGTGATGGATTCGTTGAGCACCGCGCTCAATTCGCGGTTCAGGCGTTCCAGCAAATCGACGCGGGTCAGCGCCAGTTCCAGCAAGGTCTTGCGCAGCTGCGGTGTGGCTTGCTCCGACGGTTGGGACGCCAGCAGGTTGTCGACATAGGCGCTCGGATTGTTCAGCAACTCGCGCTGTTGGCTGACTTCGAACTGGTACAGGCGGATGTCGGCGATCTGGTCGGCCAGGTTCTGGTCCAGCTTCAGGCGCGGCAGGGTCTGGCGCTGCTTGTAGAGAATCTTGGAGAGCAGCAGGCTGCCCTTGAGCACGCTGATCTGCTCGTCCAGGGCGGCGTCGGTCTGGGTGACGCTGTCCAGCAGTTGCTTGGTCTGCAGGTTCTGCTGGGTGACTTCGTTGAGACGGTCGGTGCTCTTGAGCAGGTAGTCGGAGAGCTTCAGGTTGGCCGCGCTTTCGGTCGCCAGCAAGCTGCTGCCGCCGGCCTTCTGGGCTTCGATGGATTGCTGGGTCACCGTCTCCTGGGACTGGGCCAGGCGCTTCTGGTTGATCAGGTTTTGCAGGTCCTGGATTTCCTGCTCCGTGCGGGCGATTTTTTCCATCAGCAAGTCGTGCTGGCCGTTGCCCAGATCCTGCAGTTGGCTGTTGCCGGCCAGTTCCTGGCGGCGCAGCGGAATCAGCGCATTGAGGGCCGCCAGCTCGGCGGTGAGCTGGTCGCGTTGCTCGCCACTCAGGGTCTTGCCGGCATCCCGGCCGGCCTTGAGGATGGCGTTGATCTGCTGGATGCGGGTCTGGCTGCTGGAAATTTCCGCCTGGGCCCGCTCGGGACGGGTCTGGGCGGTGATGATCAGGCTGTTGGCGTCGGCCAGGGCTTTTTGCAGGTCACCCTGCTGGGTGGAGCGTTCCGTCAGCATTTGTTCGAGCTGGGGAATCGGCAGGTTGGCGTAGCGCTGCGCCACGGGTACCAGCGTGGTGCCCTTGAGCCGCGCCAGTTCGCGCTGGTTTTCGATGTTCTGCTTGGGGGCGCTTGCCAATTGCTGCTTGAGCGCGAGCAGCTTCTGTTCGTACTCGGCCTTGCTGTTGAGCTGGGTCAGGGTGCTTTGCAGCACCGCCTGCAAGGCCTTCTGCTCGGCTTCCGGCAGTTTGCGGTCGGCAATTTTGTCCAGGCTGGCCTCTACCGAGGCGCTGGTGAGCGGTTCGGCGGCTTGCAGTGAGCAGACGGAAAGACTCAAGCCCAGCAGGGCGATGGCGAAAAAGGAGCGCAGGGTAGGCATATAGACCGGTCAAGCAAGTGAGAGTGGGAGCAGTTTAGAGGAACAAGCCGGGACCCGGGCGACTTCCTTCGGGGAATCTGACGCCCACTTTGCCGATCTTGTTCCCGTCCATGACCGCAACAGTCCACAAGGTGTTGTTCCACTCCACCTGGTCGCCGACCACTGGTGCGCCGCCGACTTTCTGAGCGATGAAGCGGCCCAGGGACATGTCGGGATCGATACCGTCGAGTTGCAGCCCATATAGCGCCGCAACCGCGGCCAGCTGGGCGTCTCCTTCGAGTACGAAGTCGCCGAAAAAGCGCAGATCCAGGCCGCGTTGCGGCGCTTGGCTGAACAGTTTTCCCAGGGCCGGCAAGTCGTGTTCATGGCCGATAACACACAGCAAATCATTGACTTCCAGTACGGTACTACCCGACGGATGGAGCAGTTGCTGGCCACGAAACAGGGCCGCGATGCGCGTGCCCTCGGGCATTTTCAGCTCTCGCAGGGGCGAGCCGATGCACCATTTTTCCGCGCCGAGGCGATAGATGAACAGCTCCCACTCGCTGGTGACGTGGACTTCCAGCGCGGCCCGGGAAATCGGCAGCGGCTCGGGCGGGACGGTAACGTGCAGCAGCTTGGCGACCCACGGCAGGCTCGTGCCCTGCACCAGTAGCGAGACCAGCACGATAAAGAACGCCAGGTTGAAATAGAGCTGGGCGTGGGGCAGGCCGGCCATCAACGGGAACACCGCGAGGATGATCGGCACCGCGCCGCGCAGGCCGACCCAGGATATGAACGCTTTCTCGCGACCATGGAAGGCCTTGAACGGTAATAGGCCGACCATGACCGACAGTGGGCGGGCAAACAGAATCATCCACAGCGCCAGGCCCAGGGCGGGCAGGGCGATGGGCAACAGGTCATGGGGCGTGACCAGCAGCCCCAGCACCAGGAACATGCCGATCTGCGCCAGCCAGGCCATGCCGTCGAGCATGTGCAGGATGCCGTGGCGGCTGCGCACGGGGCGGTTGCCGATCACCAGGCCACACAGGTACACCGCGAGGAAGCCACTGCCATGCAGGGCGTTGGTCAAGGCGAATACGGCCAGGCCGCCGCTGATGACGAGGATTGGGTAGAGGCCGTTGGCCAGATTGATGCGATTGACCAGTTGCAGCATCAGCCAGCCACCGCCCAGGCCGATCACCGCGCCAATGCCGAACTCGCGCACCAGATGCCCCAGCAGGCTCCAGTGCAAGCCGGTTTCACCACTGGCGAGCATGCCGATCAGGGTCACGGTCAGGAACACCGCCATGGGGTCGTTGCTGCCGGATTCGATCTCGAGGGTGGCGCTGACCCGTTCGTTCAGGCCCTTGCCGCCGAGCAAAGAGAACACCGCCGCGGCATCGGTCGAGCCGACGATGGCGCCGATCAGCAGGCCCTGGATCAGGTTCAGGTTGAACAGCCAGGCCGCCGCGAGGCCGGTCAGCCCGGTGGTGATCAATACGCCGACCGTGGCCAGGGACAGCGCCGGCCACAAGGCCACGCGAAAACTCGAGACTCGCGTGCGCAAGCCACCGTCCAGCAGGATGACGGCCAGGGCGAGGTTGCCGACCAGATAGGCCGTGGCGTAGTTATCGAAAAGAATACCGGCGCCGTCGACACCGGCCACCATACCCACCGCCAGGATGATCACCAGAATCGGGATGCCCAGGCGGGACGAAAGAGAACTGACCAGAATGCTCGCACCCACCAGCAACGCGCCGATCAAGAACAGGCTGTTGATGGTCGTCGCAGTCAAAGGCGTTACTCCGGGAAAACTGAAGGGCGGGCACAAACTGACCATGCAGTCTGCGTGCCAGCGATTCTAACCTGTTGAAATGTGATGCTGTCAAAAAAGGTTGGGATGAACGGTTCACATGCAGCGGATCCCAGGCGCCACAAAAGCTGGTGAGTTGATCGCCCACCCAGTCGGTGAGCGATCAGCAACTGCACGGGTTAAAGGCTGAACCGCCCAACCATGCTGTTCAGGTCCACGGCCAGGCGCGACAGTTCAGCGCTGGCGGCGCTGGTCTGGTTGGCGCCGGTGGCCGATTGCACCGAAAGATCGCGGATGTTCACCAGGTTGCGATCCACTTCACGGGCCACCTGTGCCTGTTCTTCGGCGGCGCTGGCGATCACCAGGTTGCGTTCATTGATCTGGACGATGGCGGTGTTGATCGTGTCCAGGGACATGCCGGCGCCGCGGGCGATGTTCAGGGTCGACTCGGCGCGTTCGGTGCTGTTGCGCATCGAATCCACGGCGTGTTCGGTGCCGCTCTGGATGCTGCCGATCATGCGTTCGATCTCGCTGGTCGACTGTTGGGTGCGATGGGCCAGGGCGCGCACCTCGTCGGCCACCACGGCAAAACCGCGACCGGCCTCACCGGCACGGGCGGCTTCGATGGCGGCGTTCAGGGCCAACAGATTGGTCTGGTCGGCCAGGCCGCGGATGACGTCCAGCACCTTGCCGATGTCGCGAGACTCATCGGCCAGGTTGCCGATCAAGGTCGCGGTGCTTTGCACATCGGCGCTCATGCGTTCGATGGCGCTGACGGTTTCCTGCACCAGGTCGCGGCCGTCGCCAGCGGATGTGGTGGCGTTTTTCGAGGCCTCGGAGGTGCTGACGGCGTTACGCGCCACTTCTTCAACGGCGCTGGTCATCTCATTGACCGCCGTGGCGGCCTGTTCGATTTCATTGTTCTGCTGGGTCAGGCCGCGGGCGCTTTCGTCGGTGACGCTGTTGAGCTCTTCGGCGGCGGAAGCCAGTTGGGTGGCCGAGCCGGAGATCCGCTGCAGGGTGTCGCGCAGTTTTTCCTGCATGGTCGACATCGCCCGCAACAGGCGACCGGCTTCGTCGCTGCCATCCACAATGATCGGTCGGGTCAGGTTGCCCTTGGCGATTTCTTCGGCGGCGTCCAGGGCGTTGGCGATCGGCTTGGTAATGCTGTTGGTCAGCAACCAGGCGAACAGCAGGGTCAGGCCGGTGGCGATGACCAGCAGGGTGATGACCCAATTGAAGGCCGTTGAATATTGTTGCTTCGCACCCTGATTGAGGGCCTCGGCTTGCTGGTTGTTGATCTCCACCAAGCGATTGATCGCGGCGTTGATGGCGTCGGAATTGCTTAGCAGTTCCGTGTTGAGCAGTGCACGCAATTCCTCGAGTTGATTGTTGCGCGAAAGGGTTTTCATCCGTTCTTCGAGCTGACGGTATTGGCTCAGCAATTGAAGGTACTGATCGTAGGCGGCCCGTTCTTGCGGGGAGCTGATGAGTTTTTCATAGGTGCTTTGAGCGGCCTGGATCTGCTGGTTACGTTGTTCGAACAGGCCGAAGGTTTTCTGCTGGACGTCCGGTTCGCGGTTGACCAGCAAGCGGTAGGACAGCACGCGCAGGCGCAGGGTCAGCGAGGTGAACTCATCCAGGGCCTTGATGCTGGGCACGCTGTTGTCGACGATGTTTTCGCCGGACTCGCGGATTTTGCCCATCTGGGTCAGGGCAAACACCCCGAGGGCCAGCATCAGGGCGCCGATCAGGGCAAACCCGAGGAACGCCCGCGGCGCGATATTCATATTACGTAGAGACATGGAAGGTACCGGGATGAGGCGCGTCCGTGCGGGGCTGTGACGGGTGTTCATGACTTATCGGTCATACGACTAAAGTCTTGAGGGGCTGCGTGCTTTTTGTCGCAGCGCAACGGTTGCGGTACGACGAAGGGTAGGAACCAGATTCTCCATTCGCAGTCTCTACAGCTCGCGAGCGAAGTACCGCGGCCCGTAAATCGTGGCATCGGCGGTGACTTTTCTTTATCGTACGCGCCCCTTGAAAAAGCCTGGAAATCAATATGTTGGAAACATCCCTCAGTCAACTGGAGCAACTGGTCAATGACTTGGTGCAACAGAATCGTGACCTCACCGGCCTCAATGAAACCCTGAGCGCGGAACTTGCCAGGGCCAAGGATGAAAACGAAAGCCTGCAACTGAGCCTGATGGAACAGGAAGAGCTGCACGGCACCACTGCCGCCCGCATCCAGGCCCTGATCGAGCGCGCCAGCACCGGTCCCGTCAGCGCATGAAGCACGGTGCCGATGGGGTGACCGTCATTTCGATCCTGGGGGAAGAGTATTCAATCAAGGCGCCGGCCGGGCAGGAACAGGCCCTGCTGGACGCCGCGTCGATGCTCAAGGCCGCCCTGGCCGACACCAAGAGGAAATACCCGACGCTGATCGGTGATCGCCTGCTGGTGCTGGCGGCGATGAACCTGTGCTCGCAACAGATTGAAATGCAAAAGCAGCACAAAGCGGAACTCGACCGTTATCAAGAGCAAGTCAGCGCCACGGTCGATGTCATTGCCAAGACGATCCAGCAGGCTTGAAGCCTTTTAGGGCCAAGGGTTGGCGGTGATCCAATGTGAGAGTGGGCTTGCTCGCGAAGGCGGCGTGTCAGACAGCATATTTGTAGCTGATACACCGTCTTCGCGCGCAAGCCCGCTCCCACAGTAGATTAGGTGGTGACAAAATTTGTGTTCACCGCCGATCCACTGTGGGAGCAAGCCTGCTCGCGATTGGATTTGAGCTACACCGCAAGAACTGGATCAGAACCACTCATCCCGCATCCCCAGGCACGTATCATCCCGCGCCTCGAGCAGTTCCAGCTCATGGTGGCAACCCGGCACTTCCCAGGTCAGGAAATACCGCGCCGCTTGCAGCTTGCCCTTATAGAAGTCGCTGTCCGCCGCATTTCCCTTGGCCAAGCCTTCCTCGGCGCGAATCGCCTGTTCCAGCCAGCGCCAGCCAATCACCATGTGACCAAACACCTTGAGGTACAACGCCGAGTTGGCGAGGCTGCTGTTGACCTTGCCTTGGCCCAGGTCGGTCAGCAGGCCCAGGGTGACCGTTTGCAGGCGCGCCACCAGGGCTTCCAACGGCTGACGCAGCGGCGTCAGTGATGCGTGCGCCTGGGCGCGTTCGCTGGTGTCGGCCACCAGGCGGATCAGTTGCTTGAGCCCGGCGCCGCCGTTTTGCGCCAGTTTGCGTCCCAACAGGTCCAGGGACTGGATGCCGTGGGTGCCTTCGTGGATCGGGTTCAAACGGTTGTCGCGGTAATACTGCTCCACCGGGTATTCACGGGTGTAACCGTGGCCGCCGAGAATCTGGATCGCCAGCTCGTTGGCCTTCAGGCAAAACTCCGATGGCCAGGATTTGACGATGGGGGTCAGCAAATCCAACAGTTCATGGGCGCGCCTGCGCTCGGCTTCGCTTTCCAGGGTCGTGGTGTCGTCGAACAGCCGCGCCGCGTACAGGCCCAGGTCAAACGAGCCTTCAACGTAGGCCTTCTGGGTCAGCAACATGCGGCGCACGTCGGCGTGCTGGATGATCGCCACGGGAGCGGTGGTCGGGTCCTTGCTGTCGGGCACCCGGCCCTGGGGGCGTTCGCGGGCGTACTCCAGAGAATACAGGTAGCCGGCGTAGCCCAGCATCACGGCGCCCATGCCGACGCCGATCCGCGCTTCGTTCATCATCTGGAACATGTAGCTCAGGCCGTGGTGCGGTTTTCCTACGAGGTAACCGACACACTCGCCGTTGTCACCGAAGTTCAGCGCCGTGGAGGTGGTGCCACGCCAGCCCATCTTGTGGAACAGCCCGGCCAGCAGCACGTCGTTGCGCTGGCCGAGGCTGCCGTCGTCATTGACCAGGAACTTGGGCACGATAAACAGCGAAATGCCCTTCACCCCCGGCGGCGCGTCCGGCAGTTTCGCCAGGACCATGTGCACGATGTTTTCCGACAACGGATGATCACCGCCGGAGATGAAGATCTTGTTGCCTTTGAGTCGATAGCTGCCGTCAGGCGCCGGTTCTGCACGGGTACGAATATCCGACAGTGACGAGCCCGCGTGGGGCTCGGTCAGGGCCATGGTGCCGAAGAAACGCCCATCGATCATCGGTTGCAGGAAGCGTTGCTTTTGCTCCTCGCTGCCGAAGCTTTCGATCAGGTTCGCCGCGCCCATGGTCAGGAACGGGTAAGAGGTGGAAGCGGCGTTGGCCGACTGGAAGTGCGCGAAACAGGCTTGGGACAGCAACGTCGGCAGTTGCATGCCGCCAGCGTCGAAGCTGCGCGCGGCGTTGAGAAAGCCCGCCTCGAGGAAGGCGTCCACCGCCGGCTTCACTTCCGGAATCAGGATCGCCTGGCCGTTCTCGTAGCGCGGTTCGTTTTCATCGTTCTTGCGGTTGTGCGGGGCGAAAAATTTCTCGGCGATGCTACGGGCCGTACCGATGGCCGCGTCGAAGGTTTCGCGATTATGTTCGGCAAACCGCTCGCGCTGGGTCAGGCCCTCGGCATCAAGGACTTCATACAGCTCGAAAGCCAGATTGCGGGAACTGAGCAGCGTCTCGGACATGGCGGCGTACCTTTTTTGGAATGGGCCGAGTCTAGGCGTGGGAATAGAGGCTGAACAGGATGATTGATGGCAGTGATGCAGAGGTTAGGGCGACACTAATCCAATGTGGGAGCGGGCTTGCTCGCGAAAGCGGTAGGTCAGGCGAAGCAACTGCGACTGATACACCGCTTTCGCGAGCAAGCCCGCTCCCACAGGGATTCGATGGCCAGGCACCCATTGCAGGTGCCTGCTTTACAGCGGTTTAGCCGATGGTCATCAGGCTGGCGTTACCACCCGCGGCAGCCGTGTTGACGCTCAACGCCCGCTCGATCACCAGGCGCTCCAGCGCAATGTTGGTCTCGCCCTGGGATAAACCGTGCACTCCAACGATGGCGCCGGCACGCTTGGCCACTTGCTGGCAAACGCTGCGCAGTTGATCCGAGTCGCCGTGGTGCAGGACCGCGTCATACACCACTTCGTCCTTGGCCCAGTCGGAAATCCGCTGGATACGTGCCTGAATGTCCTTCGGCAAGCGTGCGAACAAGGCTTTGCTGGTGTCGGTTTCCGGCCATACGGCCGAGCCACCTACGGCCAGCACGGCCGCCAGTTGCGTCAGCAGATCGCCTTCCACGTCCGCCAGGCACAGCACGTGCTCGCGGGGCAGGATGGCGTAGCTGTTGCGTTCGCCGGTCGGGCCGGTCAGGGTCCGGGTGATACCGCTTTGCGATTGGGCGGCGAACTGCACGCACAGGGCACTCAGTTCGGCGAGCTTCTGGCTGTCGGCCCAGGCTTGCAGGGCCGTCAGCGGCTTGCTCATGGCATCGCGCAAACGCAGGTCCGGCGCAGTGAGGGCATCGCCACGCACGAAGGATTGCTGGATCGCATCGGTCGGACGGGTCGACAGCAGGCGGTACAGGTACAGCGGACCACCGGCCTTGGGGCCAGTGCCTGACAGGCCTTCGCCGCCGAACGGCTGCACCCCGACCACGGCACCGACAATGTTGCGGTTCACGTAGACGTTACCGGCGTGGACGTTATCGATCACCTTGGCGATGGTCTCGTCAATGCGGGTATGCACGCCGAGGGTCAGGCCATAGCCGGAGGCGTTGATCTGGTTGATCAACTGATCCAGCTCCTTGCGCTTGTAGCGCACCACGTGCAGCACCGGACCAAAGATCTCGCGCTGCAGTTCGTCGAAGCTCTCCAGCTCGATCAGGGTTGGCATCACAAAGGTGCCGCGCTTGCACTCGTCGCTGTCGGCGATTGCCATCTGGTACACGGTGCGACCTTTGTCGCGCATGGCCTGGATGTGCTTCTCGATGCCGGCCTTGGCTTCGGCGTCGATTACCGGACCGATGTCTACCGACAGGCGCTCGGGGTTGCCGAGGCGCGACTCAGCCATGGCGCCCTTGAGCATTTCGATGACGCGGTCGGCGGAATCTTCCTGCAGGCACAGGACCCGCAACGCCGAACAACGCTGGCCGGCACTGTCGAAGGCCGAGGACACCACGTCGATGACCACTTGCTCGGTCAGCGCCGAGGAGTCGACGATCATCGCGTTCTGGCCGCCGGTTTCGGCGATCAGTGGGATCGGACGGCCCTGGTTGTCCAGGCGACCGGCGATGTTGCGTTGCAGCAGGCGCGCGACTTCAGTGGAGCCGGTGAACATCACGCCTTTGACCCGCTCGTCACCCACCAGGCGAGCACCGACGGTTTCGCCACGGCCCGGCAGCAGTTGCAGGACGCCTTCCGGAATGCCGGCTTCGAGCAACAGGCGTACAGCTTGAGCGGCCACCAATGGCGTCTGCTCGGCTGGCTTGGCCAGCACCGGGTTACCGGCGGCCAGGGCGGCGGCGACCTGGCCGCTGAAAATCGCCAGCGGGAAGTTCCACGGGCTGATACAGACCACCGGACCCAGTGGGCGGTGGGCATCGTTGGTGAAGTCGTTGCGGGCCTGCACCGCGTAGTAGCGCAGGAAGTCCACGGCTTCGCGCACTTCGGCGATGGCGTTGGCGAAGGTCTTGCCGGCTTCGCGGGCCAGCAGACCCATCAACGGCTGGATCTCGCCTTCCATCAGGTCGGCGGCACGCTCGAGGATTGCGGCGCGCTCGGCCGGTGGCGTGGCCTGCCAGATCGGCGCGGCGTTAAGGGCGCACTGGATCGCGTTATCAACGTCGGTGACCGTGGCTTCCTGCACATGGCCAACCACGTCACGGTGATCGGAGGGGTTCAGTACCGCTGCCGGTGTTTCCTGGCTGGCGGCGCAACCGAGCATCGGCACGGCTTTCCAGTCGTTATGGGCCGTTGCGAGCAGGGCGCAGGACAGCGAAGCCAAACGATGTTCGTTGGCCAGGTCGATGCCGCTGGAGTTGGCGCGGTCGCTGCCGTACAGGTCGCGTGGCAGCGGAATGCGCGGGTGCGGCAGGCCGAAGCCGCCTTCCAGCGTCGCCATCTGCTCGATGCTGGCCACTGGATCGGCCACCAGCTCCTGGATGGAGATGGACTGGTCGGCGATACGGTTGACGAACGAGGTGTTCGCGCCGTTTTCCAGCAGACGACGTACGAGGTACGCCAGCAAGGTTTCGTGAGTACCCACCGGAGCGTACACGCGGCACGGACGGTTCAGCTTGCCTTCGGAAACCTTGCCTACAACCTGTTCGTACAGCGGTTCACCCATGCCGTGCAGGCACTGGAACTCGTACTGACCTGGGTAATAGTTCTGACCGGCAATGTGATAAATGGCCGACAGGGTGTGGGCGTTGTGCGTAGCGAACTGCGGGTAAATGACTTCCGGCACCGACAGCAACTTGCGGGCGCAAGCGATGTAGGAAACGTCGGTGTACACCTTGCGGGTGTAGACCGGATAGCCTTCCAGGCCTTCGACCTGGGCGCGCTTGATTTCGCTGTCCCAGTACGCGCCTTTCACCAGGCGGATCATCAGGCGATGACGGCTGCGACGAGCCAGGTCGATGACGTAGTCGATCACGTACGGGCAACGCTTCTGGTACGCCTGGATCACGAAACCGATGCCGTTCCAGCCGGTCAGTTGTGGCTCGAAGCACAGGCGCTCCAGCAGATCCAGGGACAGCTCGAGGCGGTCGGCTTCTTCGGCGTCGATGTTCAGGCCGATGTCGTATTGCTTGGCCAACAGGGTCAGCGACAGCAGGCGCGGGTACAGCTCTTCCATCACGCGTTCGTACTGGGCACGGCTGTAGCGCGGGTGCAGTGCGGACAGCTTGATGGAAATGCCCGGGCCTTCATAAATCCCACGACCGTGGGACGCTTTGCCGATCGAGTGGATGGCTTGTTCGTACGAGGCCAGGTACTTCTGGGCGTCATGTTCGGTGAGTGCGGCTTCACCCAACATGTCGTAGGAATAGCGGAAACCCTTGGATTCGAACTTGCTGGCGTTGGCCAGGGCTTCGGCGATGGTTTCACCGGTGACGAACTGCTCGCCCATCAGGCGCATGGCCATGTCGACGCCCTTGCGGATCATCGGCTCGCCGCTCTTGCCGATGATGCGGCTCAGGGAGGAGGTCAGGCCCGCTTCATTATGGGTGGCGACCAGTTTGCCGGTCAGCAGCAGGCCCCAAGTGGCGGCGTTGACGAACAGCGACGGGCTGTTACCCAAGTGCGGCTGCCAGTTGCCGGTGCTGATCTTGTCGCGGATCAGGGCGTCGCGAGTACCTTTGTCCGGAATGCGCAGCAGCGCTTCGGCCAGGCACATCAGCGCTACGCCTTCCTGGGACGACAGGGAAAACTCCTGCAGCAACCCCTGAACAATCCCGGCACGGCCGCCGGCGCTCTTCTGATTGCGCAGTTTCTCGGCAATCGAGGCGGCCAGCTTGTTGGTGGCTTCAGCCATGGCGGCCGGCAGGCGTGCCTGCTCAATCAGCATCGGCACCACTTCCGGTTCCGGGCGACGGTAAGCGGCGGTGATAGAGGCGCGCAGGACCGATTGCGGCAGGATGCTCTCGGCAAATTCCAGGAAGCACTGGTGGGCGTGGTCGGCCTGGACTTCGCCGGCATCATCGCTGTCGGCACGGGTTGAACCGTTCAGCTCGGTCAGGGTTGCACCACCCTCGAGTTTTTCCAGGTAATTGAAAATTGCCTGCTTGATCAGCCAGTGAGGCGTGCGATCAATCGAGGTTGCGGCCGCCTTGAGGCGTTCGCGGGTCGGGTCATCGAGTTTGACCCCAAGGGTGGTGGTAGCCATATTTTTATCCTCATGTTTACCACGTATGGCGTGGCATCAGCTGGCGGCAAGATTAGCTGCGCACCGAAGGAGGTGCAACCGGGTGCAACCCTTTTTTTGTCGAAATCCCCAGCAGCTCATCTGGAAGTAAACGGGATTACCTCAAAGCTGCACCGCCTTAGTGCTTTGGCTTCTAGTTGGGTCTCGTCGACTGCACTAAAAGGGAGCAAAAAACGCTGTTTTCACGATAAAACCGATCAGGTGCAACTGAATCGAGCGAAACTGGTTGCACCTTATTTGATTTGTTGAATAGCATTCGTGGCCAAGGTGCAACCGGTCCAAAACCGAGGGGCATCGGCTGATGGCTTTCCTGGGGAAACATCAGTCATAAATTCGCGGGACTGCAAATCGTCGCTACAACATCTGTGTTGTCGGCGCTTTCAACTGCCACCGCTACATAAAAACAAAGCCAGGGCGTAACTCATGAGTGTTAGTAATCCCACCTTGATCACCTTCGTGATCTATATCGCAGCCATGGTCCTGATCGGCCTGATGGCTTATCGCTCCACCAATAACCTTTCCGATTACATCCTGGGCGGTCGTAGCCTGGGCAGCGTCGTGACTGCACTGTCGGCCGGAGCTTCCGACATGAGCGGTTGGTTGTTGATGGGGTTGCCCGGTGCAATCTACATGTCCGGCCTGTCGGAAAGCTGGATCGCCATCGGCCTGATCGTCGGTGCCTATTTGAACTGGTTGTTCGTGGCCGGTCGCCTGCGGGTACAGACCGAGCACAACGGCGATGCGCTGACGCTGCCGGACTACTTCTCCAGCCGTTTCGAAGATAAGAGCGGCCTGCTGCGGATCATCTCTGCGGTGGTGATCCTGGTGTTCTTCACCATCTACTGCGCTTCCGGTATCGTCGCCGGTGCCCGTCTGTTCGAAAGCACCTTTGGCATGTCCTATGAGACCGCGCTGTGGGCCGGTGCGGCAGCGACCATTGCCTACACCTTTGTCGGTGGTTTCCTGGCCGTGAGCTGGACCGACACCGTACAAGCCACCCTGATGATTTTCGCGTTGATCCTCACGCCGATCATCGTGCTGCTGGCCACCGGCGGCGTGGACACTACGTTCCTGGCCATCGAAGCGAAAGACCCCTCGTCCTTCGACATGCTGAAAAACACCACTTTCATCGGCGTGATCTCGCTGATGGGCTGGGGCCTGGGCTACTTCGGCCAGCCGCACATCCTGGCGCGCTTCATGGCGGCTGATTCGGTCAAGTCGATCGCCAAGGCTCGTCGTATCTCGATGGCCTGGATGATCCTCTGCCTGGGCGGCACTGTTGCCGTGGGCTTCTTCGGTATCGCTTACTTCTCGGCCCACCCTGAAGTGGCCGGTCCTGTGACCGAGAACCCTGAGCGCGTATTCATCGAGTTGGCCAAGATTCTGTTCAACCCATGGGTTGCCGGTGTACTGCTGTCGGCCATCCTGGCGGCGGTGATGAGCACCTTGAGCTGCCAACTGCTGGTGTGCTCCAGTGCCCTGACCGAAGACTTCTACAAGACCTTCCTGCGCAAGAGTGCGTCGCAGCTGGAACTGGTCTGGGTCGGCCGAGCCATGGTGCTGCTGGTGGCGTTGGTCGCCATTGCCCTGGCCGCCAACCCGGAAAACCGCGTACTGGGCCTGGTGAGCTACGCCTGGGCCGGTTTCGGTGCCGCCTTCGGTCCTGTGGTCCTGATCTCCGTGATCTGGAAAGACATGACCCGTAACGGCGCACTGGCCGGCATCCTGGTGGGTGCGATCACTGTGATCGTCTGGAAGCACTTCGAGCTGCTGGGCCTGTACGAAATCATCCCAGGCTTCATCTTCGCCAGCCTGGCCATCTACTTCGTCAGCAAGATGGGCGCGCCTACCGCTGGTATGTTACAGCGCTTCGAAGCGGCGGAAAAAGATTTCCGTCTGAACCAGTAAGGTTTTCAGCGAGGCCTTCAGGGCTCGCTTGCGGAATAAGAAAACGGCCCGTCTCCCATGGAGGCGGGCCGTTTTTTTGGGTGGTTTTTGTCGGGCTCAGCCCGCTCCCACACTGGATCTTCAATGAATGTCGGTATCGGGCTGGTTGAGGAAGATCAATACGCCCAGTATCGCCATGTAGAACCTGAAGGCGGCGTCCTGGCCATTCCAGATCTCTGATTGCCACATCAGGAACCATTCGCCACCGACCACCATGAAGCCAAAAAACCAGACGAAGAAGCCCATCGTCAAACCGACGATGGTCCACCGCTTGGCCTGTGAGAACACCACGCCCGCGGCCTTGCGGGCCTGCCACAGTTTCAGCGCGCCGTAGCCCAGCAAGCCCGCCGTCATTGCTTCGCCGAGGATGATCAGCCAGTAGGCGCCGTGCCACATCCATGGCTGGTCGATGGCCCGATACCGGGCGGCGTTGTCGGGGAAAGTAGTGTCCATGCTCAAGACGTGATGGACGAAATTGAAATTTGAGCTGTAGTCCGTGAGGTTATTGAACACGGTCAGGACAGCGAATGCGGCGAGCGCCAGGGTCATTGCTATTTTGGCGTAGCGAGTTGTCATGGAGGCGTCCTTTGCTTTTTTACGACGAAAGAACGTTAGCACGCTCAATTGCAGTCCCGTGTTCTATCACTTCGTAGGAAGTTGCTGATTGTTTCGTGCGACGACTTCTGTTGGCCGCCACGCGAGGAATGTCTGTCGGAAAACGCAGCGCTTGTTGCGGCTTTTATCTCCTTGGGTGTAAGGCAAATCTGTTTTTCATGACGGTCGATCAGCTTGCCATAGGGCTCATGCAGAATCGCTCGCTTTCATTCAGCAGAGGCACATCGGATGTTCGCGCCTGCCAACCAACCGCGTTTCACGCTGACCCTCGACAGCGGGCCGAATGAACTCGAGGTGCTTGAGTTCAAGGGCAAGGAAGCCATCAGTCAGCCCTATTGCTTTGATCTGGAGCTGGTCAGCGAGCGGCCCGACCTGGCACTGGAAGAACTGCTGCACCGTCAGGCCTTTCTGGCTTTCGATGATCAGGGCCGTGGCATACATGGCCAGGTCTACGGCGTGGCCCAAGGGGATTCGGGCAAGCGCCTGACCCGTTACCAGATCAGCCTGGTACCGCGCCTGGCTTATCTGCGTCATCGCATCAACCGGAGAATTTTCCAGCGTCTGACTGTGCCGGCGATCATCGCCCGGGTGTTGAAGGATCATGGCATCCAGGGCGATGCCTTCCGGTTCAGCCTCATCGGGCAATACCCCGAGCGTGAATATTGTGTGCAGTTCGGTGAAAGCGATCTGGCCTTCATCGAGCGGATTTGCGCCGAGGTCGGCATCCATTACCACTTCCAGCACAGCCCTGAAGGCCACTTGCTAGTGTTTGGTGATGACCAGACGGTGTTTCCCCGTTTGCCCAAGCCGACAGTGTATTTGCCGGGCAGCGGCCTGGCGGCTGACGAACCGGCGATCAAGCGCCTGGCTGTGCGGCTCCAGACTCGAACCACGGGTGTGACGCTGCGCGACTACGATTTCAGCAAACCCAGCCTGTTGTTGCAGACGAGCCTCAATGATCAGCGGCAACCGGCGCTGGAGGACTATCGCTACCCTGGTCAGTTCTCCGACCGCGAACATGGCCGGTACCTGGCCCGACGCGCACTCGAACGCCATGGTGCCGATTACCGGCTGGCCGAGGGCCGCAGCGATCAGGCCGCATTCGTCAGCGGGCATTTCATGCACATCAATGGGCACCCCCGGGCGCAGTGGAATGATCTGTGGCTGCTCACGGAAGTCATCCACCGTGGTCGCCAGTCGCAAGTGCTCGAAGAAACGGCCGACGCCAGCCCGGATGAATTCCAGGGTTACAGCAATACCTTCCTGGCCACCCCATGGGAGGTGTTCTTCCGTCCCCCCTTGCACCACGAAAAACCGCCGGCCCACGGTTATCAGCCGGCAGTGGTGACTGGGCCTGTCGACAGCGAGATCCATTGCGATGAATTCGGCCGGGTCAAAGTACAACTGGTCTGGGATCGCGATGGCAAACGTGACGAACATTCCAGTTGCTGGCTGCGGGTGGCTTCCGGTTGGGCTCACGATCGCTACGGCGCGGTGCTGATCCCCCGGGTCGGTATGGAAGTATTGGTGGGTTTCATCGATGGCGACGTGGACAAGCCTCTGGTGGTGGGTTGCCTGCCGAACGGCGCCAACCCGCTGCCACTGGATCTGCCGGCGGACAAGACCCGCAGCATATGGCGCAGCCAGAGCAGCCCCGGCGGAGGCGGTTATAACGAATTGCGCATCGAAGATCGCAAGGGGGCCGAGGAGATCTACCTGCGAGCCCAGCGCAACTGGACCCAGCATGTGTTGCATGACCAGCGGGTGCAAGTCGATCACGAGCGCAGCGTTGTCGTCACCGGTACGGCACGGCATGAGCTCAAGGCCGATGAACAACGCGTCACCCACGGTCGGCGCCAGGCCGAAGTCAGGCTGGACGACCACTTGCTGGTGGCCGGCGAGCGGCACATCCGCGTGACCAGCCAGGCCCTCAGCGCCAGCCAGCATTTTCACGTCCGTGCGGGGCAGCAAGTGGTCTTGGACGGTGGCGTCAGTGCGACCATCCAGGCCGGCGGGCATTGGATCAACATTGGTGCGGACGGGATTTTCAGCAGCGTCCCCATTAAGGTCGGTGGTGGGCTGATGGCGGCCATGAGCGTGGCGCCAGGTTCACCTGGCTTTACCGAGAAATCTGTCGCTGCGGCGGCTCCACTTTTCCTCGCGCAAATTCTCAGCCTGCAAGGCCACGCACCGTTTTGCGAGGAGTGTGAGCGTTGTAAAAACGGCGTCTGCGCAATGCCGACGACCTCTGGCAAGCCTTTTGATATTCAGGGGCGTCCATGACTACCGATCAATCTCCCCGCGCTTGGTTGGAGCGGCACCCTTTGCAGGCATCCGAGCAGCTTTTCGCTATCCTCAGCAGCGCCAGTACCGCCGCGCCGTTGACGGCCTGGAAGCGCTCGATGACGTCGGCGCCCAGCCCGATCTGGGCCGATACGCCTTACGCCGATTGGGAATCGCTCATGCCCTTTGTAGGGCTTGTCGCTGTCGACAGTGAGTTTCTTGATTGGGTGGCGGCCACCGACGCCCACGATTGGGGCTGGCTGGCCGTGTCTTCTGCCGGCCAGGAAACCCTTGCCGAACATCTGCGTGGGCTCACGCAGGTTCTATTACCCGGTGGCAAGCCGGTTTTTTTCCGCTTTTGGGATGGGCGCTTTTTGCGACCGATCCTGCAATCGGCAGCGGTCGACGTCGGGCAGCTTTTGCCAGTCATCAGTCGTTGCCTGGTCAACGGTCATTCGCTTGAGGTGATGGGAAGTCCCCGGCGACCGCCTCGGGCTTTTCCTTGGTGGGAAGTGCCCGACGTGCTGCTGAAAACAGGGGGTGGGAATTCGAAGGATTGCCTGCTGAATAACCTGCTGCAATGGTTGAGCGAGGAACATCCGTACCTGTTCGAACGGGTCGACGAGCGTATCCTGCGGCGCAAGATCGCACACTTCCTCGAGACCCCCGGGCTGGCCCAGGCGCCAAAGGCGCAATTGCAGGCGTATCTGGTGCAAGAGCTGGACTGATTGTGACGGGGCTTGGCGGTGACCTGTGGCGAGGGGATAAATCCCCTCGCCACAAACTCATTCCACCCCTTTAAAGGGTTTTCTTTCAAGGCGTGCCCGCTGGGCTGCGAACCCCTGACGTTCGACGCGCTTCAGGGTAAACTCCTCGCCCTTCGCAGGAGCCGCCATGAACTATCGCCACGCCTTCCACGCCGGCAATCACGCCGATGTGTTCAAACACCTGACCTTGACCCGCCTCATTGCCTTGATGTCGCGCAAGGAGCAGCCCTTCGCCTACCTCGATACCCACGCGGGCATCGGGCTGTATGACCTGCGGGGCGATCAGGCCAATCGGACCGGTGAATACCTGGAAGGCATCGCGCGGTTGTGGGGCCAGGATGATCTGCCACCGCTGACTGCCGATTACATGAAGGTGCTGCACGAGATGAACCCGGACGGGCAATTGCGCTACTACCCGGGTTCACCGGAGCTGGCGCGGCGCCTGACCCGGCCGCAGGATCGGGTACTGCTCAATGAGAAACACCCCGAAGACGGCGTGCTGCTCAAGGACAACATGCAGGGCGACCGTCGGGTGAAGGTTCATCTGGGCGAAGGTTGGCATGTCCCGCGTGCGTTACTGCCGGTGCCGGAGAAACGAGCGGTGATGCTGATCGATCCACCCTTTGAACAACTTGACGAGATGCAGCGCTGCGCCGCTTCTCTGAAAGAAGCCATTGGTCGTATGCGCCAGACGGTAGCGGCGATCTGGTACCCGGTGAAGGACCAGCGGATGTTGCGCCGTTTCTACCAGGACCTGGCCGGCACTGGGGCGCCGAAGCTGTTGCGGGTGGAGTTGCTGGTGCACCCGTTGGCCACACCCAATAGTTTGAACGGCTCCGGCCTGGCGATTGCCAATCCGCCGTGGGGGCTGGAGGAAGAGTTGCGTGAGCTGCTGCCGTGGTTGTCGAAAAAGCTCGGGCAGACCCAGGGTGGCTGGCAGATGGATTGGTTGATTGCTGAAAGCTGATCAGATGCATTGATACCGTCTGACGGGGCGCCTTCGCGAGCAAGCCCGCTCCCACATGGTTC
This sequence comes from Pseudomonas sp. CFBP 5748, assembly GCF_053850495.1. Lineage (NCBI taxonomy): Bacteria > Pseudomonadati > Pseudomonadota > Gammaproteobacteria > Pseudomonadales > Pseudomonadaceae > Pseudomonas > Pseudomonas sp. CFBP 5748. Next base: position 342,230 of record NZ_JBSPTN010000007.1, read on the forward strand.
TGTGTCTGACCACGCTCTTATGGTCAACATAGATCTAATGTGGGAGCGGGCTTGCTCGCGAAGCTTTTCAGCGGCAAAGAGTCAGATCGGGCAAGTCACGCCCGTACCGCCAATCCCGCAATAGCCTTCAGGGTTCTTCGCCAGGTATTGCTGGTGATAGGCCTCGGCGAAGTAGAACGTCGGCGCTTCGTCGATTTCGGTGGTGATGGTGCCTTTGCCAGCCTTGGTCAACTCCGCCTGGAATACTTGCTCGCTGTGCTTGGCCGCGGCCAGTTGTGCCGGGTTGGTGGCATAGATGACCGAACGGTATTGGGTGCCAATGTCATTGCCCTGGCGCATACCCTGGGTCGGGTTGTGCAGTTCCCAGAACATCTTCAGAAGCTCCTCATAGCTGACCTTTGCCGGTTCGTAGACCACCAGTACCACTTCGCTGTGGCCGGTAAGGCCGGAGCAGACCTCCTCATACGTCGGGTTCGGCGTAAAACCCCCGGCGTAACCCACCGCCGTACTGACCACGCCTTCGCGCTGCCAGAACTTGCGCTCCGCACCCCAGAAACAGCCCAGGCCGAAGATCGCGAAATCCACGTCCATGGCAAACGGGCCCAGCAGCGGCGCATCGTGGACGAAGTGTTTTTCCGGCACGGTCATTGGGGTTTCGCGGCCAGGCAAAGCTTGTTCTTGAGTAGGGAGCACGTTTTTGTTCACCAGAATTTCCGAGCGCAAGACCATCATCAGTCCTCTCAGTCAGATTGAGTTGAGTGAATAAGACCGTCAGTGTGCCTTAGAAAAGCCGGTTCGAGCTATAAGTTGCCGTCAGATGAGCGGCCCGCGCGGGTAACGCCTGAGCTTCTCGACCAGCTCTGCGCCGGGGATCGGTCGGTCGAACAGGTAGCCTTGGCCGACATCGCAGCGATGACGGCGCAGGAAAGCCAACTGCTGGGACGTTTCAATGCCTTCGGCCACGACTTTGAGTTTCAGGTTATGGGCCATGGCGATCACCGCGGAGGTGATTTCCATGTCGTCCTGGTTGTCCGGGATCTCATGGATAAAGCTGCGATCGATCTTGATGATGTCGATCGGGAATTTTTTCAGGTAACTCAGGGATGAATACCCAGTGCCGAAGTCGTCCATGGCCAGGGTCAGGCCCAGGCGCTTGAGCTGATCGAGCTGCAGGTGGGTGTCTTCGGTGGCTTCCAGCAGCAGGCCTTCGGTCAGCTCCAGTTCCAGCAGGCAGGCAGGCAGTTGTTCTTCCTTGAGGATGCTGGCGATGGAGGCAACCAGATCCGGGTCGGAGAACTGCTTGGGCGACAGGTTGATCGCCACTTGCAGGTTGCCCAGGCCGGCGGCGGTCAACTGCTTGCTCATGCGGCAGGCCTGGCGGGCGATCCATTTGCCGATGGGGATGATCAGGCCGGTTTCTTCGGCCACGCTGATGAACTGGTCCGGGCGGATCATGCCCTTTTCCGGATGGTTCCAGCGCAACAGCGCCTCCATGCCCAGCAGGCGGCCGCTGCGCAGGCACAGCTTGGGCTGGTAAAACACGTCCAGTTCGTTCTGGGTCAGGGCACGACGCAGGTTGTTTTCCACGAACAGCTTGTAGCTGGCCTCGGCGTTCAGCGCCTCGGTGAAGACCTGGACCTGGTGTTTGCCGTTGGCCTTGGCCTTGTGCAAGGCAAGCCCGGCGTTGCGCATCAGGGTCTGCGGGTCGCGGCCGTGCAGCGGCGCGCAGGCCAGGCCTACGGAGCCGGTCACGCTGATCAATTGGTTGTCGACGAACATTGGCTTGTCGAGGGTCATCAGCAATTGGCTGGCGACCTGCTGCCCGGCTTCCAGATCGGTGTCGTCCAGCAGCACGGCGAATTCATTACTGGCGAACCGCGCGAGGCTGCCGCTGGGGCTCAGGCTGTTGCGCAAGCGCCGGGCCAGGCTGATCAGCAGCTTGTCGCCGGTCTGGTGGCCGAGGCTGTCGTTGATGCGCTTGAAGTTGTCGATGTCCACCAGCAGCAGGCTGATGGGTGAATTACTGTCCCGGGCGAAGCGTTCATCTAGGTTGCGGATGAAGGCCGGACGGTTGCCCAGGTTGGTCAGGTTGTCGGTGTAGGCCAGGCGCTCGATGCGCTGCTGGGCCAGTTTGGTCTGGGTGATGTCTTCGTAGATGCCGATGTAATGGGTCAGTTCGCGGTTGTCGCCGTAGACCTTGGAAATCGACAGTTGGCCCCAGTAGGGTTCCAGGTTCTTGCGTCGGCTTTTGAATTCGCCCTGCCAGCTGTTGCTCTGGGCCAAGGCCGATGGCGCGTCGAACAGCAGTTCGCTGAGGTTCTCCAGGGCCGGCAGCTCGGACAGACGTTGGCCGTGGACTTCTTCGGTTGAGTATTGGGTGATGGCGGTGAAGCTCGGGTTGACGTACTCCACCACGCCGTCGCAATTGACCAGCAGGAACGCGTTGGCGCTCTGCTCCACGGCGCGTTGGAACAAGTGCAGGGCGCTGGTCGCGGTTCGTCGATTGTGGTTGTTGATGACCTGGGCGAACTGGTCGGCCAGCTCACCGGCAAAGGCGATTTCGTCCGATTGCCAGGCGCGGGTGACGCCCACCTGCTCCAGGCACAGTACGCCGACCACCTGGCCGTCGATACGGATGCTGGCGTCGAGGATGGCGTTGACGTCGCGGGCGCGCAGGCTCTCTGCCAGCTCCCGGGTACGCGGGTCGCGCATCGCATTGTGGGCGTCGATGGCGCGGCAGGTCTGCAACGCTTCCATGTAATCGGGATACTGGGTGACGTCGATCACGTCGGGCAGGAAGTAGTCCTGGGCGCCGCGGCTGAAGGCCGAAATTGGCACCAGCTTGCTATCCACCAAGTCCCAGATGCTGGCGCAGTCGATCTGGTAGATATCGCAGGCGCTGCGGGTGATGAGTTCGGCGGCTTCGTGCAGCGAGTTGTTGGCGCTGTAGCGCTGACGGGTCAGCAGCAGGATCAGGTCCTGTTGGGCACGCACCCGGTCCAGGTGCTGGAGCTGCTCCTGCTGGGCTCGCTGGTTCAATTCCAGGGCGATCTGCAGGCGCGAGTTCTGGGTTTCCAGGTCCAGGGCCGGTATCGATGGTTCGCTTTGCGGCAAGCTGTCCACCACCAGCAGGTAACCGCGCAACAGATGGCGATTGTGCTGCTTGTAGGCTTCACCCGTTTCCAGAAGGCTCATGGGGCCCTTGGTGGTATGGAGCGTATAGCGGATCTGGTAATGCGAGGACTGGGCCAGTTGTTGCTGGATTGCGTCGTGCAGTTGATAACGCGCTTCAGGTTCCATCAGGCTGGCATAGGGTGCGCTGACCAGCGAGCAGAGCTCTACTGCCGGCAGGCCGAAGTAACGTTCGCAATTGGGGTCAAGGAACAATAGCGCCCAGCTCGCTTCATTCAGCCGTTCGAAACGCAGCATGCCGAGCCGCGAGGGCACCGGTAACTGCGTCACTACCTCGGCCGCCATACGGCTGGCGGCATCGGGTTGGCTTTTCATGAGAAAACTCGCTTCGAAAATGCTGATCGCGCCGGGCTGACGCCCTTGTTATTACGGACTGCGGCAAGGTTGCATCATTGCGGCACTGGCTGACAAGAGAGATGAAGGCCAAGTGCTATAAACCTTTATCGGCCGGCAAGGGGATTTCTACAGTTGCCAGTCGATCAGAGGGCCTGGGTGGTTATACCACCCGTCAGCGCAACGGGATATCGAGCGTTTGCAGTGGGCTGCCGTCGCGGTCGTGAAAAGTGACCTGAACGCTCTGCGCCGTGACATACAGCCGGGCGAAATTGTTCTGGCTGACCACTTTGCTGGTCAGTTCATATTGATATTCACCGTTTTCAGTCCGGGCCAGGGGGTGGTCGAAAATAAAGTCCGAGGATTTTGCAAAAGGCAGCAGTTTGCTGTTGTAAAACGGCGAGGAGACGAGGGTGTTGACTTCAAAATCAGGATCCTGGCTATGAAGCAGGCGGCTGGTCATGGAGCCGTGGACATCACCGGATACGAAAATCACGTTTTTGATCCCATGGCTGCGAATGGTTTCCAGCAGGCGCAGGCGTTGTTGTGGGAAGGCCTGCCAGGCGTCCCCGTCATTGCGTTTGCTGTCAGGGAAGAACATGACACTGGTCACGACGAATTTGACCCGGGCAGGGCTGTGGATAAGCCATTTGAGCAACGACTGTTCCTGTTCCTCGTCCAGGATGCGCCGATCGTCGGCCGACAGGTTGCGTTGGGTCCGGCTGTCGGTGACGAACCATTCGATATCGCCGTGGGCAAATCGGTACCAGTAGCGTTTCAACGATTTATTTAATGTTCCATCACTTGAAAGTTCATGGGTTGGGCTGTGGCTGGCCTGGTAAAGCGCATAAGCGTTCATGGCGTTGGCGTATAAGACTTCGTCGTTACCGGTTTTATTGGCCGGCCAGTTGTCTTCGATTTCATGGTCGTCGAGGGTCATGTAAGTGGGCACTGCAGACATTAACTTTCTGATCTGTGGCTGGGCAAAGGCGGTGCGGTATTTAAAGAGAATGTTTTTATAGTTTCGGTCCGGGGCAAGCACATTCAAGTCATCGAGGTAAACCTGGTCACCGGTCATCAAGACGGCGCTGATCGGCGGGTTGGCCTGCTCCACGATGCGATTGATGCCGGCAAAAGTGCGGTCCCCCAGCCCGGGCAGCAACGGGATGCCACGCGTGATCCGCAGGTAACGGCAAGAGCCCACGATATAAGCGCGTGGTGTGCTGGTTTTACTGGTTGGGGTGCGTAAACAGTAAGTTTCCCTGGGCCATTGCAACGGCAGTTCCTGAACCGTTTCCACGGTATGGGTCGGGCTTAAGGGGCTGAGCCAACCTGCCTGGTATTCATAGGTGGTGTCGGGTTGAAGGCCTTGCAAGACGATGACATCGGACATGTCACGGTAGGCCTTCAGTTGGACAAAATGCCCTTTCGACCAGGTTTTATCGCCTTGGCGCCTATGGCGAATACCGGCGAATACCAGGTTGTTATCGCGGTCGCCACGCAGGAATATCCGTGCGTGATCCGTTGTTGTGTGGCCGACAATAGGGCCGACGGTAGGTTTGAACATATTCGAATCCATTCGAAGTTTTTATTGGGTACAAGTATCAAGTTGCTTTGGCGGTTTGATGCTAAAGCCCGGCGAGCCATAAATATTGGTAGGGAAGGGGGCGCAAGTTGTGGGTAATGACTAATAGAAGGCGTAGTCATTTAAAACTTGTGTGGTAGGAAAATTGCCGTGTTGCCTGACATTCCGCCATCGCGAGCAAGCTCGCTCCCACAATGGATTTGCGGTGCTGCATCGTACTTGCAATAAATGAGGCCCTTGTGGGAGCGAGCTTGCTCGCGATGAGGCCGGCATGCCCACACCTCCATGATGTTCGACTTAAATTTCAGGCAAAAAAAAGCCCCGCCAAACGGGCGGGGTTGAGGTACGAGCGTGGCGCTCGGAAAACAGTGTTCCGAATGGCCCTCCGCAAGGGAGGGCCGCCCGGTGTTACAGCAAGATGGTGCGGATGTCGCCCAGCAGGTCGCTCAGGCGCTTGGTGAAGCGTGCAGCGGCGGCGCCGTTGATCACACGGTGATCGTAGGACAGCGACAGTGGCAGCATCAGCTTCGGCTGGAAGGCTTTACCGTCCCAGACTGGCTGGATGGTGGCCTTGGAAACACCCAGGATCGCCACTTCCGGCGCGTTGACGATCGGCGTGAAGCCGGTGCCGCCAATGTGGCCGAGGCTGGAGATGGTGAAGCAGGCGCCCTGCATGTCGTCGGCGGTGAGCTTCTTGTTCCGGGCCTTTTCGGCCAGGGCAGCCGCTTCGGCAGCCAATTGCAGCAGGCTCTTCTGGTCGACGTTGCGGATGACCGGTACCAGCAGGCCTTCCGGGGTGTCGACGGCAAAGCCGATGTGCACGTACTTCTTGCGGATTACAGCCTTGCCGCTTGGAGCCAGGGAGGCATTGAAGTCTGGCAGCTCCTTGAGCAGGTGCGCACAGGCCTTGAGCAACAGCGGCAGCACGGTCAGCTTCACGCCGGCCTTTTCCGCCACGGCTTTCTGCGCGACGCGGAAAGCTTCCAGCTCGGTGATGTCGGCCTGGTCGAACTGAGTCACGTGCGGAATGTTCAGCCAGCTGCGATGCAGGCTCGACGCGCCGATCTGCATCAGGCGAGTCATGGCCACTTCTTCGGTTTCGCCGAAACGGCTGAAGTCTACCGCCGGGATCGGCGGGATGCCTGCGCCGCCCGTGGCGCCGCCTTCGGCCGGTGCGTTCTTGGCCTTCTGCATCATGGCCTTGACGTAAGCCTGCACGTCTTCCTTCAGCACGCGGCCGTGTGGGCCGCTCGGGCTGACGGCAGACAGCTCGACACCGAATTCACGGGCCAGCTGACGCACCGCAGGACCGGCGTGCACCTTGGCACCGCTTGGCGCAGCCGCGGCGACAGGGGCTGGAGCCGCCTCGGCCTTGGCGGCAGGCGCGGCGGCGGCCGGCACCGGAGCAGCTTCGGTCTTGGCAGCGGGTGCTGCGGCCTGGGCTGGCGCGGCAGGTGCCGCAGCACCGGCCACTTTCAGCTTCAGGATCAGGTCGCCGGTGCCCACTTCGTCTTCCAGCTTGATCTCGACGCTTTCCACCACACCGGCGGCTGGCGATGGGATTTCCATGCTGGCCTTGTCGGATTCCAGGGTGATCAGCGACTGGTCGGCTTCGACGGTATCGCCGACCTTGACCAGCACTTCGATGATCTTGGCCTTGCCCGACGAGCCGATGTCCGGAACATGAATGTCCTGGACCGTGGCGGCGGCAGGCGCAGCGGCCGGGGCGGGAGCTGCCGCGGCAGCCGGTGCAGCAGCGGCAGGCTTTTCAGCCGCCGGGGCCGCAGCAGGAGCAGCCGCTTCAGGCGCCGCAGCGGCGCCCTCGACTTCCAGCTCCAGCAGTTCGTCGCCTTCTTTCAGGCGGTCGCCCAGCTTCACTTTCAGGCTCTTGATGATACCGGCCTTCGGCGCAGGCACTTCCATGCTGGCCTTGTCCGATTCAAGGGTCAGGATGCTCTGGTCGGCTTCGATACGGTCGCCGACCTTCACAAACAGTTCAATTACTTCACCTTCACCGCTGCCGATGTCAGGTACGCGAATGAGTTCGCTCACGAAAATTCTCCTCAGCAGTCCAGTGGGTTGCGTTTTTCTGGATCGATGCCGAACTTGACGATGGCCTCGGCCACCACCTTAGGTTCGATATCGCCACGGTCAGCCAGGGCTTCCAGGGCTGCCAACACAACGAACTTACGGTCGACTTCGAAGAAGTGACGCAGCTTCTTGCGGCTGTCGCTACGGCCGAAACCGTCGGTGCCCAGCACTTTGAATTCCTTGGAAGGAACCCACTGACGGATCTGCTCGGCGAACAGCTTCATGTAGTCGGTAGAGGCGATGACCGGACCTTTGCGGCCGTTCAGGCATTCTTCGACATAGCTCAGCTTGGGCTTCTGGCCAGGGTGCAGACGGTTGCTGCGCTCTACGGCCAGGCCGTCGCGACGCAATTCGTTGAAGCTGGTAACGCTCCACACGTCAGCGCCGACGTTGAACTCTTCACGCAGGATCTTCGCTGCTTCACGCACTTCGCGCAGGATGGTGCCGGAGCCCATCAGTTGGACGTGGTGCGCCGCTTCGCGGGTGTCTTCTTCGAGCAGGTACATGCCCTTGATGATGCCTTCCTCTACACCGGCCGGCATGGCTGGCTGCTGGTAGGACTCGTTCATCACGGTGATGTAGTAGAAGACGTCCTGCTGCTCTTCGGTCATCTTCTTCATGCCGTCCTGGATGATCACCGCCAGCTCGTAGCCGTAGGTTGGATCAAAGGTGCGGCAGTTCGGGATGGTGGCAGCCAGGATGTGGCTGTGACCGTCTTCGTGTTGCAGGCCTTCGCCGTTCAGCGTGGTCCGGCCAGCGGTACCGCCGATCAGGAAGCCACGGGTGCGGCTGTCGCCAGCGGCCCAGGCCAGGTCGCCGATACGCTGGAAGCCGAACATCGAGTAGAAGATGTAGAACGGCAGCATCGGCTGGTTGTGGCTGGAGTACGAAGTACCGGCAGCGATGAAGGAGCTCATGGCGCCCGCTTCGTTGATGCCTTCTTCGAGGATCTGGCCCTTCTTGTCTTCCTTGTAGAACATCACCTGGTCTTTATCGACTGGCTCATAGAGCTGGCCGACGGAGGAGTAGATGCCCAACTGACGGAACATGCCTTCCATACCGAAGGTACGGGCTTCGTCCGGAATGATTGGAACGATGCGCGGGCCGATTTCCTTGTCCTTGACCAGTTGCGCGAGGATCCGCACGAAGGCCATGGTGGTGGAAATCTCACGGTCGCCCGAACCATCGAGAATGGCCTTGAGGGTATCGAGCGACGGCGTCGGAACGCTGAAGCTCTGCGCGCGGCGCTGTGGCACGAAGCCTCCCAGTGCGGTGCGGCGTTCGCTCAGGTAACGGGCTTCGGCGCTGTTCGGCTCCGGCTTGAAGAACGGCAGGTTCTCCAGCTCTTCGTCCTTGACCGGGATGTCGAAGCGGTCGCGGAACAACTTCAGGCTGTCGACATCGACTTTCTTGGTGTTGTGCGCAGTGTTCTTCGCTTCGCCGGCACCGGTGCCATAACCCTTGATGGTCTTGGCCAGGATGACGGTCGGTTGTTCTTTGTGGTTGACCGCTTCGTGGTACGCCGCGTAGACCTTGTACGGGTCGTGGCCGCCACGGTTGAGTTTCCAGATCTCGTCGTCGGACAGGTCTGCAACCATCGCCTTGAGTTCAGGCGTGTTGAAGAAGTGCTCACGGACGAACGCACCGTCCTTGGCCTTGTAGTTCTGGTACTCGCCGTCGATGACTTCGTCCATGCGACGTTGCAGGATGCCGTCGACGTCCTTGGCCAGCAGTGGGTCCCAGAAACGGCCCCAGATGACTTTGGTCACGTTCCACTGGGCACCGCGGAACACGCCTTCGAGTTCCTGGATGATCTTGCCGTTGCCGCGAACCGGGCCGTCGAGGCGCTGCAGGTTGCAGTTGATGACGAAGATCAGGTTGTCGAGCTTCTCGCGGCCGGCCAGGGAGATCGCGCCGAGGGATTCTGGCTCGTCGCACTCGCCGTCGCCCAGGAAGCACCAGACTTTCTGTTTGCCTTCCGGGATGAAGCCACGGGCTTCCAGGTACTTCATGAAGCGTGCCTGGTAGATCGCCTGGATCGGGCCCAGGCCCATGGATACAGTCGGGAACTGCCAGAAATCAGGCATCAGCCAAGGGTGCGGGTAGGACGACAGGCCCTGACCGTCCACTTCCTGGCGGAAGTTGTTCATCTGTTCTTCGGTGATGCGGCCTTCCATGAACGCACGGGCGTAGACGCCTGGCGAGGTGTGACCCTGGAAGTAGATCAGGTCGCCGCCGTGTTCGTCGGTCGGGGCCTGGAAGAAGTAGTTGAAGCCGATGTCGTACAAGGTTGCGCTGGAGGCGAAGCTGGAGATGTGACCGCCCAGGTCAGAATCTTTCAGGTTCGTACGCATCACCATGGCCATTGCGTTCCAGCGTACCAACGAGCGAATGCGGCGTTCCATGAACAGGTCGCCAGGCATGCGTGCTTCGTGGGTGACGGGAATTGTGTTGCGGTACGGCGTGGTGATGGCGTAAGGCAATTGCGAACCGCTGCGGGTTGCGAGTTCGCCCATACGGGTCATCAGATAGTGAGCACGGTCTTCGCCTTCTTTGTCGAGAACCGATTCCAGGGCGTCCAGCCATTCCTGGGTTTCGACGGGATCGAGGTCTTGCATGGCTTGCTCCAGGGCGGAAAGGCTACCAGAATCGGTTGCCTGAGTTTGCGACTGGCCTTGTGGGCAGACGATTATAAATTCTTGGATTGCCGAAGGTTGGCTCGGCGGCGTGTAGTTTTACTACAAATCGTCGGCCGTTTCAGCCTTTCGAATGTATAGACGAGTAGTAAAACTACACATGAGCGGCTCGTGGCCTCTCGTTTTGTTGTGAGAATAATCGTTACTGTTGGTCTTTAGCCAACACGAACAGGTAAAAACTTGATGCCGGCTGCCAATAAAATCAGATTTTCAGCTATTTATCATCTTTGTTCGACAGTCGATCAGGTAGTGTCTTTTGAAAAAACACTACATCCAGCCTTTCCCGCGCCGATCAAGGATAGACCATGAGCCTGCCCTCGCTTGCCGAAATTCCGGCCATTCTCCAGTCATTGGTCAGCCGTGCCGAGCAGTCGTTCCGCGCGGTGGTCGCGTTGCTGGGTGACGACCACGGCCTGTCGGCCTGGACCCCCGAGCGCTGGGACGCGTTCAAGCGCGTTGCCGCTGCCAGCGACTTTGTCAGCGAGCAGAGTCTACGTGACCCCGTGATGCTCTTGGAACTGGTGCGCAGCGGCGAACTGGACCGCAGCCTGGCCCCTGGTGAAATGTGCGCGCAGATCGGTGCCGCGGTGCAAGCCGCCGAGACCGAAGATGAACTGGGCCGCGTCCTGCGCCGCCAGCGCACCCGCCAGCAGGTGCGGATCATCTGGCGTGACCTGACCCGCCAGGCCGATCTGGTCCAGACCTGCCGCGACCTTTCGGACATGGCCGACACCTGCATCGACCAGGCTTACCAATGGCTATATCAGCGCCTCAGCCAACAATTTGGCGTACCCACCGGGCGGCGTAGCGGCGAGCCGCAGCAGATGGTCATCCTGGGCATGGGCAAGCTCGGTGCGGTGGAGCTGAACCTTTCGTCGGACATCGACCTGATTTTTGCCTACCCCGAGGGCGGCGAAACCGTCGGCGTGAAACGACCGCTGGATAACCAGGAGTTTTTCATCCGCGTTGGCCAGCGCCTGATCAAGGCCCTGGACCCGATGACTGTCGATGGCTTCGTGTTCCGCGTCGACATGCGTCTGCGCCCCTATGGTTCGGCCGGTGCGTTGGTGCTGAGCTTCAACGCGCTGGAGCAGTATTACCAGGATCAGGGCCGCGACTGGGAACGCTACGCCATGATCAAGGCGCGGGTGGTGGCAGGCGACCAGGTGGCGGGTGCGCAGTTGCTCGACATGTTGCGCCCGTTCGTTTATCGGCGTTACCTGGATTTTTCCGCCATCGAAGCGCTGCGCACCATGAAGCAACTGATTCAGCAGGAGGTGCGGCGCAAGGGCATGGCCGACAACATCAAGCTGGGCTCGGGCGGCATTCGCGAGGTGGAGTTCATTGCCCAGGCGTTTCAACTGATCCACGGCGGACGCGACTTGAGCTTGCAGCAACGGCCGTTGCTCAAAGTGTTGGGCACCTTGGAAGGCCAGGGCTATCTGCCGGCCAAGGTGATCGACGAGTTGCGCCAGGGCTATGAATTCCTGCGTTATACCGAACACGCGATCCAGGCCATTGCCGACCGTCAGACCCAGATGCTGCCGGACAGCCCGCAGGACCAGGCGCGCATTGCGTTCATGTTGGGTTTTGCCGACTGGACGGCCTTCCATGCGCAATTGATGCACTGGCGCGGGCGTGTGGCCTGGCATTTCGGCCAGGTTATCGCTGATCCGGATGAAGACGAGGGCAGCGAAAGCGAAGTGGTGGTCGGCGGCGAATGGTTGCCGTTGTGGGAAGACAGCCAGGATGAAGAGGCGGCGTGTCGCCAGTTGGAGGCGGGCGGTTTTGTCGATGCGCCCAAAGCCCTCAAGGCCCTGGCCGCTCTGCGCGGCAGCCCGCAATTGCGCGCGATGCAGCGCCTGGGGCGCGAGCGCCTGGATGCGTTCATTCCACGCCTGTTGGCCCAGGCCGTTGAACATGCCAACCCGGACCTGGTGCTTGAGCGGGTGCTGCCGCTGGTGGAAGCGGTGGCCCGTCGTTCGGCCTACCTGGTGCTACTGACGGAAAACCCCGGGGCCCTGCGGCGCTTGCTGACGCTGTGTGCGGCGAGCCCGTGGATCGCCGAGCAGATCACGCGTTTCCCACTGTTGCTCGATGAACTGCTCAACGAGGGGCGTTTGTTCAAGCCGCCCCTGGCGCCGGAGCTGGCAGCGGAGTTGCGTGAGCGTCTGACGCGGATCCCCGAGGATGACCTGGAGCAGCAGATGGAGGCGCTGCGGCATTTCAAGCTGGCGCACCGTCTGCGGGTGGCAGCCTCGGAAATCGCCGGCAGCCTGCCATTGATGAAAGTCAGCGACTACCTGACCTGGCTGGCCGAGGCGATCCTCGAGCAAGTACTGGCCCTGGCCTGGCGCCAGACGGCGGCCAAACACGGCGTGCCACTGCGCACCGACGGCAGCCTGTGCGATCCGGGCTTCATTATTGTCGGTTATGGGAAAGTCGGCGGCCTGGAATTGGGGCATGGTTCCGACCTGGACCTGGTGTTCATCCACGATGGCGATCCCCAGGCGGAAACCGATGGGCCGAAACCTATCGATGGCGCGCAGTTCTTCACCCGGCTCGGCCAGCGGATCATTCACTTGCTGACGGCCCAGACCAACTCCGGACAGCTGTACGAAGTGGACATGCGCCTGCGACCTTCCGGAGCGTCGGGGTTGCTGGTCAGTTCCCTGGGGGCGTTTGCCCGTTACCAGGAGAACGAAGCCTGGACCTGGGAACATCAGGCGTTGGTGCGGGCCCGTGTTCTGGTGGGCAGCCAGGACGTGGGCCAGGCGTTCGAGAAGGTCCGCGCCCAGGTGCTGGGACGCAAGCGTGACTTGCCGACGCTGCGCCAGGAGGTCAGCGAGATGCGCGCCAAGATGCGCGATAACCTCGGCAGCAAGGCCACCGCCGCCGGGACCGCGCCGAATGCCTTCGAGGCCACGGCACCCTTCGACCTCAAGCAGGACGCCGGAGGTATCGTCGATATTGAATTTATGGTGCAATACGCGGCCCTGGCGTGGTCCGAGGAACACCCGTCGCTGCTGCGCTACACCGATAACATCCGCATCCTGGAAGGGTTGCAGGAGGTTGGCTTGATGCCGGTAGAAGACGCCACCCTGTTGCGCGAGGCCTATAAAGCCTACCGCTCCGCCGCTCACCGCCAGGCCTTGCAGAAAGATGCCGGGGTGATTACCGGCGACCAGTTCGTGGATGAGCGCCAGCAGGTGCTGCGGATCTGGCGTGAGCTGGGGCTGAGCTGAAGATTTAAATGTGGGAGCGGGCTTGCTCGCGAAAGCGCTGGGTCAGGTAGCGTTGATATTGGATGTGACGGCCTCATCGCGAGCAAGCTCGCTCCCACAGTTGTAGATTGAAGGCAACGGGCAACGACCTAAGCCACAGTGATTCTCGAGGCGGGGAGGCGTAGACCTCCCCGCATCGTTTTTGGAAACCACATGAATATTCTGATCGTTGGGCCCAGCTGGGTCGGTGACATGGTGATGGCGCAGACACTGTTCCAGTGCCTGAAACAGCGTCATCCACAGTGCGAAATCGACGTCCTGGCTCCCGAGTGGAGTCGGCCGATTCTTGAGCGTATGCCCCAAGTGCGCAAGGCCTTGAGCTTCCCGCTCGGCCACGGCGTGCTGGAATTGGCGACCCGTCGACGCATCGGTAAATCCCTGGCCGGTCAGTACGACCAGGCGATCCTGCTGCCCAATTCCCTGAAGTCGGCGCTGGTGCCGTTCTTCGCCGGGATCCCCAAGCGTACCGGCTGGCGCGGCGAGTTCCGTTACGGTCTGCTCAATGACGTACGCACGCTGGACAAAGACCGCTACCCGCTGATGATCGAGCGCTTCATGGCCCTGGCCTGCGAGCCGGGTGCCCAGTTGCCCCAACCGTATCCGCGCCCCAGCCTTGCGATCGATCCGGTCAGCCGTGAGGCGGCGCTGGCCAAGTTCGGCTTGAGCCTGGACCGCCCGGTGCTGGCTCTGTGTCCGGGGGCCGAATTTGGTGAGTCCAAGCGCTGGCCGGCGGAGCATTACGCCCTGGTCGCCGAGGCGAAGATTCGCGACGGCTGGCAAGTCTGGCTGTTCGGCTCGAAAAAAGATCACCCGGTAGGCGAGGACATCCGCTCGCGGCTGATCCCGGGCCTGCGCGAGGAGTCGGTGAACCTCAGCGGCGATACGTCCCTGGCGGAGGCGATCGACTTGCTGTCCTGCGCCGATTCCGTGGTGTCCAACGACTCCGGCCTGATGCACGTGGCTGCGGCCCTGAACCGCCCGTTGGTGGCGGTCTACGGTTCCACCTCGCCAGGCTTCACGCCACCGCTGGCCGACAAGGTCGAAGTCGTGCGCCTGGGCATCGAGTGCAGCCCGTGCTTCGACCGCACCTGCCGCTTCGGTCATTACAACTGCCTGCGCCAGCTCATGCCGCTGTCGGTGAACGAAGCCTTGGAGCGTTTGCAAGGCACACCCGTGGAGGTTAAGTAACTTGCGGGTATTGCTGATCAAGACCTCTTCGCTCGGGGATGTGATTCACGCGCTGCCGGCGCTGACTGACGCGGCGCGGGCGATTCCCGGCATTAAATTCGATTGGGTGGTGGAAGAAGGTTTCGCTGAAATCCCAACCTGGCACCCGGCCGTGGGCAAGGTCATCCCAGTGGCGATTCGTCGCTGGCGCAAGAACCTCTGGCAAACCATCAAGAGCGGCGAGTGGCGACGTTTCAAGCAGAGCATGCGCGGCGAAAAGTACGACCTGGTCATCGACGCCCAAGGCCTGCTGAAAAGCGCCTGGCTAACCCGTTACGTCAAGGCCCCGGTCGCTGGCCTGGATAAGCACTCGGCACGCGAACCCTTGGCCGCGCGTTTCTATTCGCGCCGCCTGGCGGTGGCCCGTAGTCAGCACGCGGTTGAGCGCGTGCGGCAGTTGTTTGCCCTGGCGCTGGGGTATGACCTGCCCAAGACCCAGGGCAGCTATGGCCTGAACGTCGATCGCCTGGTCGAATTGCCGCGCAAATATCCCTATGTGGTGTTCCTGCACGGCACGACGTGGGAATCCAAGCATTGGCCGGAGCTCTACTGGCGTCAACTCACCGAACGCATGGGCCAGCTCGGCGTGGTGGTGAAGCTGCCGTGGGGCAACCCGCTGGAGAAAGCCCGGGCCGAGCGGATCGCCAAGGGCCTGCGCAATGTCGAGGTGCTGCCGAAACTGAACCTGGGCGGCGTCGGCAAGGTGCTCGCCGGGGCCCAGGCCTGCGTGGCAGTGGATACCGGTCTCGGGCATCTGGCCGCAGCCCTGGACGTGCCGACCATTTCGCTGCTGGGCCCGACCAATCCGCAGCTGACCGGCGCCTATGGCAAGAGTCAGATTCACCTGGCCAGCGATTTCCCTTGCGCGCCCTGCATGCAGAAACAATGCACTTACCCGCCGACCGCCGAAGATGCCCGGCGATTTGACCTGAAACGCGAGCAGCCCCTGTGCTTCACGCGTCTGAACCCCGAGCGTGTTGCCAGCCACCTGAGCACGTTATTGGCTGAGGAGCCGCGCTGATGCAATTGGCTTTTGTCCTTTACAAGTACTTCCCCTTCGGAGGCTTGCAGCGTGATTTCATGCGCATCGCCCTGGAATGCCAGCAACGCGGTCACCAGATCCGCGTCTATACGCTGATCTGGGAAGGTGACGTCCCACCGGGCTTCGAAGTGCTGGTGGCGCCGGTCAAGGCGCTGTTCAACCACCGCCGCAACGAGAAACTCAGCGCGTGGATGGAAGCCGACCTGGCCAAGCGCCCGGTGGATCGTTTGATCGGCTTCAACAAGATGCCCGGCCTGGACGTGTATTACGCCGCCGACGGCTGTTTCGAAGACAAGGCGCAGAACCTGCGTAACTCGCTGTACCGGCGTTGGGGCCGCTACCGGCACTTCGCCGAGTATGAGCGGGCGGTGTTCGCCAAGGATGCCAAAACCGACGTGCTGATGATCTCCGAAGTCCAGCAGCCGCTGTTCATCAAGCACTACGGCACGCCGCTGGAACGCTTTCACCTGCTGCCGCCGGGCATCGCCCTGGACCGGCGTCGGCCCGCCGATGCCGACGAAGTCCGTGCTGCATTCCGTGCCGAATTCGAGCTGGCCGACGATGACCTGCTGCTGGTGCAAATCGGTTCCGGGTTCAAGACCAAGGGCGTGGATCGCAGCCTCAAGGCCCTGGCCGCGTTGCCCACCGAGTTGAGAAAACGCACCCGGCTATTTGTAATTGGCCAGGACGACCCCAAAGTATTCCAACTCCAGAGCGCCGCGCTAGGGCTTGGTGAGAACGTGCGTTTCCTCAAGGGGCGCAGCGATATTCCGCGTTTCCTGTTGGGTGCCGACCTGTTGATCCATCCGGCGTACAACGAGAACACCGGCACCGTATTGCTCGAGGCGCTGGTGGCCGGGTTGCCGGTGTTGGTCAGCGCGGTGTGTGGGTACGCCCATTACATCGCCGAGGCCGACAGCGGCCTGGTGCTCGACGAGCCATTCGAACAGGCCCAGCTCACCGAATACCTGGGGCGTATGTTGAGCGACGCTGACGCACGGACGGCCTGGAGCCGCAACGGGCTGGCCTTCGCCGAGACGGCCGACCTCTACAGCATGCCGCAGCACGCGGCCGATGTGATATTGGCGGAGCACGCGCAATGAAATTGATGCTGGCCGAACCGTTCAAGAGCCTTTGGGCCGGGCGCGATGCGTTCGCCGAAGTCGAGGCGCTCAAGGGCGAGGTCTATCGCGAACTGGAAGCCCGGCGCACCTTGCGCACGGAGGTGGATGGTCGCGGCTTTTTCGTGAAGATCCACCGGGGCATTGGCTGGGGCGAAATCTTCAAGAACCTGCTCACCGCCAAGCTACCGGTACTCGGCGCAGGGCAGGAGTGGAAAGCCATCCAGCGTTTGCAGGAAGTCGGTGTGCCGACCATGACCGCCGTTGCGTATGGCGAGAAGGGCAGCAACCCGGCGGATCAGCACTCCTTTATCGTCACCGAAGAGCTGGCGCCGACCGTCAGCCTCGAAGATTTCAGCATCGACTGGGCCAAGCAGCCACCGCAGCCGACGCTCAAGCGTGCACTGATCGCCGAAGTCGCGCGCATGACTGGCATGATGCACCGCGCCGGGGTCAACCATCGCGACTGCTACATCTGTCACTTTCTGCTGCACACCGACAAACCGGTGACGCCTGGGGATTTCAAACTCTCGGTGATTGACCTGCACCGCGCCCAGACCCGTCCGGCCATCACCACTCGCTGGCGCAACAAAGACCTCGCGGCGCTGTATTTTTCGGCGTTGGACATCGGTCTGACCCGTCGCGACAAGCTGCGTTTCCTCAAGGGCTACTTCCAGCAGCCGCTGCGCCGGATCCTGGCTGAAGAGGCTTCGCTGCTGGCCTGGCTCGAAGGCAAGGCCAACAAGCTTTATGCCCGTAAACAACGGTACGGGGACGCGCTCTGATGTCGGGTTGGACGCTGGAGCCGGCCTATGCCGAGCTGACAGAGGATTTTGGCAGTCTCGAAGCGGTGTTTGCCCTGCAAGGGGAGCGTTTGACCCGCGACCCGCTCTCAGAGGTGATCCGGGTGCAGCGCAACGGCGTGAATTATTACATCAAGCGCTACGTCGGGGCGGGCAAGGGCTTGCGCCGTTACCTGGGCAGGCCGCGAGTCAAGTCCGAATGGCAGAACCTCAAGCGCTTCGCCAAGTGGGGCATCCCTACCGCCGAAATCGTCGCCTGGGGCCTGGAGCGAAACGGCGCGGCCTATGCCCGTGGCGCGATGATCACCCGCGAACTGCCGCATACCGAAGACCTCTCTGCCCTGGCCGAGCGTCACGATTCGAGGCTGACAGATCGCGCCTGGGTCGACCGGGTCAGCCAGCAATTGGCCGGTTATACGCGGACCATGCACGACCATCGCTTCACCCATAACGATCTGAAGTGGCGCAACCTGCTGATCGATGACCAGTCGAAGCTGTTTCTGATTGATTGCCCGAACGGTGATTTCTGGCGCGGCTTCTGGCTCAAGTACCGCATCACCAAGGACCTGGCGTGCCTGGATAAAGTGGCCAAATACCACTTGTCGGCCACTCAACGCCTGCGCTTTTACCTGCAATACCGTCAGCACGACCGACTCGATGCGTGTGACAAGAAACGCATCCGTCACGTGGTGAGATTTTTCGAGGGGCGTGAATGACTGATTTCCTGGCCGCTGAAGACCGGGCGTTGCTGCAACGTCACGGCCTGGACAGCTTTGAGGCCTTGTGGGCACGGCAACTGGACGCGGTGGATGAACCCAATACCTCGGGCGGTGGCTGGAGCAGCGTGTTCCGGCTGGAGCTGGAGGGGCAGGGCTATTACCTCAAGCGCCAGAGCAATTACCTGACCCGGACCTTGTCCCACCCGTTTGGCGAGCCGAGTTTTTCCCGGGAGTTTCGCAACATCAGCCGTTATCGCCAGTTGGGGATTCCGGCCCTGCAAGCGGTGTTCTATGGCCAGCGCAAGGTGAACGGCGAGGTGCGAGCGGTCTTGCTGACTCGTGCCCTGGACGGCTGGGATGACCTGGATTCACTGCTGCAGCGCTGGCCGACCCTGACGGCGGCGCAACGCACCACCATTTTGAAAGCCTGCGGCCAGTTGGCGCGGCGCCTGCACGGCATGCATCAGGTGCACGGTTGCTTCTATCCAAAACACATCTTTCTGCAAGCCAGCGACAGCGGTTACCAGGCGCAATTGATCGATCTGGAAAAGACCCGGCCACTGCTGTTCGGCCAGCGGGATCGGATCAAGGATCTGGAGCCATTGCTGCGTCGCGCCTCGATCTGGAGTCACGATGATGTGCGCCAATTGCTATCTGTCTATCTGGACCAGCCGCTCGACAGTGCGCTGGTCGACAGCTGGATGACCCGCCTGACCATCCGGCGCAGCCACAAGGAAGCCCGTTGATGCACTTGTCCGAATTGAAGAGCGCTGGCCGCAGTCCCAGCCTGCCCCTGAGCCTGGAGCTGGCCGATGCCGCCGGTCCGGCGAAGTTGCAGCTGCTTTCGCTGTTGCGGGTGTTGCCGGGGCAGCGTTACGTCGGTGCGGGCGTCTGGCGCGGCCGGCCGGTGCTGGCCAAGTTGTTGGTGGGCAGCAAGGCCGCCCGGCATTTTCAACGGGAACTGCAAGGCGTGCGCCTGCTGGCGGAGCAAGGGCTGACGACGCCGCTGTTGCTCGCCGATGGCCTGAAAGAGGGTGAAGGCGGCTGGTTGTTGTTCGAACTGCTCGAAGGCGCCGAGAGCCTGGGGGATGCCTGGAAACAGGTCGAGCACTTGCCATTGCTGGCTGACGAGCAAACGGCGGTATTGGCCGAAGCCCTGGGCGCCATTGCGCAACTGCACGGCAAAGGCTTGTGGCAAGAAGATTTGCACCTGGACAATTTGCTACGTCACGACGGCAAGCTCTATTTGATCGACGGTGCGGGCATTCGCGTCGAAACCCCAGGCCAACCGTTGTCGCGGCAGAAGGTGCTGGAGAATCTGGGGGTGTTTTTCGCCCAATTGCCCAAGTCCCTCGAACCGTTCAATGAAGAATTGTTGGTGCACTACTTGCTGGGCAACGCCGAGCACGCGCTGCCGATGGAAGCCCTGCAAAAACAGATCGACAAGGTCCATGCCTGGCGGCTGAAGGACTTTCTGGAAAAGGTTGGGCGCGAGTGCAGCCTGTTCAGCGTGCGGCGCGGGCCGTTCGGCCTGCGGGCGATCCGGCGCGATGAAGAAGCGGCCATGATACCGGTGCTGGAGCAGGCTGATGCCTTGCTCGACCAGAGCCATCTGTACAAGACCGGTGGCGCGGCGAGCGTCGGCAAAGTCGATGTCAACGGTCGTCCCCTGGTGATCAAGCGCTACAACATCAAGAACTTCGCCCACTGGCTCAAGCGCTTCTGGCGCCCGAGCCGCGCCTGGCATGCCTGGCGCGAAGGCCATCGCCTGGCTTTCCTCGGCATCGCCACGCCCAAGCCGCTGGCCTTGCTGGAAAAGCGTTTCCTGTGGATGCGCCGTGGCGCCTACCTGGTGACTGAGCACCTGTCGGGCCCCGACATCATCGAGCGTTTCGCTCCCTACGTGGAAAGCGGCGAAGCCCCGGAATCCGAATTGCTGGCACTGGACCGGCTGTTTGCCGACCTGATACGCGAGCGCATCAGCCACGGTGACTTCAAGGGCCACAACCTGTTCTGGCAGGGGGATAGATGGGCATTGATCGACCTGGATTCCATGTGCCAACACCGCACCCACGCCAGCTTCGCCTCGGCCTACACCCGGGATCGCGCGCGGTTCATGCGCAATTGGCCGCAGGACAGTGCGTTGTATCGGGTGATTGATCAGCGGCTGCCTAAAACAGTCGATGGCGTCTTATCTACCTGATGCTGCTGTTCACTTAAGGTAGTCGCTGAACCGGTGACGAGGGAGCAAGCTCCCTCGCCATAGCTGCGGTTGCACCAGTCCCTCGATAACCCTTCACCACTAGCTTGCCGCTTGCCCCTAGAGGCTTAATGCCGCTTTTAAGCTATAATCCCGCCCTTTATGCCCCGCGCCCCGGCGAGCGGCACATCAATTTTTCGCGGCGCTTGTCGCCCGTATGCAGACATTAAGAGGCTAGACCCCTGTGGCATTGACGATTCTTGGCCTGTCCGGCGCCCTTAGCCATGATCCTTCCGCGGCGCTGTACATAGATGGCAAGCTGATCGCGGCGGCCGAGGAAGAGCGCTTCGTACGCGATAAACATGCAAAGAACCGCATGCCCTACGAATCGGCGAAGTTCTGCCTGGAACAGGCCGGCATCAAGCCGTCCGACGTCGACGTGGTGGCGATCCCGTTCGCCCCGATCAGCCTGTTCGGTGAAGCTCGCTGGCACTACGCCAAGCGTTACTGGTACGCCCCGGACCGCGCGCTCGATGCGATCCTGATGGGCAACCGCCGCTACAAGCGCTATCGCCGCAAGATTGTCTGGTGCCTGGAGCAATTGGGCTTCGATCCGAAAAAAATCAAGATCGAGCCGGTCGAGCATCACCTGGCCCACGCCTCCAGTGCCTACCACTGTTCGGGCTTCCAGGAGAAAACCGCGATCCTGGGCATCGACGGCAAGGGCGAATACGCCACGACCTTCTTTGGCTATGGCGAAAACGGCAAGATCCACAAGATCAAGGAGTTCTTCGACCCGGACTCCCTCGGCGGCCTGTACGGCGCGATCACCGAGTTCCTGGGCTTTGAAATGCTCGACGGTGAGTTCAAGGTCATGGGCATGGCGCCCTACGGCGATGCCAGCAAGTACGACTTCTCGCGCCTGGCTTCGTTCGAAAACGGCGAGTTGGTGATCAACACCGACTACGCCAACGTGATCGGCCTGCGACGCTATAAAGAGAAGGGCAAAGGCTTCTACTTCTCGCCGAAGCTGATCGAATGGCTCGGTCCGAAACGCGAAGGCGACATCGCCGACGAGCCGTACATTCACTACGCGGCCAGCATGCAGGCGCTGTTCGAGAAGCTTGCGCTGCAAATGATCGATCATTACCTGGGCGACGTGCTCAAGGAAACCGGCAAGCTGGCTTTCGCCGGTGGCTGTGCGTTGAACGTCAAGCTGAACCAGAAAATCATCGCCCGTGATGACGTCAAGGAGCTGTTCGTGCAACCGGCCTCCGGTGACGCCGGTACCGCGGTGGGGGCGGCAGCTTATGTGTCCCACGCCCGTGGCGTGCCGGTGGAGAAGATGGAGCATGTCTATCTCGGCCCGGCCTACAGCAACGAAGACGTGATCGCCGCCTGTGCCCGCCATCCGAGCAAGCCCGCGTGGCGCAAGATCGACAACACCCCTGAGCGCATCGCCAAGATCATGGTCGACGGCAACCCGGTGGCCTGGTTCCAGGGGCGCATGGAGTTTGGCCCGCGTGCCTTGGGCGGTCGCTCGATCATCGGTTGCCCAAGCGCCAGCGGCGTGGCCGATCGCATCAACGAGCAGATCAAGTTCCGCGAGCGCTGGAGGCCTTTCTGCCCGTCGATGCTCGACACCGTGGCGCCACAGATGATCAAGGTCGATCACCCGGCGCCGTTCATGACCTTCACCTTCGAAGTGGCTGAGGAGTGGAAGACCCGCGTACCGGAAGTCGTCCATGAAGACGGCACGTCCCGGGCCCAGGTGCTCAAGCGCGAGTACAACCCGCGCTACTACGACATGATGAAGGCGCTGGAAGTCCTGACCGGCAACGGCGTCTCCCTGAACACCTCGCTCAACCGTCGTGGCGAACCGATGATCTGCTCGCCGACCGATGCATTGAACATGTTTTTTGGTTCCGACCTGCAGTACTTGATCATGGAAGATATCCTGGTGGTCAAAGACGGCGTGGATGCTTATGACTGAAGTGTTGATCAGCGTCGTCATTCCTGCCTACAACTATGCCAAGACGTTGCCCCGCGCGGTGAACTCGGTGGTGGCGCAGTTGAGAGATGCCCAGGCTGAACTGCTGGTGATAGACGACGGTTCCACTGATGCGACGCCACAGGTTTTGGAGCAGTTGCTGGTTGAACATGCCGGTTGCTTTCGAGTCCTGCGCAAGTCCAATGGTGGTCTGTCTTCGGTACGAAATCGCGGGATCGAGGAGGCTCGGGGGCAATACCTGATCTTCCTGGATGCCGATGATGAGATGGCTCCAGGCGCGCTGGCTGCGGTGGCCCAACATATCGCCAGTCATCCCGAGAGCCGTTTTATCATTGGTGGGCACTGGTCGGTGTTTTCCGATGGGCGTCGGGTCCAGCACCGCGTAAAACCCTTGCCTGCCACACCGCGTGAACGTGTGCGTGGCTACTTGCTGGACAAGACGGTGACGCTGTCCAACGGTGCCTGTGTGATGCATCGCGATGTGTTTGCGCCGGGCAATTACCCCGAGCACTTGCGTAACGTCGAAGATATCCCGGTGTTTGCCCAGGTGTTGGCGCGTTTCCCGTGCAGCGTTCTCGATCAGCCGCTGGCGCTGATCTATAAGCATGACGACAGCATGCGGCACGACCTCAAGCAAAGCCTGGCGGCGGGCGTGGGGGTGGTTGACGAGGTGTTTTCCCCTGCGCGCTTGCCTGAGCTGCAGGACTTGCGCCAGGCTTTCATGGCTCAGCGCTGCCTGTCGTTGTTCCGGGATTGCTACACCGCTGGCGACTATGTCAACGCCAGGGCTTTTTATGCACAAGCTGTGCGCACCGATATTCGTTCGCTCACGCGTTGGACCTACACTCGCAAGGCCATTCGGTTATTGTTCAAATGAGTGCGCTATCGCCTGACGACAGTGGGGTCCAGGCGGTTGGATGCTGGGCGCAAAAAGCGCGTGAGTTGGATCGCTATCGCTGGAAACTGCTGCGCGAGCGTCATGGTCGCTGTGGCAGTTTATTGCGCCTGGTTCGCGATGTGCTGGTGGACGTCGTGGTCGGAATACGCACCAAGGCGTGCTTGAGTGGCTCGGTAGTCACCACGCCCTGTGAAGTGCTGTTGCTTCATTCGGCACCCAAGTCCATGGCGTTGCAGCGCAAAAATATTCTGATCGACTCCCTGCGCAAGCGCGGACACCATCTGGCTGAAGCGGCGTTACGCTCCCCCTCGGACGCCTGTGCCCTGCGTATGCTTTTGGCGCCGCCGCAGTCTGTACCGCTGCGATATCTGGTATATGCCGCCCATGCACAGTGGCTGGTGATGACGTACCAGCCCAAGGTGCTGATCAACGAGCGCAACGGTAGTCTCCATGCGCCGTTTCTGCGTCTGGCATTGGCTGCGCGTGGCGCTCGGCTGCTGCATCTGGCCCATGCCGCGACGCTGGAGTCTTCTCGACGACTGGCGATGAACGACTTTGATTACTACGGCGTCTTTGGGCGCAGTTCACTGGTGGCCTTGCAGGAACGAACGTTGCGGTTCGGAGAGTCGACGGTGGTGCTGGTCGGTTCCTACCTTGCCGATGAAACCTATGATTTACCCCCCGCCGATCCGGCTCTCCAGACGTTGTTGATTCTGGGGGTTGGCCCTGACCGGGAGAAAGAGCCGGGTTACCAGCGCACTTATCAGATGCTGTGCAACTGGGCCGGGCAACATCCGCACTATCGCGTTCTGTTTAAGCGTCATCCGCGCAGCAAGGCGCAGTTCTGGAGCGATGCGGCCCTTCAGTTCACCAACATTGAGTTGCTGGACATCAAGTGCTCATTGGCTCAGGCGCTCGCGCAGTCCAGTGTTGTCGTCAACATCATGTCCAATGCCGGTATCGAGGCGGGGCTGGCGGGGCGGCCGGTGATTCATGTGAACGCGGGCAGCGACGTGGATGTTTTCTCTCACTCGTTGTTTTTCGGGCCTCAAGTTCGCAATGAGCAGGCGCTTTCCCGTCAGCTGCAAATGCTTGAGCAAGATTATCAAGGGCAGGTGGCTCAGGCCCGACGGTTTGCTGACTATCACCTGGTGCACGGTTCCCAGGGGTTGGCGAAGACCACTCAACTGGTCGAAAACCTGCTTCGCGGTGAGGACCCAAGGCGCGACTTCGAGACCATCAGGTTGCCTGCCGTCGGTTGAAGGAGGCTCAGGCGCCTAGGGCCAGGCTCAGTTCACGTTCGTTGCACACGCTTTGCTGGTTGAGGTAATACTCAAGAAACTGATTGTCCTCAAGCAGCCACTGGCGATCCTGTCGATAACGCAGGATATGTTTGAAGTTGCGCAGGCGCAGACTCTTGCGCAGCGGCTTGCGATAGGTGCGCAGATCGGCGATATCGATCAGTCCCAGCTTGTTTTCAGGCGTCAGTACGACGTTGCCCAGGTGCGCAGAGCGAAAGTAGATACCCTTCTGATGCAGTTGCGCAATGAACTCACCCAAACGTGCCCGAAGCTCTCCATTGCCGTCCACGTTCAGCAGTTGACGCAGGGTTTGGCCGGGGAGTGGGTCGTAATGGACGGCATCGCGTTCAATGCTGGGGATGCGATAAATCTGACGAATTTGCGGGCACTCGATGCCACGTTCACAGAGCATTCGGCAGTTGTCGGCGAAGCGCTTTGCGTAAGGTGCCCAGAGTGCGGAGGTCAGCAGGCGTTTACGACGAAACAGCTTGAGTATCGAGCCATCAGTCAGGAGCAGGACTTTATCCCCTTTACCATCGGCTTCGAGAACGTCGGCACCTTCGCGCAGGCTGAGATAAAAAGCATGGTCGAGCGTTTGCATCTGTGCTCCAGGATTTGGCCCGATGGATGGGCCGCCGGCTATGTTACCGCAGTGTGCATGCTGCAAAAAACAGCTGTGATATAGTCGCGCCAATTTTCAAGGGACCCCGGCCCTGTCCATGGGGTCGCCTGGACTCTGTCACAGAGTGTTGTTTCTGATCTATGTTGCTATTCGCCATGCGTCGGCTGGCGTGTAGATGCCGCTTATCTTTTGGACACTCCATGACGACAATGCTGTTCATTTCTTTGGCCGCTCATCAGGGCCTTTATTTCAATCGGTTGCTCAACGAGACGGAACTGCAAGGCAAGGTCGTTACCCCTTCACAGATGCCTTGGCTTGGGTCACTGCAGATATCCAGGATTCTTTCTCGCGTCGACTGGTCAAGCCTGATCGAAGAGAAATGCGAGGAACGTCGCGTCAAGAACAAGAACAATGGCTGGCTGTACCGCCTGTTGTTGCGTCTTGAACTCTTTGGGATGGCACTGCGGGCCCAGGCTTTGCTTAACCGTGAGCGTCCTGATGCATTGGTATTCTGGAATGGTTCCCATCGCTATTGCCGATTGCTGACGGCGCTGGCCCCGTCGAGTTGCAAGACGTTCTTTTTCGAGAATGGCCTGTTGCCCGATACTACGACTGTGGACCCCAAGGGCGTGAACTACCTGAATGCGGTTCCGCGTGAGGCCGATTTTTACCTCAACTATCCTTACTTCGTGCCTGAAAACCAGGCGGCGCCAGTGCTGATCCCCCGTCCGCCTCGTACCACGGGCCCGGCACCCATTACGCTGCCGCAGCAGTTTGTCTTCGTTCCGTTTCAGGATGACCGAGATAGCCAGGTTCGGCTGTTTTCTCCCTGGATCAGCAACATGCGCGAGATGTTTGCCTTAGGCGAACGCCTGGCTAAAGAAACGGGGCTGACTGTGGTGTTCAAGGAGCACCCGTCCAGTCGCGAGACGTACCCGGAGCTGCATGAACGTACTCATGAGCGCGTGCTGTTCGCCAACGGTAATTCTACCCAGCAATTGATCGAGTCCAGTCTGTTTGTGGTCACGATCAATTCGACGGTTGGCCTGGAAAGCCTGCTCCTGGGCAAGCCCGTGCTCACCTTGGGCCAGGCCTTCTTCAACATCGAGGGGTTGGTGATGCATGCCGACACTGCTGGGCAGGTGGTGGAATTGGCGCGTGCATTCCCGCGATGGCCGCTCAACGAGCAATTAAGGCGTAACTTCCTGCACTACCTTTGCGAGCACTACTGCATTAAGGGTAGCTGGAAGACGGCCGATAAAGCTCAGTTACAACGAGTTGCTGATCGAATGCTGGGGAAAGTTGAGTGCTGACAGAAATGAAAAAAATGATCAACAAGGATGTCCTGGCGGTGTGGGCATCCATCGGTTTCCTCGTTTTATTGTGTGGGGCGTGGGTACTACCGAACAACAAACTGTATCACCAGATGTTGATTTTCCTGCTATGGCTCCCCGCCTTGCTGGCACTGTTTCATCGGGATTTTCGCCTGTTACTCAAGCAGCCTGAGTGCATTCTTCTCGTCTTGTTCGTGGCCTGGACGTTTCTGGTATTGGCGGTTGAGGGGGGGGATAACGTCTTCGGCAAGGTCAAGGTGACATTCTATGTAGCCCTGACCTTGGCAGGCGTGTTGCTGGCGGCACAGAACCGCCAGTGGCGGGTAGAGTCCATGTTGTTGTACGCATCGATTATTGGCGGTGTTTTTGCGGCCGCTTCCTGGGCATATTTTTATGGTCTGTCCGCTCGGCCTTTGCAAAGTCGGTTGATTGCCATCGGCTTGTGGGACACCCCGATCATGGCCGCGCACGCGGTGGGCGCCTTGGCGGTTATTGGCGTGTTCACGCTGCGAACCAGGCGCTTCACTCCTGCTGTGATGGCGTTGCTGCTGATCCCTGCGATCGGATACGCGCTGTTTCTGGGCTTCAGCCAAACGCGCGGTGTTTGGATCGGCTTGGTAGTCTGTCTATTCGTAATGGGGATAGCGCGACCGTCACGCCTGGGAAGTGGACTGATTCTTCTGGGGGTTCTGGGAGTGGCGTCCATTGCTGTGTTCAAATCGGAAGTTTTATTGCAGCGTGGCGTTTCTTTCCGGCCCGAGCTATGGCGAGGTGGTGTTCAGTTGATTCTGGACCACTGGGCGACGGGGTTGGGATTCAAAGAGTACCTGATTCCGGTCCCTGAGCTAGGACAGTCATTCAAACATCCCCATAACCTCTTTCTGGATACCGGTGTGCGTCTCGGGGTGCCCGGCCTGCTGTTGTTCGGCTGGCTGTGGCTGGCGGCTGGCTGGCGCGGCTGGATTTCGCGAGCTCAGCCGCTGGGTCAAGTGTTGCTGGCACTCTGGGTTTTTTCCGGGACGTCGTTGCTCACCGATGGCATCGGTCTCTGGCTCAAACCGAACGCCGACTGGTTGATCACCTGGCTGCCGATTGCTTTGAGTATTGTGTTGGCCGCTCGGGGGGACGCTGAAACCAGAAACTCCACCCAGAGCGTTTCTGCTGCTTGATGTTGGTGACGCGAAGGCGAATGGCTACCTCTGCGCTGTCCGGTCGTTCAGTCCTGGCTGAGCCGGTGCTGTAATTCGTTCGCTGTTACAATCTACATCTTGTCTCTTTTTTCAAACGTCCGAGGCGCACCGAATGGCCAATTCCGACCAGCAATCGAGCATGACGATTTACCTGCGGTTGCTGAAATACGTGCTCCCGTACTGGGGCGCCTTCGCCATCAGTATTATCGGTTTCGTACTGTTCGCATCCAGCCAGCCGATGCTGGCAGACATGCTCAAGCATTTTCTCGACGCTTTGCAGAAGCCCAATGACACTCAGTTCATGGGCGTTTCGCTGGTGCTCGGCGTGCCGTTGCTGATCGTGCTCATTGCGGTCTACCAAGGTATAGGCTCATTCCTGGGTAACTACTACCTCGCCAAAGTTGCTCGTGGTGTTGTCCACGACCTGCGCTGCGCCCTGTTCGATAACCTGCTGACCCTGCCTAACCGCTACTTTGACAACCATAACTCCGGCCACCTGATTTCCCGTATTACCTATAACGTGACCATGGTCACCGGTGCCGCCACTGATGCGATCAAAGTGGTCATTCGTGAAGGGCTGACGGTGGTGTTCCTGTTCGGATATTTGCTGTACAGCAACTGGAAAATGACGCTGGTATTGCTGGCGATCCTGCCGGTTATTGCCGTTCTGGTGAGTAGCGCCAGCAAGAAATTTCGCAAGCAGAGCAAGAAAATCCAGGTGGCGATGGGGGATGTGACCCATGTGGCTTCGGAGACGATCCAGGGCTACCGTGTGGTTCGCAGTTTTGGCGGTGAAAACTACGAAATCGAACGGTTTCACAAGGCCAGTGCCGACAACATGAACCGCAGCCTGGGCATGACCCGGACCCAGTCGATCTATACGCCTATGCTGCAGTTGGTGATCTACATCGGCATGGCCGTGTTGATGTACCTGGTGCTTTACCTTCGCGGTGATGCTTCCGCCGGCGAGCTGGTTGCCTATATCACTGCCGCCGGTTTGTTGCCCAAGCCCATCCGTCAATTGTCGGAGGTCAGCGCCACGATCCAGAAGGGCCTGGCCGCTGCGGACAGCATCTTCGAGCAACTGGACGAAGAACCGGAAGTGGACAAGGGAACCAAGGAGATGGCGCGTGTCGGTGGTCGCCTGGAAGTGCGCAACCTGAGTTTCCAGTATCCAGATACCGAGAAAGTCGTGCTCGACGATATTTCCTTTACCGCCGAAGAGGGGCAGATGATCGCCCTGGTAGGACGCTCGGGCAGCGGCAAGTCGACCTTGGCCAACCTGATTCCGCGTTTCTATCATCATGACAAGGGACAGATTCTGCTCGACGGCGTGGACGTCGAGGAATACAAGCTCACCAACCTGCGGCGCCACATTGCCTTGGTGACCCAGCAGGTCACGTTGTTCAACGACAGCGTTACCAACAACATCGCCTACGGCGACCTCGCTGACGCGCCCTTCGAGGACGTGCGCAGGGCTGCCGAAGATGCGTACGCCGCCGAGTTCATTGAGCAGATGCCTCAGGGGTACGACACCCTGGTGGGCGAAAACGGTGTCCTGCTTTCCGGCGGTCAGCGCCAGCGCCTGGCGATCGCCCGAGCCCTGCTCAAGAATGCACCACTGTTGATTCTGGATGAGGCGACCTCGGCTCTCGACACTGAGTCCGAGCGTCACATCCAGGCGGCCCTGGACCAAGTGATGAAAGGCCGCACCACGCTGGTGATTGCTCATCGACTGTCGACCATCGAGAAGGCTGACCTGATCTTGTTGATGGACAAAGGGCGTATTGTCGAGCGCGGCACTCATGCCGAGTTGCTGGCACTCAATGGTTTCTACGCTCGGTTGCACGAGAAAGACTTCGTCGAAGGTGCCGAAGAGGCAGCGAAGGAGTCCTTCGTTTGATTTTGAGTTACTGGCGGGCCTGGCGAGAAAGCGGTTGGACCCCTATTGATGCTGCGGCTTACGCTCTTGCCTGGCAACAGTTTGGCGGCAGTGTGGCGACTCACCCTGATGTGGTCGAGCGGCTGGCCGGATTTGTAGGCATTCCTGTACGTTATCTGGGCTGGTTCGTCGACGGTCAATTGTGTGCTGCGATCCCGACCTGGGGCCGTCATGTGGCCTTATCCAAGGATGTGCTCAAGCGTGAAGGCAAGCGCGGCATGCTCGATCTCGGCAATGCCGAGGTCATCCTGCCGGTTGCCGAAGACACTCGGATTCGCGTACGGCATCGCATGCGCTATGTGTCTGCACTCAATGCCCAAAGCATAACGGGCCTTGCTGAGCAGCCTGAAGGCTTGGCGCTGGCCCGTGAGCCCGAGGATTACAGTAAGAAATTTCGGTACAACCAGCGTCGCGAGCAGCGTTTGCTGGAGGATGCGGGCGGCAGCATCCGGCCTATGCTGGAGCTCAGCGCCGGCGAGCAGGCGGTCATCTATGCCGACCTGTTCCAACGCCGCTGGAACTTCGAAGCTCCAGGCAAAAAGCATCTGGCTGAGGTGTTCGGCCTGATGCGTGAGTTCATGACCGGGTCCTTGATCTACCTGAACGATGAGCCGGTGGCGATTCAGATCCTGTACCGGGTCGAGGCCCCCAAGTGGACCAGCCTTGAATACATCAACGGCGGCGTCGACCCGCAGAGTCGCGAGTTCAGTCCTGGCAGCGTGCTCAGTTTCGTCAATACCCAAACCGCTTGGGAGCAGGCTCGCGCCCTGGGCAAGCCGCTGCGTTATTCGTTCGGCCGTGCCGACCGCGAATACAAGGATCGCTGGTGTCACCGGGTTCCGGTCTATCAGGTTTGAGCGAGGGTAAACAGCCATGAGCGGACGCAAGCAGCAATTGCTTAAACGCCATCGTCAACGCAAACGTCTGATCCTGATTGGCATGTTGCTGGTGGCGTCCGCACTGGGCTTTTTTGTGTCGTGGTGGTCGTTGCCGCTTTTCCTGTTGCTGGGCTGGATCGCCCACGAGGCCTGGTTTTGCGATCATCTGTTCTATGCTCCGAACGACGATTATCGTTATGACTTCCCGCCAGGCACGCCGCAGTTTCCCGCCATTTTGAACGATGGCCTGTTGCAGGTGGCGGGCGCGTTCAGTGCGGGGCAGACGCTGATTCTGCAGGTGCGGGTCAAAAGCCACTGGTTGGGACGTTTTTTCGATCCTCAGGTATGGATCGGTGACGACCGCCAGGATCTGGAGCGCGGTGTCGCGGGTGAGCGTTTCCTCAATCTGTCCGGGCAGGATTCGGCGCTGACGAGCGGGCTCCTGAGAGTGCACGGCCGTTTTTGCAGCCTGGCGTCACAGGCGACTCTTCATGTGCTGAGCACTCCGGATTTTGGCCAGCAACGTTTGCTCGTCATCGCTCCTCATGCCGACGATGCCGAGCTTGCGGCTTTTGGTCTCTATAGCCGGGCCAGCGATGTGGCTATCGTCACGCTGACCCAAGGGGAAATCGAAGCCGAGCACTATCGCGATATGGGCCTGGACGCCGCTCAGGCTGCTCGCCTCAAGGGTCGCCTGCGTAGCTGGGACAGTCTGGCGGTGCCGTTGTGGGGTGGGGTGGCGCAGCAGCAATGTGTGCAATTGGGCTACTACTGCCTGCAGTTGGGGGCTATGGCGCAACAACCGGAGCGAAGCTTTGGCTCTCTGGAATCGGGCGATAGTGATATTCGGGACGTGCGCCGGTTCAACGCCCTGAGTCTGCCGGGTGACGTCGACGGCCAGCCGAATTGGCGCAACCTGGTGGCTGATCTGGTACGGATGCTTGAGCATCACCGGCCCGACGCGGTAGTGACACCTCATCCCGAACTGGATCCTCACAGCGACCATGTTGCCAGTACTCGCGCCTTGATGGAGGCCATTGAACTCAGTACCTGGCGCCCGCGTACCCTGCTGCTGTATGCCAACCACCTGCACGACAACGACCGTTGGCCAATGGGCCCGGCAGGCTATGGTATCGCCTTGCCTCCAGCCATCGAGCCGTTGCCGGTCGATGGCCTATGGAGTCCGCTGCTGGATGCGCCGACCCGCATGGACAAGGCCATGGCGTTGGGCATGCAGCACGACTTACAAGGCCGCCCCCCCTTCAAAAGGCAATTGCGCCGAATGATTCAACGGTTGTTGGCCGGACGTCGCTGGCCTCGCACCGGGGAGGATGAGTTTTTCCGCAAGGCGGTGCGTCGACATGAGCTTTTCTGGGTGCGTCCGCTGGCTGCCCCGCAGCAGGATGATCACTGAAGTATTTGTTGGCGAGCCGGCACAATGTGGTGTTCGGCCTATGCTTTGCTTTGGGCAATAAGTCGGGAATACGCGCCCATGCCGCGCACAGGCCGGTAAACCCTAATGCAATTCGATATCCGGGAGAGGCTCGGTTATGGACAGGACGACAAAGGTATCGACACAACGGCCGGCGATTCGGCCCCAGGCGCTGACGGTATCCCCGCAGGCGCGGGCGGCGATCAAATCCCAGCGCCCGCGATGTATCTGGCTGACCGGGCTGTCCGGGGCGGGAAAATCAACCTTGGCCAATGCGTTGGAAGTTCGCCTGCACGAACAAGGTTTCCACACCTGTCTGCTTGACGGGGACAACCTGCGTCAGGGGCTATGCGGTGATCTGGGCATGAGTCCGGAGGCGCGCAAGGAGAATATCCGACGAATCGGCGAGGTGGCGCGGTTGATGGTCGATGCTGGGCTGATTGTCATTGTCGCGGCTATTTCCCCGTTTCGAGCTGACCGTGAGGCCGCACGGCAATTGTTTCCCCAGAATACTTTTCTCGAAGTCTATATGAGCACGCCTTTCGACGTTTGCGTCCAGCGGGACCCCAAGGGGCTTTATCGGGAAGCGCTCGCTGGAAGGATCAAGAACTTCACCGGGCTCGACAGCCCGTACGAGGCGCCGCTGGCAGCCGATTGCGAGATCGACACGGGTGAACTGGAGTTGAGCCAGGCCTGCGACCGGCTGTGGGCGCTGTTGCACCGCTGAGCAAAAGACGTGAGCGCATCCGGTCAAAGCCATGAACAAGCCTTGCGCCAACCCTGTGCTAATATCCCGCCCTTGTTCATTTTGTATGTGGGATGCTCCATGAAGTTGTCCATGCCGCGATTCGATCAAGCCCCTGTATTGGTGGTCGGCGATGTCATGCTCGACCGCTATTGGCATGGCGGAACCTCACGGATTTCCCCTGAGGCGCCGGTACCGGTGGTCAAGGTCGAGCACATCGAGGATCGCCCCGGTGGTGCCGCCAACGTTGCCCTGAACATCGCTGCTCTCGGCGCGCCGGCCTCCCTGGTGGGTGTGACCGGTGACGACGAAGCCGCCGACAGCCTGACCAACAGTCTCAAGGGCGCCGGGGTTCGGGCAATATTCCAGCGCATCGCGCACCAGCCGACCATCGTCAAGCTACGGGTCATGAGCCGTCACCAGCAACTGCTGCGGATCGATTTCGAAGAACCGTTCGCCACCGACCCCCTGGCCCTCGGTGCCGAAGTCGATCGCCTGCTCGAAGGCATCAAGGTGCTGGTATTGTCGGACTATGGCAAAGGTGCGTTGAAAAACCATCAGGTGCTGATCCAGGCCGCTCGTGCCCGGGGTATCCCGGTAGTGGCCGACCCCAAGGGCAAGGATTTTTCCATCTACCGTGGCGCGAGCCTGATCACGCCGAACCTCAGCGAGTTCGAAACCATCGTCGGTGGTTGTGTCGATGAGCACGACTTGGTGAGCAAAGGCGCGCAGTTGATGCAGGACCTCGACCTCGGCGCCTTGCTGGTGACCCGTGGCGAGCATGGCATGACCCTGCTGCGTCCCGATCACCCCGCGTTGCACTTGCCGGCTCGTGCCCGTGAAGTGTTCGACGTGACGGGGGCTGGCGACACCGTGATTTCCACCCTGGCCGCCGCGCTCGCCGCTGGCGAGGAATTGCCCCATGCGGTGGCCCTGGCGAACCTGGCGGCAGGCATCGTCGTCGGCAAGCTCGGTACGGCCGCTATCAGCGCCCCGGAACTGCGGCGCGCCATCCAGCGTGAAGAGGGTTCCGAGCGCGGTGTCCTGGGCCTGGAGCAATTGCTGCTGGCTGTTGACGATGCCCGTGCGCACAACGAGAGAATCGTCTTTACCAACGGTTGCTTCGACATTCTGCATGCCGGTCATGTGACGTACCTCGAGCAGGCCAGGGCCCAGGGCGATCGTCTGATCGTTGCGGTCAATGACGATGCGTCCGTGAGCCGTCTTAAAGGGCCTGGGCGCCCGATCAACAGTGTCGACCGGCGCATGGCGGTCCTCGCCGGTCTTGGCGCGGTGGACTGGGTGATCAGTTTCAGCGAAGGCACGCCGGAAAACCTGCTGCGCCAGGTCAAGCCGGATGTGCTGGTCAAGGGCGGCGACTATGGGATCGATCAGGTCGTGGGGGCAGACATCGTCGCGGCCTACGGCGGCACCGTGAAGGTGTTGGGACTGGTGGAAAATAGCTCGACGACGGCTATTGTGGAAAAGATCCGCAATAACTGACGTGTCAGGCAAAGCGCAGAACTTGTGGGAGCGAGCAAGCTCGCTCCCACAAGGGCTCATCGTCCAGCTAGATGATGAGCATCAGGCTCAACGAGCCGCCTTGCGCGGCACGATCTTCTTGAGCAATTGCCGGGCCTTGCCCTTCAGTCGGGCCAGGCCCGACTCCTTGCCCGGTGGCGTCAGCCCCTGCTGGCGCAGCCAGTCCTTCCAGCGAATCCGCTCGTCTCGCACCAGCCAACCGTCCTGCCGGGCGAAGCTCTCCGCCAGGTACAGCCCGCGGGTGCTGGCCGGGTACAGCTGATCCTTTTTCAAGGTATACAGCTCGGGCATGGGTTGGCCGTCCTGCAGCGGCATCAGGTACAAATCCGGTCGTTTGCGATCCAGGCGCGCCACCAGTTGATCGCCCTCAAGTCGCTCATCGACGTGAAACAGGCTCAGGGACTTGGCTTCCTTGGGCACATCCAGGCGCAAATCGTAAATCAGTTGCAAAGACGCCGTCGGCAGATGCACGTAAGCCCGCGGCCGCTCGATCAACTGCAGGTTGGCGCTGCGCACCGGGCGGGCCGAGCCCGACAGCGGGGTCAGGCGAAACGGCAGGGCTTCGCGGTAGTGCAGGGCGGTGGCATAGGGGGCGGGTAGCCAGGTGTCGTTGAACCGTCCGCCGAGCCAGCCCTCAGGGGTTTCCAGCAGGCACTCTTCGGCAATTTCACTGATGGCGGTGAGCAGTGGCAGATTCAGCTCATGGGCCGGGACGTAGCCGGAAATCAGCTTGAGCACCACATCGCCACGATCCTGCCGCCGCTGGCGTACCAGCACCCAGTAGTCGCGGTTCTGCCAATGCAGGGTCAGGCGTACCGAGACGCCGAGGTTTGCCAGCTCCAGGGAAAAGCGTTCGGCGTCGGCCACGGTGACGGGACGGCGGCGCTGCAGGGTCTGGGAGAAGTTCAACGGCATCCCGACACTCTGGTAAGTCAGGCCTTCGGGTGTCGCTTCGACGAACAGGGGCAGGGTCTTGAAGTTGCTTGGGTTCTTTCTGATAAGCGTACGCGGCATGTCGGCTCCTGCTTAATGCCGCGCAGGGCGGCGTCAATTTTTACGTAGGACCTTGGCTACGGTCGCGACGTTATGGGCGAGGTGCAGCGGATTGATGGTGCCGACAATAGCACTGGCGACTCCGGGATGCTCAAACAACAGTTCGAAGCTGGCACGGACAGGGTCTGTTCCGGGGCTCAGGCAGACGTGACCGCTGGCCAGGGCTTTCTTCACCAGGATCGCTTTGCCGTGCTCGGCCGCGTAGTCAATGACAGCCTTCTCGTTTCGTTCGTTCAAATTGTAGGTGACCATTGCGCAATCGCCTTGCTCCAGAGCTTTCAAACCGCCGTCGACGGTTTTGCCGGAAAAACCGAAGCCACCGATCTTGCCCTCGCGCTTGAGCGCCGCCAGGGTCGGGTAGACCTCGCTGTCGTTGAGGATCGCCAGGTCATTGCCGTCGGAGTGCACCAGCACCAGGTCGATATAGTCCGTTTCCAGGCGCTGGAGGCTGCGCTCCACCGAGAAGCGGGTATGGGCGGCACTGAAGTCGTGGCGCGACTGGCCGTCGCTAAACTCTTCACCGACCTTGCTGACAATCACCCAGTCGTGGCGCTGGCCGCGCAACAGCGGGCCGAGGCGCTCTTCGCTGCGGCCATAGGCCGGCGCGGTGTCGATCAGGTTGATGCCCAGTTCGCGGGCCAGTTTGAGCAGCATGCGTGCTTCGTCATCATCGGGGATGCGAAAGCCGTTGGGGTACTTGACGCCCTGGTCGCGGCCGAGCTTGACGGTGCCCAGACCCAGGGGGGAGACCCTGGGGCCGTTATGGCCCAGCGGACGATAGAAGTCGTGCAGGGTCGGTTGGCTCATGGCAGCAGTTGCTCCCAGGCTGGTACGCCCATGGGCGGTTTCGGCAGGTCCGGCAGTGGCGCCGGGTGACTGGGTTGAATGCCGTCACGTTGCAGGGCACTGATCACCCGATCAGCGAAATCCGGCGCCAGGGCCAGTTTGGTCGGCCAGCCCACCAGCAAACGATTCTG
Source organism: Pseudomonas sp. CFBP 5748 (assembly GCF_053850495.1). Classification (NCBI taxonomy): domain Bacteria; kingdom Pseudomonadati; phylum Pseudomonadota; class Gammaproteobacteria; order Pseudomonadales; family Pseudomonadaceae; genus Pseudomonas; species Pseudomonas sp. CFBP 5748. The sequence continues at coordinate 378,448 of NZ_JBSPTN010000007.1, forward strand.
CTCGGCGAGGAAGGCGTTGTCCGGGCGGGTCAGGCCCGATTGCAGAGGTTCGGCGCGGTCCACTCGCAGCGTGGCCCATTGCGCGTTGCTGAGATCGACCCAGGGCAGCAACTGACCGAGCTCTTTCTGGGCGGCTGTAATCTGCGCGGCGGGCTCGCGGGCCACGCCCTCGCCTTCGGCGAGGTCGCCGCCCAGGTACCAGACCCATTGGCCGTCGGCGGCCGGATGGGTGGTCACGGTGACGCGTGGCTTTGGTCCGCCGCCCAGGCAATGGGCGTAGAGCGGCTTGAGGCTCGGGCCCTTGACCAGGACCATGTGCAGCGGCCGGCGTTGCATGGCCGGTTGGTCCAGACCCAGGGCACTGAGCAGGTCGGCGGTGCCGGCCCCGGCGCTGAGGACAATGCGCTGGGCGCGGATCTCGCGGCCATCCACCTTCAGTCCCACCAGTGCGTCACCTTCGCGCAGCGGTTCGATGTGTTGCCCGGCCAGCAAGCCGTCGCCGGCCAGTTCCGCCAGGCGAGCGATCAGGCTGGGCACATCCACCACCAGCTCGGCCAGGCGATAGACCTTGCCCTTGAAGCGCTTGTCTTGCAGGGCTGGCGGCAGTTGCTCGCCCTTGACCTGATCGACCCGCCCGCGCACGGCCTTGCTGGCGAAGAAACTGGTGAGGTTGCCGGCCAGGGTGCCGGGTGACCAGAGGTAATGGGCGTCGGACAGCAGGCGCACGCCGGACAGGTCCAACTCGCCCTCACCCTTCAAGGCTTCGCGCCAGCGCCGCGGCATGTCGGCGATGGCTTCCGAGGCGCCGGTCAAGGCGCCGTGCAAGGCGTACTTGGCGCCACCATGAATAATGCCCTGGGATTTGACGCTCTGCCCGCCGCCGAGGCTGGCGCTTTCCACCAGCACGGTCGAAAAGCCCTGGCGGCGCAGGCGCGCATTCAGCCAGAGGCCGGCGACTCCGGCGCCGACAATCAGAACGTCGGTGGAAATAACGGATGGCATGCAGCGACCTCAGTGTTCAAGACGAGGGCGCAGTATACAGACTCGGTGCAGAGGGAATTTGTTGACGATCAACATCGGCAACTTGCAAGGAAAGCTTTTGTGGCGAGGGCGCTTCGCACCCAAGCGGGAGCAAGCTCCCTCGCCACAGAGGTGTTCCAGCTCAAATGATCAGTGTGTTTTCAGTGCCCGGCAGTCTTGGAAAACAGCTGGATCACCACCACCCCCAACACAATCAACGCCATCCCCAGCATCGCCGGCACGTCCAGCTTCTGCCCGTAGATGAACAGGGCCGCCACGCTGACCATGACGATCCCCAACCCGGCCCAGACTGCATACGCCACGCCCACCGGGACAGTGCGCACCACCAGGGTGAGCATCCAGAACGCAGTGGCGTAACCGACGATGACCAGCAACAGGGGCAAAGGTGTGCTCAAGCCTTTGATCGCTTTCATCGAAACGGTGGCGATCACTTCGGCGCAGATGGCGATAGCCAAGTAGTAGTAAGCGTTCATGGGCGATTCCTCTTTGAATGTCGCGTCTTTCGATGGCGCCATTTTAGAGATGGCTCAGATGCGGTAAAGTCATTACCTATCTGTATATGAGATAGGTTGAACCATGAACGTGCAGTGGAATCTGGAACAGTTGCGGCTGTTTGTGGGCGTCGCCGAGAAGCGTTCGTTTTCCGCCGTGGCCCGGGACCAGCGCAAGGCCCAATCGGCTATTAGCAGTGCGATAGCGTTGCTGGAGGCTGACCTGGGGGTGAACCTGTTTGAGCGCAGCAGTGGCCGTCAGCCCAAGCTCACCGAAGCCGGCAAGGCGCTGCTGGAAGAAGCGCGGGAAGTGCTGCGCCAGTGTGAGCGCCTCAATGGTCGGGCCCTGGCCTTGATGCGAGGGCAGGAAGCACTGTTGCGCCTGGCCCAGGATGAGGCGATGCCGTATCAGCCGGTCATCGACAGCCTGGTGGCCCTGGCCGAGCAATTCCCGACCCTCGAAGTGCAACTGGCTTGCGCCGCCCAGGGTGATGTGGCGCGCAAACTGGTGGAGCGCCGCGCCGACCTGGGGCTGTTGTTCTATCACGACCAGATCCCCGAGGCGTTGGAGCGCCGGGTCTTGGGCAGTGTCGAGATGGTCACGGTCTGCGGCAAGGGGCATCCAATGGCGAGCCATGAATATGTGACCTGCCTGGAGATGGCCCGACACCGGCAGTTGTTGATGGCGACCCAGTCCAGCGTCTACCCCGGCAGTGAGCAGGCCAGCCCGCAAGTCTGGCGCGCCGACAGCTTCTACGTTTTGGCTGAATGGCTCAGGAGCGGCCTGGGTTGGGCCTGGTTGCCACGGCATGTGGTGCAATACCCGGCGTACCTGGGGGACATGGTCGAACTCAACAGCGAATGGACCCCGCCGGCCCTGGTGGTGGAACTGGTCTGGCGCCGCGACGAACCCCTGGGCCCGGCCGCGCGTTGGCTGGCGGAACGTTTTGCCGTGCAGTTGCAGGCGATTGGCTGAAAAACCGATAAACTCCGCCGCCATGAACAGAACTCTCTATAGCGCGTTGTTTTATCTGGGGCTGCCACTGGTAGCGATTCGGCTGTGGCTGCGGGCGCGCAAGGCGCCGGCGTATGCCCGGCGCATCGGTGAGCGGTTTTCCCGGAGCCTGCCGGTGATGGTGCCGGGAGGCATCTGGGTCCATGCGGTGTCGGTGGGCGAGAGCATTGCCGCCGCGCCGATGATCCGCGCCTTGCTGCAACGTTATCCACAGCTGCCGATCACCGTCACCTGCATGACGCCCACCGGTTCGGAGCGGATCCAGGCCTTGTTCGCCAACGAACCGCGGATCCAGCATTGCTATTTGCCTTACGACTTACCCTGCGCCGCGAAACGCTTCCTTGATCAGGTTCGGCCCTCTCTGGCGGTGATCATGGAGACCGAGCTGTGGCCCAACCATATTCACCAATGCGCCAAGCGCGGCATTCCTGTCGCCCTGGCCAATGCTCGGTTATCGGAACGCTCGGCACGCGGCTACGCGCGCTTCCCAAAACTCACCCGGCCTATGCTTGCCCAGATGAGTCTGTTCGCTGTCCAGACCGAAGCTGAGGCCGAGCGTTTTCGCCAGCTAGGTGCCCGGGCTGAAACCGTCGAGGTCACCGGCTCAATCAAGTACGACCTGACCATTGACCCGCAACTGCTCGAGAATGCCAGCGCCTTGCGCCGCCAGTGGCAGGCGACGGAACGTCCGGTGTGGATCGCCGCCAGCACCCATGAAGGTGAAGACGAAGTGGTGCTGGCCGCTCACCGTCGGCTGCTCGACAGTTATCCCGATGCGTTGCTGATCCTGGTGCCGCGTCATCCCGAGCGTTTCGACTCGGTGTACCAGTTGTGCCAAAGCGAGGGTTTCGCCACGGTCCGGCGCTCCAGCGCACAACCCGTCACCGCCCAGGCGTCGGTGTTGCTAGGTGACACCATGGGCGAACTGCTGTTTCTCTACGCCTTGGCCGACAGTGCTTTTGTCGGTGGCAGCCTGGTGCCCAATGGCGGGCACAACCTGCTGGAGCCGGCGGCGCTGGCGAAACCGGTGCTCAGCGGGCCGCACCTGTTCAACTTCCTCGAAATCGCCACGCAACTGCGTGCCGCCGGGGCGTTGGTGGAAGTGGACGATGCCCAGAGTCTGGCCCTGGCGGTACAGCGCCTGTTCGAACTGCCCCGCGATGCCCAGCGCATGGCCGAGGCCGGTTTGAAGGTGATGCGCACCAATCAGGGCGCGTTGCAGCGGTTGCTGGAGGGGTTGGGGCGGTTGATTGATTGAGCGACTGAATATCTGTGGGAGCAAAGCTTGCTCGCGATGCAAACGCCCCGGCTCCAGGGAGACTGAGTTGTATTCATCGCGGGCAAGCCTTGCTCCCACAGGATGTTGCTGGCAGGGCTTCCCTCCGAGGGGTTACTGCGCCGGCCGCGAGCGCAACTGCTCCGCTGCCGCCTGGGCCAAGTCCGGCGGCAGGAAGTCCCTGTCCGGGTTGTAGTCGGGCTTGAGATAGCGTGACAGATCCTGCAGGTCCGCCGGGCTCAAGGTGCCGGCGGCCTGCTTGAGACGCAGGTTGTCGAGGATGTAGTCGTACCGGGCATTGTTGTAGTTGCGCACCGAGGTGTACAGCTGACGCTGGGCATCGAGCACATCGACGATGTTGCGGGTGCCGACCTGATAGCCGATTTCCGTGGCTTCCACCGCGCTCTGGTTGGAGATGATCGACTGGCGCCGGGCCTGGACCTGTTCCACGTCGGTGTTCACCGCGCGGTGCAGGTTGCGGGTGTTTTCCACCACCTGCCGACGCAGGCCTTCGCGTTGCTGTTCGGTCTGGGTGAGCTGCGAGTAGGACTCGCGCACCTGAGAACTGGTTAGCCCGCCGCTGTAGAGCGGGATACTCAGTTGCAGGCCAATGGTGCGTTGCTCGGCATCACCGCCGTAGCGTTGGCCGGTAGGGTTCGGGTTGGTGAAGCCGAGGCCATCGTTATCACCTTTTTTGTATTGGGCGATTGCATCGAGGGTCGGCGCATGGCCGGCCTTGCGCTGGCGCAGCGTATCCTCGGCGGCGGTCACGGCGTAGTTGCTGGCCAGTAAGTTCAGGTTCTGCTTGGCTGCCGTATCCACCCAGGCCTTGGCATCGTTTGGTGCCGGCGGCAGGATCGGCAAGGTATGGACGATACCCTGGAGCGAGTTGTACTGGCGGTTGGTCAACGTGATCAAGGCTTCAAAGGCGTCGTCGACCTGGCGCTGGGCGAGGATTCGATTGGCCCGGGCGGTGTCGTAGCTGGCCTGGGATTGCAGCACGTCGGTCTTGTCCGACAGGCCCACGTCGAAGCGCTCGTTGGACTGGTCGAGTTGGCGCTTGAACGCCGCTTCCTCGGCCTTGGTCGAGGCCAGGTTGTCCTGGCTGCGCAGCACGTTGAAATAGCTCTCGGCGCTCTGCAGGATCATGTTCTGTTCAGTGGCCGACAGTTGCAGCGACGCTTGCTCGTCAACGGATTTTGCCGCCTGCAACTGGAACCAGCGATCGGCACGGAAAATCGGCTGGGACAGCGTGGCCTGGTAAACCGTGGAACTGCGGGTGGCGGTCATCGCCGGCTGGTCGAGCTCGGTACGGGTGTTGTTCAGGTCGGCACCGGCCGAGAGGTTCGGCAGCAACCCGGCACGCGCCTGGGGCACCACTTCCTTCTGGACGCCGTACTGGGCACGGGCCGCGGCCAGATCGGCGTTGTTGTCCACCGCTTCCTGATACACGCTCACCAGATCGGTTTTGGTGGTCAAGGGCGCTTCGGCAGCCCAGGCCATTCCATTGGACGCACAAGACACGGCAAGGGCCAGTGAGAGTTTGCGCAGCATGAGGCGTTCCCTACTTCTCAAATGATTGCGCACAAGAGGCGCGGCGTAGCGAGTGTAGTTGCGCGGGCGCACGGCAACAATCCTGTATTTGCGCCATTCATCACGCCTTTTGCCCTGGCGATGGCGTTCTCTGATAGTTGTGTCTAGACTGGCCGGGTTCTTGTCGGGGTGCCTTGCTATGAGGCTGAGATCGAATAATTTCGGATCCCGTTGAACCTGATCAGGTTAGCGCCTGCGTAGGGAACAAGATTTCTCGTCACCCGGCGAGTCCTCTTGTGCTTCGTCCGGGATGTTGTTCGACCATCGACTTTCGATTTTCGAACATGCTCGAGCAGCAAGCACAGCATCCGCACTGTCGTGCTGGGGTGCGTCCATTCGTTACAGGTTCGCTCCGACAAAAATCCACTGCCTGGATGTGTGTCTGGAGAGCCCGTGATGACGACAAAATCAAAAAACGCGATCAACCTCAGTGATTCGGCCCAGGTCGATGAGCAATCGGTTCAACCCTTTACCCGCTCGCAAAAAATCTATGTCCAGGGCAGCCGCCCGGATATCCGCGTGCCCATGCGCGAAATCAGCCTCGACGTGACCCCCACCGACTTCGGCGGCGAAATCAACGCGCCGGTGGTGGTATATGACACTTCGGGCCCCTACACCGACCCGAACGTGATTATCGACGTACGCAAAGGCCTGGCCGACGTGCGCTCTTCGTGGATCGAAGCCCGTGGCGACACCGAGCGCCTGGCCGGCCTGAGTTCCAACTTCGGTCAGGAACGCCTGGCCGATCCCGAGCTGACCAAACTGCGCTTCGCCCACGTGAACAACCCACGTCGCGCCAAGTCGGGCGCCAACGTCAGCCAGATGCACTACGCGCGCAAAGGCATCATCACCGCCGAGATGGAATACGTCGCCATCCGCGAAAACATGAAGCTGGAAGTGGCCCGCGCCGCCGGCCTGCTGGAGCAGCAACACGCCGGCCACAGCTTCGGCGCCAGCGTGCCGAAAGTCATCACCCCGGAATTCGTACGCGACGAAATCGCCCGTGGTCGCGCGATCATCCCGGCCAACATCAACCACACCGAACTGGAACCGATGATCATCGGCCGTAACTTCCTGGTGAAGATCAACGGCAACATCGGCAACAGCGCGCTGGGTTCGTCCATCGAAGAAGAAGTGGCGAAACTGACCTGGGGCATTCGCTGGGGTTCGGACACGGTCATGGATCTGTCCACCGGCAAGCACATCCATGAAACCCGCGAGTGGATCATCCGCAACTCGCCGGTGCCGATCGGCACCGTGCCGATCTACCAGGCCCTGGAAAAAGTCGGTGGCGTGGCCGAAGACCTGACCTGGGAGCTGTTCCGCGACACGTTGATCGAACAGGCCGAGCAAGGCGTCGACTACTTCACCATCCACGCCGGTGTGTTGTTGCGCTACGTACCGATGACCGCCAAGCGCGTCACCGGCATCGTCAGCCGTGGCGGTTCGATCATGGCCAAGTGGTGCCTGGCGCACCACAAAGAGAACTTCCTCTACACCCACTTCGAAGACATCTGCGAAATCATGAAGGCCTACGACGTCAGCTTCTCGCTGGGCGATGGTCTGCGTCCGGGCTCGATTGCCGACGCCAACGACGAAGCGCAGTTCGGTGAGCTGGAAACCTTGGGCGAGCTGACCAAGATCGCCTGGAAGCATGATGTGCAGTGCATGATCGAAGGCCCGGGCCATGTGCCGATGCAGTTGATCAAGGAGAACATGGACAAGCAGCTCGAGTGCTGCGACGAGGCGCCGTTCTACACCCTCGGCCCACTGACCACCGACATCGCCCCGGGCTACGACCACATCACCTCCGGTATCGGTGCGGCGATGATCGGCTGGTTCGGTTGCGCGATGCTCTGCTACGTGACTCCGAAAGAACACTTGGGGCTGCCGAACAAGGATGACGTGAAGACCGGGATCATCACCTACAAGATCGCCGCTCACGCTGCCGACCTTGCCAAGGGCCACCCGGGCGCGCAGATCCGCGACAACGCCTTGAGCAAGGCGCGTTTCGAGTTCCGCTGGGAAGACCAGTTCAACCTCGGCCTGGATCCGGACACCGCCCGCTCGTACCACGACGAAACCCTGCCGAAGGATTCGGCCAAGGTCGCGCATTTCTGCTCGATGTGCGGGCCGAAGTTCTGCTCGATGAAAATCACCCAGGAAGTGCGCGAGTACGCGGCCAACCAGCGCATTGAAGCGGTGGATGTCGATGTCGCCCAGGGCTTGGCGGAACAGGCTGAGCGGTTCAAGAAGGAAGGTAGTCAGCTTTACAAGAAAGTGTGATGTGAGCTGAAGGCGGCGGTGTTTTCACCGCCGTCATCGCGAGCAAGCTCGCTCCCACAGTGGATCTCGGTCGTTCACAAATCTTGTGCTCACCGCAAGTCCCCTGTGGGAGCGAGCTTGCTCGCGATAGCGGCCAGAAAAACAACAAATATCCCTCTGAGATAACAACCCTTGAACATCCAACCCAGCACCTATTCCCCCGACACCGCTGTCCCCCTGGACAAACGCGTCTTCGGCGCCCGCGACCTGTTTTCCCTGTGGTTCTCCCTCGGCATCGGCCTGATGGTCTTGCAGGTCGGCGCCTTGCTGGCGCCGGGCCTGGGCCTGAGTGGTTCGCTGCTGGCGATTTTCCTCGGCACGTTGGTGGGCGTCCTGCTGTTGGCGGCCGTCGGGGTGATCGGCAGCGACACCGGCCTGTCGGCCATGGCCGCCCTCAAGCTCAGTCTCGGCGGCAAGGGCGCGAGCGTGCCGGCGGTGTTGAACCTGCTGCAACTGATCGGTTGGGGCTCGTTCGAAATCATCGTCATGCGTGATGCCGCCAGCCTGCTCGGCGCCCGAGCCTTCAGTGAAGGCAGCCTGGGCTCCAACCCGCTGCTGTGGACGCTGTTCTTCGGCGCCTTGGCGACCCTGCTCGCAGTGAGCGGGCCGCTGACGTTCGTGCGCAAGGTCCTGCGTAAGTGGGGCATCTGGCTGTTGCTGGCGGCGTGCATCTGGCTGACCTGGAACCTGTTCGCCAAGGCCGACCTGGCCGCGCTGTGGGACCAGGCGGGTGACGGCTCGATGCCGCTGGCAGTGGGTTTCGATATCGCCATTGCCATGCCGCTGTCCTGGCTGCCGCTGATCGCCGACTATTCACGCTTCGGCAAGCGCGCCAAAAATGTGTTTGGCGGTACTGCGCTGGGCTTCTTCATCGGTAATTTCTGGTTGATGAGCCTGGGCGTTGCCTACACCCTGGCGTTTGCGCCAAGCGGTGAAGTCAATGCGCTGCTGCTGGCCCTGGCTGGCGCCGGCTTGGGAATTCCGCTGCTGCTGATTCTGCTGGACGAGTCGGAAAACGCCTTCGCTGACATTCACTCTGCGGCGGTCTCCAGTGGCCTGTTGTCGGGGCTGAAAGTCGAGCACCTGGCCTTGGCAATTGGCGTCATCTGTACGTTGATCGCCTGCTTCGCGCCGTTGGCGCAATACCAGAACTTCCTGTTGCTGATCGGCTCGGTGTTCGCGCCGCTGTTCGGCGTGGTGCTGGTGGACCACTTCATCCTGCGCAAACGCAGCAGCCAGGTGTTGTCAGCCGCGTTGCGCTGGCCGGCACTGTTGGCCTGGCTGGGTGGGGTGAGCACTTATCATCTGCTGGCCAATTTCTACCCGGACATCGGCGCAACCCTGCCGTCGTTGATCCTGGCAGGGTTGCTGCAACTGTTGCTGGGCCGGGCCTTCAGCTACGGCCGGGAAACAGCTCGGGCCTGAGAATGCCATTGAGGCGCGGGTAAGCGATCTTCAGTTCGATGTGGCCCAGGGCGTACGGCGCGATGGTGCTCACTTCGTACTTGAGGATCACCCCGCCGTAGGTCAGCGCCACGTTCGGGGTTTTCTGGAACGCCCACTGCTTCATGAAGTCAGGTTCCTGATCCAGCTTGGTGCTGATCAGCCAGCTGTTGTGGGCGACCTGGGCGGCTTTCCAGAACGCTTCTTCCTGGCCCGGCAGCAGCATGTCCGACAAGCTCAACACCTTGTGTTGTGGGCGCGAATAGTTGATGAAACCGCGCCCCGGCGTACCGTGGGCACCGCCGGTGTCCAGGTAGCTGGACAACTCGATGATCACCAAGCCGTCATGCTGCTCACGTACCTTGGCTTGCAAGTAACTGCTGTTACGCGGGGCGGCGCTGCGCAGAAACTGCTCGCGGTAGGCGGCCAGCGTCGGTGCCACCGGGGCACCCGGGGTGGAGCGGGTCAGCTCCAGCAGGCGTTTTTCAACAATGCCGTCCAGGCTCGGTTCGGCGGGGAAGCGCAGGGTGTCAATGTTCACCAATGGGCAGTCGGCGCTGGCGCAGCCGGGCTGCAGTTGCTCCGAGGCGTCGCGGGTGGTTTCCAGCGGCGCGCGGTAGTTGGGTTGGAACAGGCTTTGGCAAGCGCCCAGGGTCAGGGCAATGGCGGCCACGGAGGCAGTTTTGAAAAGCGACATGGGCGTCCTTCATGAAACAGGGAAAGGCAAAAAGTTACCCGCTTCGACTGTCAGCAGGGCAATCAGTTCGCCACTAAGCTCATTAGAGTTCTTTACACCTTCTGCCGTCTATCCCGATGAGTGGAAAGGGGCTGCATCAAAGGGTACGGGCGCGTTAGGATGGCGCGAAGCCGAGGTTGGAACCTCGTATTGATCTACTGCACACGAGGATTGTCATGACCGACTTCACCAACGCCACGCCGAACACCGTGGACATCGTCAAGCGCGAGAGCTGCTTCCAGGGGTTCTACAAACTCGACCGCCTCGTCCTGCGCCACGAATTATTTGCCGGTGGCATGAGCCGTGAGATCAGTCGTGAACTGTTCGTACGTCATGACGCGGTGTGCGTGCTGCCCTACGACCCGCAGCGTGATGAGGTGGTGTTGATCGAGCAGTTTCGCGTGGGCGCCATAGGCAAGACGACCAACCCTTGGCTGGTGGAATTGGTGGCCGGCCTGATCGACAAGGACGAGCAACCGGAAGAAGTTGCTCATCGCGAAGCGCAGGAGGAAGCTGGGCTTGTCTTCGCCGCGCTCTGGCCGATGACCAAGTATTTTCCATCGCCGGGCGGCAGTGATGAATTCGTCCATTTGTACCTGGGGCGTTGCGACAGCACGGGGGCGGGCGGGCTGCATGGCCTGGCGGAAGAAGCCGAGGATATCCGCGTCAAGGTCTGGTCCTTCGAGGATGCCCTGCAAGCTGTGCGCGACGGACAAATCTGCAATGCACCGAGCATCATCGCCCTGCAATGGCTGGCCTTGAACCGCGAGGAAGTGAGGGGGCTATGGTCCTGAACAAGCTGCGCGATCGCTATCGCGTCGATCTGGTGGGGTTGCAGGCCGCCTGCGAGGCCAACTACGCCCGCCTGATGCGCTTGTTGCCGGACATGCGCAACGATCCGGCGCCACGGCGCATCGCCGTGACCCACGGCGACCAGATGCTTGGCGTGCTGGCCCTCGAGGTGCTGCAAACCTGCCCATACACCACCACCTTGCAAGTGCGCCAGGAACACAGCCTGCCCTGGCTGCCGGTGCCGCAACTGGAGGTCCAGGTCTATCACGATGCGCGCATGGCCGAAGTCGTGAGCGCCGAACATGCACGACGCTTTCGCGGCATCTATCCTTATCCCAATGCGTCAATGCACCAGCCGGACGAAAAGGCCCAGTTGAATCTGTTTTTGGGTGAATGGCTGAGTCATTGCCTGGCGTTGGGTCACGAGTTCGAAGTCGTTCGGTAGTTGTCTTTCAAATACTGGACACTGGTTGTGAACCGGTTCCGGTTCGCGGGTTTCCCCTTTCGATCTTCCCCAGCATAATTGCGGCTTCATCCAATGGCGCGAGTGCGCCTGGGAGAGAGCGATTTGCCGAGCGTATCCACTTTGACCACCGCCGATGCGGCGTTGCTGGTCCAACTGTCCGACAGTCATCTGTTCGCCGAGGCCGACGCTTCGTTGTTGGGTATGAACACCCGTGACAGCCTGGGGGCGGTCATTGACCTGGTGCTCAAGCAGCAACCCAACATCGACTTGATGCTTGCCACTGGGGATTTGTCCCAGGACGGGACGCTGGAATCCTATGAAGCGTTTCGGCAGTTGAGTGGGCGAATCGATGCTCCGGCGCGCTGGATTCCGGGTAACCATGACGAGCCGCAGGTGATGCTCAAGGCTGCGGTCAAGAGTACGTTGCTCGATCCGGTGGTGGACATTGGCAATTGGCGGGTGACGATGCTCGACTCCGCCGTGCCCGGATCGGTGCCGGGTTTTTTGGCCGAGGAGCAGTTGATTCTGTTGGCCAATGCCTTGAGTGAGGCGCCGCAGCGGCATCATTTGGTGTGCCTGCATCATCATCCTGTTTCGATTGGGTGTGCGTGGATGGAGCCGATTGGGTTGCGTAATCCTGAGGCACTGTTTGCGGTGTTGGATCGGTTTCCTCAGGTGCGTGCTGTGCTGTGGGGGCATGTGCATCAGGAGGTTGATCGGGTGCGGGAGGGGGTTCGTTTGTTGGCTTCGCCTTCGACCTGTATTCAGTTTGAGCCTGGGAGTGAGGATTTTGCGGTGGGCTCGCAGGCGCCGGGGTATCGGTGGTTGCGGCTTTGGCCGGATGGGCGGTTGGAGACGGGGGTTGAGCGGGTGGTTGGGTTTGCGTTTACCCCGGACTATGAGTCCAACGGTTACTGAGTTTTGATTGAGTACATATCCGTTGCTGCGGTAACGGCCACTTATGGTTCCGCTCTTACAGCCATCCCTTTCAAGGTCTTTTCGTTTTGGCGGCCTTGATTACCCGGTCCGTTGAAACATGTGCATGCACCGCAGTG